>CAYNLB010000004.1:61781-73878 GCA_964397935.1 uncultured Mycobacterium sp.
ATTCTTTGCGTGCCGTGCCGGCGAAGCCCAGGTTCCGTGCGCCACGTCCCGACGCCGTCGTCGCCGGCTCGTCCCAGTCCGGATCCACGTCGAGTTCATGGACATGAACGTCGACCGCGCTGGAAGGTGACGTATCGGATCGAGATCGATTGCCGAGCGAGCGAAGCCAAGCGTAGGCGGAGCTGTGGCGGCTCGACTTCAAGCCCGACCCGGACGCGTCGGGCTTTGCGTCAGGCGTTCGCGCTGTGGACGTGTGCCAGCACCTCGTCCACCGACCACTGGTCGTTGGCATGAGTGCCGTGCTTGCACGCCACGACACGGCCGTCCGGGCCGATCAGAAAGTCCGCGGGTAGGCCCAGATGGCCGCCGGTCGGATGCGGATTGGTCACCGGCATGCCGCCCCGGTTTCGCCAATAGCGGGGACGGGCCATCGCCACCACCGTGGGCGGCACCGCGCGCGGGTCGAGCACGGAACGCGGCGAGGAGCCGACGCCGAACTCGGCGTACAACGCCTTGGCCGGGTCGCCGATCACCGCGAACGGCAAATCGCCGACGTATTGCCGCAATTCGTCGTCGGTCGAGTGGAATACGACGACCTCACGGATACCGGCGTTGGCGATCTCGCCGTGTCGGCGCACGATCGACTGCAGGTGAACGTTGCAGATGGGACAGCCGGCGAAGCGCCGGAACTGCAAATGGACGAGTCGGTTGGGATCGGGAATCGGTACCGCGTCACCGGAAACACTGGTCAGTTCGCGGGCGGAAACAACGCTGCCCGGGCCAGCCACGGCATCTTTGCTCATGGATGACTCCTCATCACCTCGGTGCAAGGACACCAGGATAACCGCCGATGATGGACGCGGCGAGACGCGGAGACGCCGGGTGTAGACCCCCATTAAGCTTGCAGCGTGGCGAATCTTGGTGGTCCCGAAGCGACCGGGCCGGATCGGCCGGTGCTAGTGGTCGATTTCGGGGCACAGTACGCGCAGTTGATCGCCCGCCGGGTCCGGGAGGCACGGGTTTTCTCCGAGGTCATCCCGCACACCGCCTCGATCGAGGAAATCAAAGCCCATCGGCCGCTGGCGCTGATCCTGTCCGGCGGACCGGCCAGCGTGTATGCCGAAGGAGCTCCGCAACTCGATCCGGCGCTGTTCGACCTCGGTGTGCCGGTGTTCGGCATCTGCTACGGCTTCCAGGCCATGGCGCAGGTGCTGGGCGGGACCGTCGCCCGCACCGGAACCAGCGAGTACGGGCGCACTGAACTGAAAGTCCTTGGTGGCGAGCTGCATTCGGGACTGCCCAGTGTTCAGCCGGTGTGGATGAGCCATGGGGACGCGGTCACCGCCGCACCGGACGGATTCGACGTGGTGGCCAGCAGCCCGGGCGCCGCGGTTGCCGCCTTCGAGAGCCGCGACCGTAGCCTGGCCGGGGTGCAGTACCACCCGGAAGTCATGCACACGCCGTACGGACAACGGGTGCTGAGTCGCTTCCTGCACGACTTCGCCGGACTGGGCGCGGACTGGACGCCCGCCAACATCGCCACCGCGCTCGTCGAGCAGGTGCGTGCTCAGATCGGCGACGGCCATGCGATTTGCGGTTTGTCCGGCGGCGTGGATTCCGCGGTGGCCGCCGCACTGGTGCAGCGTGCCATCGGCGAGAAGTTGACCTGTGTCTTCGTCGACCACGGACTGTTGCGCGCCGGGGAGCGGGCGCAGGTACAGCGCGATTTCGTGTCCGCCACCGGCGCCAATCTGGTCACCGTCGACGCGGCCCAGACCTTCATCCAGGCGCTGTCGGGGGTGACCAATCCCGAAGGCAAACGCAAGATCATCGGTCGGCAGTTCATTCGGGCGTTCGAGGGTGCAGTACGGGATATCTTGAGCGACAAGGGATCCGCCGAGAGCGATGTAGAGTTCCTGGTGCAGGGCACGTTGTATCCGGACGTGGTCGAGTCTGGTGGGGGCAGCGGCGCCGCGAACATCAAAAGCCACCACAACGTCGGCGGCCTGCCCGGCGACCTGAAGTTCAAACTCGTCGAGCCGCTGCGGCTGCTGTTCAAGGACGAGGTGCGTGCGGTCGGGCGGGAGTTGGGCCTGCCGGAGGAAATCGTTTCGCGCCAGCCGTTTCCGGGGCCGGGATTGGGCATCCGGATCGTCGGTGAGGTCACCGCGCAGCGGCTGGACACCTTGCGGCGCGCCGATTCGATCGCGCGCGAGGAACTGACCGCGGCGAACCTGGACAACTCGATCTGGCAGTGCCCGGTGGTGCTGTTGGCCGACGTCCGCTCGGTCGGCGTGCAGGGCGACAACCGCACCTACGGGCACCCGATCGTGCTGCGGCCGGTGTCCAGTGAGGACGCCATGACCGCCGACTGGACACGCGTACCCTATGACGTGCTGGAGCGCATCTCGACCCGGATCACCAACGAGGTGGCCGAGGTCAACCGCGTGGTGCTCGACATCACCAGCAAACCGCCCGGCACCATCGAGTGGGAATAGCTAGGTTGATCCGCGCGCTCCAGCTAAGCCTGGACGAGTTCGCGCCTGCCGTAGGCGATCGTGGCCGTATCCCAATTCCCGCCCGCCTCGCTGACGAGCCGGTGGGCCGTCTCGAGATCGCCGACGCCGGCGACCAGGATCAGGGTCTGGTCGGTGGTGACCGAGCCCGCCGGCAATAGGGTGTGGGCGGCCGAATCGGCCGCCAGCGCATCACGGAAGCTCGCGCCGTCGACGCCGGGCGCGGTGACGAGGATCGAGTCGGCCCCGGGCGCCCGCTGCGGCAGATAGTCGAAGGTCAGCACCGTTTGCTGGTGGAACTGGCGGCGCAACGCCGCGGCGGCGGTGTGCGACGAACCATTGGTGCCGCACAGATGGAATTCGCGTGAGCGCTCGTAGGTGACCCGCCGTAGTTCGGGCGACCAGGTGAATCCGTCGAGCAGGGTCGACCCCGTCACCACGTCGTCGTTGTGGGCAAGCGTCGCGTCGGCCTGTGCCTCGAAGAGCTGCAACCCGTCCTGCAGTTGGGCGGCCGTATCCGAATTGGGATCGGTGATGACGGCGGTGTTGTCGGTGGCGAAGAGCTCCGCGGGCTGACAGGGCGCGGCGTGGGTCGGCGCCGTAAAGGTGCTACCAAAAAGCACCATCAGCACCACCAGTACCGAGCGCATAAAGCAGCCTCTCACGTCGCTTGACGGTTGTCAGCGGGCGGGTGTTTACTCACGTAATCGAACATATTTTCGAACATGGGAAACCCGGTATGACTTCGGCTTTTGCCCCCGGCCACCGCCAGGAGGCCCGTGCTGAGCAGCTCGAGTCGCTGCGCCGGCGGATGGCTTTGTTGTCTGGGAAGTCGTCCGGGGCGGCGTCCGGGAAAACCGTCGCCCGCGTCGATGACCTGCTGCCGGAATCGGAATCCCGGCTGGCGCTTCCGCAGTGGCTTGCGGATTCGCTGCCGGCGCCCTTGCCGCGGGGCACGGTAGCGGTGTTGTCGGGAGCCAGGTCGCTGTTGTTGAGCATGGTGGCCGCGGTAACGGCGGCGGGGGGCAACGCGGCCATCGTCGGCCAGCCGGACATCGGGCTGCTGGCCGCCGCGGAGATGGGGGCGGATCTGAGCCGGCTCGCGGTGATACCGGACCCCGGAACCGATCCGGTCGAGGTAGCCGCGGTGCTCGTCGACGGCATGGATCTGGTGGTCCTCGGTCTGGGCGGGCGTCGGGTGCTGCAGACCCGGGCGCGGGCAGTGGTGGCCCGTGCCCGCCACAAAGGCTGCACCCTGTTGGTCACCGACGGCGACTGGCAAGGGGCGCCGACGCGGCTTGCGGCCCGGGTCTGCGGCTACGAGATCACCGCGGGTGGCCGGCCCGGATTCGGGCGGATCGGTCGGGTGCGGCTGCAGGTCAGCGGGGTGTGCGCGGGGCGGACGATCGGCCGGGTACGAGCCGGGTGAGTACGGGTGAGTTTCAGGGCTTCCCGGGTGTTGGCGATCTGGTGCATGGACTGGCCCGCGGTCGCGGCGGCGGCAGCAGCGGGGCGGTCCCCGACGGCACCGGTCGCGGTCACTTTGGCCAACCGGGTGATCGCCTGTTCGTCGGCCGCCCGTGCGGCGGGAGTGCGGCGTGGACTGCGACGCCGGGAGGCGGCGGCGCGCTGCCCGCAATTGCACGTCGCGACCGCCGACGCGGACCGCGACGCCCGCTTCTTCGAAGCGGTGGTTGCGGCGGTGGACGATCTGGTGCCCCGCGCCGAGGTGCTGCGGCCGGGTCTCCTGGTGTTGCCGGTGCGCGGGGCGGCCCGCTATTTCGGGTCCGAGGCCCACGCCGCCGAGCGGCTGATCGACGCGGTGGCTGTGAGTTCAGTGGCCGGGGCCGAGTGTCAGGTCGGGATCGCCGACCAGTTGTCCACCGCGGTCTACGCCGCGCGGGCGGGCCGCGTCGTCCGGGCGGGAGACGACGCGAAGTTTCTGTCGGTGCTGTCGGTCCGCCAACTTGCCACCGAGCCGAGCCTGTCCGGTCCGGGGCGAGAAGAACTGACGGATCTGTTGTGGCGGATGGGGATTCGTACCATCGGGCAGTTCGCCGCACTATCCCGTAGCGACGTGGCCTCCCGGTTCGGCGCCGACGGGGTCACCGCGCACCGGCTGGCCCGTGGCGAACCCGAGCGGGGACCGTCCGGGCGGGAGCCGCCGCCGGAGCTCGAGGCCGTGCTGGACTGCGATCCGCCGATCGACCGGGTTGATGCCGCGGCATTCGCCGGACGCTCACTGGCCGGTGCGTTGCATCAGAGGTTGATGGCTGCCGGAGTGGGATGTACCCGGCTGGCCATTCACGCCGTCACTGAACGCGGCGAAGAACGCATCCGGGTGTGGCGGTGCGCCGAGCCGTTGACCGAGGACGCCACCGCCGACCGGGTGCGCTGGCAACTGGACGGGTGGTTGAGCAATCGGACCGCGTGGGAGGCCCGGCCCACCACGGCGATGACGCTGTTGCGGCTGCAGGCGGTGGAGGTAGTGTCCGCCGAGGCGCTGCAGTTGCCGTTGTGGGGCGGTCTCGGTGAGGAAGACAGGCTTAGGGCCCGTCGGGCGCTGGTGCGGGTGCAAGGCCTGCTCGGCCCGAAGGCGGTGCAGGTGCCGGTGCTCTCCGGTGGTCGTGGGCCGGCCGAACGCATCACGTTGACCCCGCTGGGCGACGAGCCGGTGCCGCACGTCGACCCGGCCCTGCCATGGCCCGGCCAACTGCCCGAGCCGGCGCCGGCCGTGTTGCTGGAAGAACCGGTGGAATTGCTTGATGCCCAAGGGAACCCGGTACGCGTGACCGGCCGGGGAATGTTCTCCGCCGACCCTGCGCGAATGATCGTCCACGGTGCGGACGAGCGACTGTGCTGGTGGGCCGGCCCGTGGCCGGTCGACGAGCGATGGTGGGACCCCGAGCAAGGCAAGGGTCGCACCGCCCGCGCCCAGGTCTTGCTGGAAAGCCAACGCGCGTTGCTGGTGTGCTACCGCCAGCGACACTGGTACCTCGAGGGAAGCTACGAGTGAGGTTGCGCCCCAGTACTATCCGGTGGGCAGCAGCGCTTCGGGCGTCAGGTCCTTCAGCGAGGCATACCCGTCGACGGCCATGATCAGGTCCGCCTCGGCCAATAGGGAGCGCAGTACGTGCACGACGCCGTCGACACCGCCGAGCGCCAGAGCGTAGGCGTAGGGGCGGCCGATCCCCACTGCGGTTGCTCCCAGTGCGAGGGCCTTGATGATGTCGTCGCCGCCGCGGATCCCCGAATCGAACAACACCGGCAGCCCGTCGGCGGCCTCGACCACGCCGGGCAGGCAGTCCAATGTGGGCAGTCCGCCGTTGGCCTGGCGGCCCCCGTGGTTGGAACAGTAAATACCATCCACACCAATGTCTTTGGCACGGCGCGCATCATCGGGGTGACAGATGCCCTTGACCATCAGCGGCAGCGTGGTCTCCGCGCGCAGCCACTTCAAATCGTCCCACCGGAACGGGCCGCCGAAAATCGGCAACTTGCGCACCGCCGCCTCGTTGGCATCTTCGCCCGGTTGCAGGCCGGCCCGGAAAACCGGATCACTGGTGTAGTTGGCCAGGCACCCGCTCGGCACCTGAGGGTAGTTCCCGCCGCTCAGGTCGCGGGGCCGCCAGCCCGTGACCCAGGTGTCGAGGGTGACGGCGATGCCCTTGAAACCGCATGCCTCGGCGCGGTGCACCAGGCTGGCGGCCATCTCCCGGTCCGGTGGCGTGTACAGCTGGAAAAACGCCGGGGTGTTGCCGAGCGCGGCGGCGAGATCCTCCATCGGATCGGCCGTCAGCGTCCCCACGAAGAACGGCACGTCGGTGCGGATCGAGGCCCGCACGCAGGCCAGGTCGCCGTGACCGTCCTGAGCGCACACCCCGATCACCCCGATGGGCGCCATGAAGACGGGAGACGGGAAGCTCACCCCGAACAGCTCGATCGACATGTCGCGCTGTTCGGGGGCGATGCCCATGCGTGGATACAAGCCCCACCGCTTGAATGCTTCACAGTTGGCTCGCTGGGTGTGCTCGTCACCGGCGCCGCCGGCCACGTATCCGCGCACTTTCGGCGTCATCGCCGCCGACGCTTTGGCCTCCAGCTCCTCGAACCTGATCGGGTACTGCGGCGCATCGCCGTGTAGCGATTGGTCGTACAGCTCGTTTTGGTAATCGGCGAAAGCCATGATCGGTGCATTACCCAGCGGCCGCTTCGCCAAACGAGCGGCCGCTAAGCTTGATCGGCGCGTACTTGCTGCGCTCGTTCCATCAGCCCGCGACCGCCCGGCAATGCCCCGATCACCGTGCGGGCTAACCGGTCAAGGCCGCGGACGGTGTCGGCGCGGGGTGCGCTGCCGGAGCGCAGTTCGCGTGCGCACAGGCCGGCCCAGGACAGCGCGACGGCGCCGTCGACGATGCCCGCCCTGGCCCGGTCGCGGTCAACCGCCGCCAGACCGAATGCGGTCAATGCGTGCACGGAATCGACCCAAACACCGGCCGCAAGCTTTTCCGGGCTGGGGTTGATGCCCGAGAGCACCGTCTGGAGCAGATGGCGTGTCCCCAGGATCCGGGCGACCACGAGCGCCTTGCGGTCCACTTGCAGTCCGTGCACCCGGGCGAGCACAGCGCCCGGGGCGATCACCAGCGCTGCGCCCCATGCCATGCGCATGAGTTCAATGCGGCGAATGTTCATGTGCTATCAGTTACCCGGCGTGCGAAGGGTCCAATCCGTTCGATGAACCGGTCGAAAAATGCCGCCGGGTCACCAGTTTTCAGGTCAACACCGATCAGCGCGTTGGGTTCTCGTCGCCCCGACCAGTCGGTCACCGTCATGGCGCGGGTCAGGGTCCCGGTCAGCTCGATGTCCACCGTCGCCGGGCGGGTCGAGATCAGGCCGGGGTCCAGGGCGACGGCGGCGGCCAGCGGATCGTGCATGTGCGCCTGATATCCGTGCCCGTTGTCGTGGTAGGCCTCCAGGTAGAACCGCATCGCGTCTTCGATCATCCGGATCAGCGGGTTGGACGCCGACGACCGGGTGCCGCGTTCGTCGCGCAGGCTCATCACAGTTGTCGACGACCCGGCGGCCGCCGCCAGCCGCGCCAGGTGGTCCGGCGTCATCGCAACCTTTCGGGTCAGATTGAGGCCGCACAGAATCGGAAGCTCCTGCAGTGCAGAATGTTGCACGGACCACGCGGTGAGAACCTCGGCCGCCGCCTCGGGGTCCACGCTGATGTTCCATTCCGCCACCGGCGTGGTGTTGCCGCGGTGGTCATAGGACCCACCCATGATCACCAGCCGGTCCAGCAGCGTCGGGAGTGCGGGTTCGGCGCGCAGCGCCAGCGCGAGATTGGTCAACGGACCGGTCGCCACCCCGACGAGCTCACCGGGGAAGGCGTGCGCCGCGCGCACCCACGCCGTTGCCGCGTCGTAGTCGGTCGGCCCGCAAACGGCCGGCGGCAGGTCGGCGTACCCCAATCCCCGGGGGCCGTGCACTTTGGAGGGGAGGCGCATCGGGCCGGTCAGGGTTTCATCGGAACCCTTGGAGACCGGGACGCCGGCGGCCCCGCACAAGTTGAGCAGGCCCAAGTTGTTGTCGCAAACCTGTTGTAGCGCAACGTTTCCACCGGTCGAGGCGATCCCAACCAGGTCGGCGTCCGGGCTGGCCAGCAGGTAGATCAGCGCCAATGCGTCGTCCACGCCGGTGTCGACGTCGATGAACACGGGGTGCACTGCGGCAACGATACGCGGCCGCCGAACGTCAGCGGTCGATCGGCCGGATCGCCCGTGCAGGATGCGACCGGTGGAACGGCTTTACCAGTGCACGCCGGGGACCAGGCGGATCAGTCGTTTCACCGGTCGGGGTGTCCGGAGACCGCCGGTGAAGGCGCGGACCGGCCGCGTGGGCTTGCGTTTCGTCGGCCGAGCAGGAACCGGGGTGGTGGGCATTCCGCGCGCCGCGGCCGAATCGGGGTAGCCGAGGTACAGCTGGTGCAGGATTCGCCGCGACAGCCTGGGCGCGAAGTAGTGGCCGGCTTCGGCCAGGGTGCCCAGTGGGGGATCGATGCGTGCCGGCTTCTCGATCAGACCACGCACCACCATCGCCGCCGCGCGCTCGGGACTGATCGCCGGCACCGGGTTGAGTCGGTGTGACGGCACGATCATGGGGGTCGCGACGAGCGGCATGTGGATGTTGGTGAACGTGATGTGGTCGGAAAGCGTTTCCGACGCCACCACGTCGGCGAACGCATCCAGTGCCGCCTTGGTCGGCAGATACGAGCTGTACTTGGGATTGCGAGCCTGCACGCCGGCACTGGAGACGTTGACGACGTGACCGAACCGCCGGTCACGCCAGTGCGGCAGCAGCGCCAGCACCATCCGCACGGCGCCGAAGTAGTTGACCGCCATCACCCGCTCGTAGTCGTGCATCCGGTCGGATGCGTTGACCACCGAGCGGCGGATCGACCGGCCGGCGTTGTTCACCAGGTAGTCGACGTGGTCGAAACGGCCCAGGATGTCTTTTATGGTGTGCTGCACCGAATCCGACTCGGTGACATCGCAGGTGAAGGCATGTGCGTCACCGCCCTTCGCGCGGATCTCGGCAACCAGTTGATCGAGCGCGGCGCCGTTGCGGGCCAGCGTGAACACCGTTGCGCCTCGCTCCGCGACGGCGATCGCCGAGGCCCGTCCGATGCCGCTGGATGCGCCGGTGATGATGACATGCCGACCGTGCAGCGGTCCTCTCGGATCATCACGGCGGGCACGATCCGGGTCGAGGTGGTCGGCCCAGTAGCGCCACAGGTTGGGTGCGTAGTCGGAAAACTCGGGCAGTTGTATCCCGTTGCCGCGCAGCGCTTCTCGGGTCCGTTCGCTGACGAACGTCGGTGCCAGGTCAACGAGGTCGAAAACTTCGGCGGGGATGCCCAGCTGGGTGGCCGCCATGTTGCGCAGCATCCTGGCGCGCCCGCGCACCTTCAGCACCGGGGCCGTGACCGAGCGGGGCAGCGACCCGCGCACCGTCGGCAGTCCGGCCGCCTTGGCGACGCCGCGGTAGATGTCTTTCAGGCCAACGTTTTTGACGTCGGTGAGGTGAAACGTTCGCCCGTCGAAACCCTCGGCGTGCATGAGCGCGACGAGCGCGTCGACGACGTAGTCGACCGGGACGATGTTGGTGCGTCCGGTGTCGGGCAGCAGGATCGGCGTCACCTTGGGTAATACAGCCAACGCCGACAATATGCCGAAGAAGTAGTACGGCCCGTCGATCCTGTCCCGCTCGCCGGTACGTGAATTGCCCACCACCACTGCCGGGCGATAGATGCGGTAACGCAGTCCGGCGGTCGAACGCACCAGCAACTCGGCTTCGAACTTCGTCTGGTGATAGCGGGTCGGCAACTGCTGGCCGACGTCGAAGTCGTCCTCGGTGTACTCGCCGGGGAAGTCGCCCGCCACGGCGATCGACGACAGGTGGTGGAACGTGGCGTCCAGACGCAGGGCCAGCCCGATGGCCGCTCGGGTGGCTGCAACATCAGCGACGTTCACGGCGGTTTGTCCGGCGTCGCCGGCGATGGTGTCGTAGATCGCCGCGCAGTGCACCACATGATCGATCTCGCCCAGTTCGGCGACGATGTCGTCGGTCAATTCGAGCGCGGTCAGGTCTGAAACCAGCGGTTTTGCCCGCTCGCCCCACTCGGCGGCGAGGCGTTCGAAGCGTCCCAGCGATTGCCGTCGGACCAGGACCCACACCCGGGCATCGGGCCGGGTGGCCAGCAGACGTGACACGGCGCGGCGACCAATAAACCCGGTACCGCCGGTAACGACATATCGCATGCAGTCATCGTGGCGGCTGACAGCCGCACCCGTCAACCGTGCCGATGGTGGCGATCCCCAGCGCCCGGCTCCGCCACGCTTGCGATCGCCACGCGATCAGCTGCGAAAGTCGCGGATGCCGTCCCAGTCCACCAGCGTCCAGCCGTTCACCGGGTTGCCGGTGATCACCACGCGGCCGATGTTGGGCAGCGGGTGGGTGGTCGCCAGGCTGTTCTTGCCGTTCTTGGTGTTCATCAGCGTCCAGTACATGATGGCGTACAAGTGCGAGAACACCACCGGGTTGTGCTGGCCGCTGTTGTAGATCTTCTGGATGGCCGCGCTGAATCGGTCGTTGAACTCGTTCCCGTTCGCCCCGCCCGGGACGCTGTCCTGCCGGTCTCCGTGCAGCCAGTCCACCGGCGCCAGCAGGTATGTCGCCGAGGCCATCGACTCGGGTTTGCCGTTGTACCAGCCGGCATTGATCTCCCGGAGACCGGGCAGGACCTCGACTTGCTTGCCGAGTTCGGCGGCCAAGGGCGCCGCGGTTTGCTGCGCCCTCACCATGGTGGAGGCGTAGACGCCGTCGTAGTCCTTGTGGCCGAGTTGGTGCGCCACCTGTTCGGCCTGCCCCTTGCCCTCCGGGGTCAGGCCCGGACCCGGCACCGCGGTGTTGATCATCCCGTCGGCGTTGGCTTCGGACTGTCCGTGCCGGATGAACGTCACCGTGATGTTGCGTGCCTGCGGTGATCCGCCGCAGGCACCGACGATTACCGTTGCGGCGAGCGCGGCCACCGCTTTCGAGGCCGTCTGGATCAAGCTGCGCTTGGGCATGCAAATAGCCTGCCCTGCCGACGGCATCGGTGGGAAGGGTTTGCGATGGTTAGGTGCAGAAAATCCTCGAGAGGAGACTCCTGATGGCGATTGACCCGAGTTCTGTCGGCGCGAAAACCGACCCTATGCCGTTCGAATGGACCGACCGGGAAACGCTGCTCTACGCGCTCGGTGTCGGCGCCGGCGTCGATGACCTGCCGTTCACCACCGAGAACAGCCACGACACCCCCCAGCAGGTGCTGCCCACGTATGCGGTGATCTGCTGCCCGGCCTTCGGTGCGGCGGGCAAGATCGGGACGTTCAACCACGCCCTCCTCTTACATGGCTCGCAGGGCATCCGGCTGCATGCTCCGCTGCCGCCCGCCGGCAAGCTGTCGGTGGTCTCCGAAGTCGCCGACATCCAGGACAAGGGGGAGGGCAAGAATGCGGTCATCATGCTGCGCGGCCGCGGCACCGACCCGGAGTCGGGTGCGCTCATCGCGGAAACACTGACCACTCTGGTCATCCGCCAGTCGGGCGGCTTCGGCGGAGCGCCGGGTCAGCGGCCGCTAGCACCCGAATTCCCGGACCGCGAGCCCGACGCCCGGATCGCGCTGCCGACCCGCGAAGATCAGGCACTGATCTACCGGCTCTCCGGTGACCGCAATCCGCTGCACAGCGACCCTTGGTTCGCCCGGGAACTGGCCGGATTTCCCAAGCCGATCCTGCACGGCCTGTGCACCTACGGGGTGTCGGGCCGGGCGCTGGTCGCCGCGCTCGGCAACGGTGTGGCCGCCAACATCACCGCGATTGACGCGCGGTTCACCTCGCCGGTGTTCCCCGGCGAGACACTCACCACGCTGATCTGGCGCACCGAACCGGGCAAGGCGGTGTATCGGACCGAGGCGTCCGGTCCGGACGGCGCTGACGCGCGGATCGTGCTCGACGACGGCGCGGTGGAGTACGTGG
>CAYNLB010000005.1:0-55685 GCA_964397935.1 uncultured Mycobacterium sp.
GGCGGTCAATGCCGGCCCGGGCGTGTCGGCGGGCGCCCCGCTGGCGGTCCGGATGCGCCCGGCAGCGCTGGACGAGGTCGTCGGTCAGGACCACCTGCTGGCACCCGGGTCGCCGCTACGCCGACTGGTCGAGGGATCGGGAGTGGCGTCGGCCATCCTGTACGGCCCACCCGGGAGCGGTAAGACCACCCTGGCCGCGCTCATCTCGCAGGCGACCGGCCGCCGCTTCGAGGCGCTGTCGGCTTTGTCGGCCGGGGTGAAAGACGTTCGCGCCGTTATAGAGAATGCACGGCAGGCGCTCGTTCGCGGTGAGCAGACGGTGCTGTTCATCGATGAAGTGCACCGGTTCTCCAAGACCCAGCAGGATGCCCTGCTCTCCGCGGTGGAGAACCGGGTGGTGTTGCTGGTGGCGGCGACCACGGAGAATCCGTCGTTTTCGGTGGTGGCGCCGCTGCTGTCGCGATCGCTGATCCTGCAGCTGCGGCCGCTGACCGCCGACGACATCCGCACGGTAGTCGAGCGGGCGATCGATGATCCCCGCGGGCTGGGCGGGCGGGTCACGGTGCAGTCCGAAGCCGTTGACCTGCTGGTGCGACTGGCCGCCGGCGATGCCCGCCGGGCCCTGACCGCGCTGGAAGTGGCGGCTGAAGCGGCCCAGGCAGCCAGCGAGCGGGTCAGTGTCGAGGTCATCGAGCAATCGCTGGACGAGGCCGCGGTGCGCTACGACCGCGACGGCGACCAGCACTATGACGTCATCAGCGCGTTCATCAAGTCGGTGCGCGGCTCGGATGTCGATGCCGCCCTGCACTATCTGGCCCGCATGCTGGTCGCCGGGGAGGATCCACGATTCGTCACCCGCCGGCTGATGATCCTGGCCAGCGAGGACATCGGCATGGCCGATCCGACCGCGCTGCAGACCGCGGTCGCCGCCGCGCAGACGGTGGCGCTGATCGGCATGCCCGAAGCCCAGCTGACGCTGGCGCATGCCACCATCCACCTCGCGACCGCGCCGAAATCGAATGCGGTCACCACCGCGCTGGCGGCGGCCATGGACGACATCAAGGGCGGCAAGGCCGGCCTGGTGCCGCCCCACCTGCGGGACGGGCACTACTCGGGCGCGGCGGCGCTGGGTCATGCGCAGGGCTACGCGTACTCCCACGACGCACCGGACGGCGTGGTGGCGCAACAATATCCGCCGAACGAGCTGGTGGGCGTCGACTACTACCGGCCCACCGGCCGCGGCGGCGAGCGGGAGATGGCCGGCAGGCTGGAGCGGCTGCGGGCGATCATCCGCCGGAAACGTCGCTGATCGTTCGACGGGCCCGCCGGCGCTCAGGCCAGCTCGGGTACCCGCAGGTGGGCGACCGCGAGCTCGAATTCGGCCACGTCGATCACCTCGGCGCCCAGCTCGCGGACGCGCCTGCTGCGCAGCTCGGTCGCCCGGTCGCGGTTGCGGGCCATCGCGTCCATGCTGTCGAACGTCGAGCACGACACCGCCCGCCGGTTCGCGGGGTGGTCGACAAGCAGACTGGCACTGCTGAAACCGTCGAGGTTCTGCATTTCGGGAAGCACCGACGTCCGGTAGAAGTCCAGCGATCGGCCGAGCTGATCCGGCACCACCTTGAGCCAGGTGGCCCGCACACAGGCACCCGGGCGGGAGTGGTGGTCGCGGTGCAGCAAAGCGATCTCCCATTCCTCGACTCGGGCGCTGCCGTCGAACATCAGCGCGGCCCGGTCGCGGACGGGCGCGACCCGCTCGGCGCTGGCGCGCATCGCCTCCACGGTCTCCCAGGAGCTGGTGGCGATGCAGGTGCCGGACTGCCGGTCGACCAACAACGACAACCCGAGGCACCCGTCGAATTCCGTCAGTGCGGGCATGACGACATCGCGAACGTGCGCAATTCCGATGTCGACCGACAACGGTTGCGCCTGGATGGTGGTAGAGCGTGCGTACACGGCCGACCCCCTCCTGTGTCGGGGCAGCGCCCCGGTGGCGCCACCGGTCCCACCAGATACCTTCCTCCTGCCCGTTACCCGCCGCAATGACTTTTCCGGGTGTGGCCGCGCTCACAAACGATCGTCCGCTCGCTGGGCAGGTCGGGGGCTCGCCCGTAGGCTTGACCGGGTGCATACCGATGTGCTGGACGTGGACACCTCCGGCCGCCGCATCGTCGATCTCACCGATGCGGTGCGCGGGTTCTGCTGGTCGCGCGGGGACGGGCTGTGCAACGTGTTCGTTCCGCACGCGACGGCGGGGGTCGCGATCATCGAAACCGGTGCCGGCTCGGATGACGACCTGGTCGACACGCTGGAACGGCTGTTGCCGCGCGACGACCGTTACCGGCATGCGCACGGCTCGGCGGGCCACGGCGCGGACCATGTGTTGCCGGCGCTGGTCGCGCCGTCGGTGACGGTGCCGGTCTCGCACGGGGACCCGCTACTGGGCACCTGGCAAAGCGTTGTCCTGGTCGACCTGAATCGCGACAATCCCCGCCGCTCGGTTCGGTTGAGCTTTCTGGAGGGTTAGCGGCCCGGTATCAGGGCACCGAAAAGCCCCAAGCATCGCCCGGCGAATAGGCTGGGAATAGGCGTCCACGTAAACAGGAAGAGCGGAACAGAAGTGCAGACACACGAGATCAGGAAGAGGTTTCTTGATCATTTCGTGAAGGCGGGCCACACCGAGGTGCCGAGTGCGTCGGTGATCCTCGACGACCCCAACCTGCTGTTCGTCAACGCGGGCATGGTTCAGTTCGTGCCGTACTTCCTGGGCGCGCGCACCCCTCCGTACCGGACGGCAACCAGCATTCAGAAGTGCATCCGCACACCCGATATCGACGAGGTCGGTATCACCACCCGGCACAACACGTTCTTTCAGATGGCCGGCAATTTCTCGTTCGGCGACTATTTCAAGCGCCGCGCCATCGAACTGGCGTGGACCCTGTTGACCAACAGCGTCGGACACGGTGGCTACGGCCTGGATCCCGAACGGATCTGGACGACGGTCTATTTCGACGACGACGAGGCCTTTCGGCTGTGGCAGGAGATCGCCGGGCTGCCGGCCGAACGGATCCAGCGCCGCGGCATGGAAGACAACTACTGGTCGATGGGCATCCCGGGACCGTGCGGCCCGTCCTCGGAGATCTACTACGACCGCGGAGAAGAGTTCGGCGTCGGCGGCGGGCCGATCGCCAACGAAGATCGCTACGTCGAGCTGTGGAACTTGGTGTTCATGCAAAGCGAACGCGGCGAAGGTGCGGGCAAAACCGACTTCGAGATCCTCGGGCCGTTGCCGCGCAAGAACATCGACACCGGCATGGGTGTGGAGCGGGTCGCGTTCGTGCTGCAGGGTGTCCACAACGTCTACGAGACCGACCTGCTGCGGCCGGTCATCGACAAAGTGGCGACCGTCGCCGCGCGTTCCTACGATGTCGGCAACCACGAAGACGACGTGCGCTACCGGGTCATCGCCGACCACAGCCGCACCGCGGCGATCCTGATCGGAGACGGCGTCACCCCCGGCAACGACGGACGCGGATACGTGCTGCGCCGGCTGCTGCGCCGGGTAATCCGCTCGGCCAAGCTGCTCGACATCGAGGGCCCCATCGTCGGCGACCTGATGGCAACCGTGCGTGACGCCATGGGCCCGTCATATCCGGAACTGGTCGCCGATTTCGACCGGATCAGGCGCATCGCCGTTGCCGAGGAGACCGCGTTCAATCGCACGCTGGCTTCGGGCTCGAAGTTGTTCGACGAGGTGGCCGGCGCCACCAAAAAGGCCGGCGCCACCAGGATCTCCGGCCCGGATGCCTTCACCCTGCACGACACCTACGGCTTCCCGATCGAACTCACCTTGGAGATGGCCTCAGAGGCCGGCCTGCAGGTCGACGAAATCGGCTTCCGGGAGCTGATGGCGCAGCAGCGCCGCCGCGCCAAGGCCGACGCCGACGCGCGCAAACACGCGCACGCCGATCTGACCGCCTACCGCGAGCTGATCGACGCCGGTCCCACCGAATTCACCGGATTCGACGAGTTGGCCTCCGAGGCCCGGATTCTGGGCATCTTTGTCGACGGCAAACGCGTCCCGGTGGTCACCCACGGCTCGCAAACGGAAGGGGCCAAGGGAGGTCGAGTCGAGCTCGTGCTGGACCGCACCCCGCTCTACGCCGAGTCCGGCGGGCAGATCGCCGACGAGGGCACCATCAGCGGAACCGGAGCAGGCGAGAGCGCCCGAGCTGCGGTCACCGACGTGCAGAAGATCGCCAAAACCCTTTGGGTGCATCGGGTTAACGTCGAGTCCGGCGAATTCGTGGAAGGCGACACCGTCGTGGCGGCGGTGGACCCGCATTGGCGCCGGGGCGCCACCCAAGGGCACTCGGGTACCCATATGGTGCACGCCGCCTTGCGACAGGTGCTGGGGCCCAACGCTGTCCAGGCGGGTTCGCTGAATCGGCCCGGCTACCTGCGTTTCGACTTCAACTGGCAAGGGCCGCTGACCGAAGACCAGCGTATCCAAATCGAAGAGGTGACCAACGAGGCCGTGCAGGCCGACTTCGAGGTGCACACGTTCACCGAGCAACTCGAGAAAGCCAAGGCGATGGGCGCGATAGCGCTCTTCGGCGAGAGCTACCCCGACGAAGTGCGCGTCGTGGAGATCGGCGGGCCGTTTTCGCTGGAGCTTTGTGGCGGAACCCATGTGCACAACTCGGCTCAGATCGGGCCGGTGACCATCCTGGGCGAATCGTCGGTCGGTTCGGGGGTCCGCCGGGTGGAGGCCTACGTCGGGCTGGACTCCTACCGTCATCTGGCCAAGGAACGTGCGCTGATGGCCGGGCTGGCGTCGTCGCTGAAGGTGCCCTCCGAAGAGGTGCCCGCCCGGGTGGCCAGTTTGGTGGACCGGCTCAAAGCCGCGGACAAGGAACTGGAACGCGCGCGGCTGGCGAACGCGCGCGCCGCCGCCACCGATGCGGCGGCCGGCGCGGAGCATATCGGTAACGTCCGTGTGGTGGCGCAACGGATGTCCGGCGGGATGACGGCCGCCGACCTGCGCTCCCTGGTCGGCGATATTCGCGGCAAGCTGGGCAGCGATCCCGCGGTGGTTGCGCTGATCGCGGCGGGTTCGGGAGCAGAGGGCTCCACCGTGCCGTATGCAGTCGCCGCCAATCGGGCTGCCCAAGATCTCGGGATCCGCGCAAATGACCTGGTCAAGCGGCTGGCGACGATCGTCGACGGCCGCGGTGGCGGCAAGGCGGACCTGGCGCAGGGCTCCGGAAAGGATCCCACCGGCATAGACGCAGCGCTTGACGCGGTGCGCTCCGAGATCGCCGTGATAGCGCGGGTCGGTTGAGTGGTCCCAACACAGCATCGTCTGCCCGACCGGCCGGGCGACCCGGACCAGGATCCTGGACGGGGACGACGGCTCGGCATCGACGTCGGCAGCGTGCGCATCGGCGTGGCCTGCAGCGACCCAGACGGCATCCTGGCCACCCCTGTCGAAACCGTGCGCCGCGACCGTTCCGGCAAGCATGTGCGACGGTTGGCCGAACTGGCCGCCGAAACGCAGGCGGTCGAGGTGATCGTCGGCTTGCCGCGGACGCTGGCCGACCGCACCGGCCCGGCGGCGCTCGACGCGATCGACCTGGCCGGCAAACTGGCGGAAGTGCTGGCACGCCGGGTTCCCCCCATCCCGGTACGGCTTGCCGACGAGCGGCTGACCACCGTCAGCGCGCAGCGATCCCTGCGCGCGGCGGGTGTCCGGGCGAAGGAGCAGCGGTCGGTGATCGACCAGGCAGCGGCGGTCGCGATCCTGCAGAGCTGGCTCGATCAGCGCCGCGCCGCGGTAACGGGGGAGCTCGCCGATGGTTGACAGTGCGCGGCGCCAGCGGGCCGAGCCCGAATCGGTCGGTAAGCCCCGGCACCGGATGAGCCGAATCGACCGGAATCGCGCCCAGCGGGGGCGTTGGCGGCGGCATTTCGTCGGCAGAATCGCCCTCGCACTGTTCGTCGTGGTCGCGGTGGCCGCCGTTTTCGTCGGCGTCAAGCTTTGGCACACGATGTTCGGTTCCGCCTCTGACTACACCGGCTCCGGCAAACAGGACGTCATCATTCACATCCAAGACGGCGACTCGACCACCATGGTCGGGGAGACACTGCAGGGCCATCGGGTGGTCAAGACGGTCCGGGCATTCGTCAACGCCGCGCACGGCAACGCCGCGATCAACTCGATCCAGCCGGGCTACTACCGGATGCGGACCGAAATCCCGGCGGCCGACGCCGTCGCGCGGCTGGCCGACCCCAACAACCGGGTGGGTCGGCTGGTCGTGCCGGAAGGCCGTCAGCTCGACGACACCACGGACATGAAGACCAATGTGGTGACGCCGGGCATCCTGACCTTGATTTCCCGGGCTACCTGCGTGGATCTCGACGGTGATCACCGCTGTGTCGCAGTCGACGACCTGCGGGCGGCGGCAACCAACAGCCCTCCCGCCGCGTTGGCGGTGCCTGCGTGGGCCCTGGAGCCGGTCGCCGAGCTCGGTAAGGATCATCGCCGGATCGAGGGGCTCATCGCCCCGGGGACCTTCAACGTCGATCCCTCGACATCGGCCGAAAGCATCTTGGCCAGCCTGATCAGCGCCGGTTCCGTGGAGTACCTCAAGTCCGGGCTGGTGGACACCGCGCAGGTGATGGGTTTGTCGCCCTACGACATCCTGGTGGTGGCGTCGCTGGTGCAACAAGAATCCAACTCCCAGGATTTCGCGAAGGTCGCCCAGGTGATCTACAACCGCCTGCACGAGCACCGCACGCTGGAATTCGACTCGACGGTCAACTATCCGCTCGACCGCCGCGAAGTGGCGACCAGTGACGCCGACCGCGCCCAGCGGACACCCTGGAACACCTATGTCTCCCCGGGACTGCCTGCCACCGCGATCTGTTCGCCCGGGGCCGATGCGCTGCGTGCCGCGGAGCATCCCCAGCCGGGTGACTGGCTGTATTTCGTCACCATCGACGCCCAGGGGACGACGCTGTTCACCAGGGACTATCAGCAGCACCTGGCCAATATCGAGCTGGCTAAGCGCAACGGTGTCCTCGACTCCGCGCGATGATCGACGCAGCGCACGCCAGAAAAGCGGCCGTGCTGGGCAAGCCGATCGCCCATTCGAAGTCCCCGCAGCTGCACCTGGCCGCCTATCGCGCCCTGGGCCTGAGCGACTGGACCTACGAGCGCATCGAGTGCGGCGCCGACGAGCTGCCCGGTGTGGTCGGCGCGTTCGGGCCCGAGTGGGTCGGCTTGTCGGTGACCATGCCGTGCAAGTTCGCCGCGCTGCGGTTCGCCGATGAGCGCACCGAACGTGCGGACCAGGTTGGGTCGGCCAACACCCTGGTAAGCACGCCGACGGGTTGGCGCGCCGACAACACCGACATCGACGGGGTGACGGGGGCGCTGGGCACGGCGTCCGGGCAAGCGCTGGTGTGCGGGTCGGGTGGCACTGCGCCGGCGGCCATCGTGGGTCTGGCCGAACTCGGCGTCTCCGCGATCACCGTCGTGGCGCGAAACCCCCAGAAGGCGGACCGGTTGGTCGAACTGGGGAGGCGGATCGGCGTAGCGACGCGGTTCTGCCATCTGGACAGTGACGGACTGGCCGGCCAGGTGGCGGCCGCAGAGGTGCTGGTCAGCACCATCCCGGCGGACGTGGCGTCGCGGTTTGCCGACACCTTCGCCACGATCCCGGTGCTGCTGGACGCCGTCTACGACCCGTGGCCCACGCCGCTGGCCGCGGCGGTGGCCGCCGCCGGCGGGCGGGTGATCAGCGGCTTGCAGATGCTCCTGCATCAGGCATTTGCGCAGGTGGAACAATTCACCGGGTTGCCCGCACCCCGAGACGCGATGGCTTGCGCTTTGGCTGCATTGCCATAAGAGTGCCGCTGCATGCGGATAACCGCGGCGGCCGTCGTACTGGTCTGGCTAACGGCGTTGAGCTGCTATGACGTCCGACAACGCCGGTTACCGAACCTGCTGACGCTGCCCGGGGCCGCGGCGATCCTGCTGGTCGCCGCGTCGGTCGGACACGGGTTGCCCGCGCTGGCCGGTGCGACGTCGCTCACCGTGCTGTACCTGGTGGTTCACCTGCTGGCCCCGACGGGAATGGGAGCCGGGGATGTCAAGCTGGCCATCGGTCTGGGTGGGCTGGCCGGCTGTTTCGGCGTCGGGGTGTGGTTTCTGGCGGCGCTGGGCGCGCCGCTGCTCACCGCGCTGTGGTCGACCCTGCGGGGCGGGCGGTCGGTGCCGCACGGCCCCTCGATGTGCGCGGCCACCGCCGTCGCGGCGGGGCTGGCGCTCTTCTGAGCGCCCGGCCTACATGAACCTCCCCAGTGCGATCCCCGCGCAGATGGGCAGATCGCCCGATGACCTCCGTCACGTCGGACTCCTAGCGTCGGCCATACCCGTCATGGAGGAGACAGTGGCATGACTACCCAACACGTCGAAACACTCATCATCGGGGGCGGCCAGGCTGGTTTGGCGACCGCTTACCACCTGCAAAAACGGCATCGTCACGTGCTGATCGTCGACCGCAATGGCCGGATAGGCGACAACTGGCGAGAGCGCTACGATTCGTTGCGACTGTATACCCCGGCGCGGTATAGCGGCCTGCCCGGGATGCCGTTCCCGGCCCGGCATGGCTGGGTCTTTCCGGGCAAAGACGACGTCGCCGAGTACTTGGAACAATATGCGGTGGAGTTCGGTTTGCCGGTCCGCACCAGCACGGCGGTGGACCGGCTGACCGCCTCGTCGGCCGGCGGCTACGTTGCCACCGTGGGGGCCGACGACATCAGGTGTGACAACGTCGTGGTCGCCACCGGAAGCTTTGGCCGAACGCCGTACGTGCCCGACTTGGCCCGACTGCTGGATCCGGGCATCCGACAGATGCACTCGGCCGAGTACAAGAACTCCCGGCAGCTTCAGGACGGTGCGGTGCTGGTGGTAGGCGCATCGCATTCGGGCACTGACATCGCGTTCGAACTCGCCGCCGGGAGGCAGACGATTTTGGCGGGCCGAGACTGCGGCCAGATCCCGATCCGATGGGATTCCCGGCTGCTGCGTGTCGCCCTGCCGCTGCTGGTGTTCGTGTGGCGGCACGTCCTGACGCGCCGATCGTCGATGGGCCGGAAGGAGATGGCAAAAGTGCGTGCGCACGGTGCACCCATGGCCCGCGTCAAACGCTCGGACCTGGCCGAGCGTGGCGTTCAACGCCACACATCCCGCGTCACCGCGGTGCGCCGCGGACTGCCGGAGCTTGACGACGGCACTGTGCTCAATGTCCGTAACGTCATCTGGTGCACCGGATTCCGGCAGGCATTTGATTGGATCGACCTGCCCGTTTTCGGAGACGACGGCTGGCCGCGAGAGTATCGCGGTGTCGTCGATCAGGCTTCCGGGCTGTACTTCTGCGGCCTGAGCTTCCAGTTCGCGTTCGCCTCGATGGTGTTCCCCGGCGTTGGCCGCGACGCCGAGTACGTCGCGCGGCAAATCGTGGCAAACGCTCAACATGGCGGAGCAAGCCACCAGGCCGCATGATCTTGCATCTGTCGACGGCGTATCGTCGGTGCCGGGTGAGGCGCATTGGGTCTGGTTGAAGCCCTGCATACGGCACGTGAGGCCTACGAGCGCCGCGACTGGGTCGCGACGTATGCGCGGCTGTCCGATCTCGACTCTGCCGCGTTGCAGGGTGACGATTTCGCTCGGCTTGCGGCGGCCGCTTATCTCACCGGTCGTATCAACGACTGCGTCCAGGCGTTGCAGCGCGCCCATCAGGCCCATCTCGGCGGTGGAAGGCTGACGGCCGCGGCGCGATGCGCGTTCTGGCTCGCGCAGACCCTTAGCGCCGCCGGCGAGTCCGCGATCGCTGGCGGATGGCTGGCGCGGATGCGCCGGGTGCTCGATGAGGTGCCCGACGATGTGGTCGAACGCGGATACCTGCAGGTGCTGATGATGTTCCGGCACATTTCCGAGGGCGACTTTTCCGCAGCCGCCGAATGCGCCGAGGCGGCAACACGCTACGGACGACGGTTCGGCGACTCCGATCTCCTCGCCGTCGGAATGTCGTCGCAGGGACGACTTGCGCTCTACCAGGGGCGCGTCGCCGAGGGCCTCACGCTGCTCGACGAGGCCATGCTCGGAGTCACAGCCGGCGACGTGTCGACGATCTTCGCCGGCGACGTCTACTGCTCGATGATCGAAGCGTGTCAAGAGATCTCAGACTTCGGTCGTGCAGCGCAGTGGACGATGGCGCTGACCCGCTGGTGCGCCGAACAGCCGGGCCTGGTCGCATTCACCGGTCAGTGTGCCGTCCACCGGGGCCAGTTGATGCGGATCCGCGCCTGTTATCCCGAAGCGTTGCAGGAGTTTTCGCTCGCCATACGGCGTTACCGGGCAGCAGGAATGCCCGCCGCGGCGGGGTTGGCGTTCGCCGAGCGTGGTGAAGTGTTACGGATCCTTGGCAAGTTCGATGCCGCCGAAGACGCTTATACCGAGGCACGCCAGCACGGATATGAGCCCCAACCGGGACTGGCGCTGCTCTGGCAGGCGCGGGGGCGGACCGGGGCGGCGGCGACAGCGATACGACGGCTGCTGGCCGAACGACGTGACGACGTGGGCCGATCGCAGCTCCTTCCTTCGGGAACGCAGATACTGCTCGCCGCAGACGACGTCGACGGCGCGGGCGAAGCCTGCGCCGAACTGGCCCGGATCGCGGCCGACTTCGGCTGTGCAGGGTTGAGTGCGATGGCCGACTACGCGGCCGGCTCGGTCGCTCTGGCGCGGGCTGATTACGCCGGTGCCATTCCGAAACTGCGAGACGCCGCCAGAAGATGGTCTGAAATGGAAGCACCGTACGAAGTGGCCCGGTGCGGCGTGCTGATCGGCCGGGCGCTGCGAGCGATGGGGGATGAGGACTCCGCGATGGCCGATTTCGATACCGCGCGTCGCGCGTTCGACCGGCTTGGCGCCGTTCCCGCAGGGCGGGAGGTGGCCGCGCTGCGGGACTCGCCCACACCCGGTGGCCTCACGGCCCGGGAAGCGGAGGTGCTGAGGCTGGTCGCGGCGGGCAAGAGCAACCCGCAGATCGCCGACGCACTGGTGCTGAGCGAGAAAACGGTCGCGCGGCATCTGTCCAACATCTTCGCCAAACTCGATGTCGGTTCGCGGACCGCGGCGGCCGCATTCGCCTTCGAACACGACATCTTGTAGCGGGGCTAACGCCGTGTGAGCAGGCGCAGCGGCAGCCGGCGTCGCGGCGAGGTTGGTCTTGCTGGGCTAGAGCAATCGGGACGACATGGGAAGATGGTCAGGTGTTGCGCTGGATCACCGCCGGGGAGTCGCATGGCCGCGCGTTGGTGGCCATGCTCGAAGGCATGGTCGCGGGCGTGGAGGTGACGTCCACCGAGATCTCCGAACAACTCGCCCGCCGCCGGCTCGGTTACGGCCGCGGCGCCCGGATGGCGTTCGAGCGCGACGCGGTGACCGTGCTTTCCGGGGTGCGCCACGGCATCACCCTGGGCGGGCCCATCGCCATCGAGATCGGCAACACCGAATGGCCCAAGTGGGAAACCGTGATGGCCGCCGATCCGGTCGATCCCGCGGAGCTGGCGGACTCGGCGCGCAATGCCCCGCTCACGCGGCCGCGGCCCGGCCATGCCGATTACGCCGGCATGCTCAAATTCGGTTTCGACGATGCGCGGCCGGTCCTGGAGCGTGCCAGCGCCCGCGAGACCGCCGCCCGGGTCGCCGCGGGGACGGTCGCCCGGTCTTTCCTGCGTCAGGCTCTGGGTGTCGAGGTGCTCTCCCACGTCGTCGCGATCGGCCCGTCGGCGCCCTACGAGGGTCCGCCGCCGCGCCCCGAAGACCTGCCGGCGATCGACGCCAGTCCGGTGCGCGCGTATGACGAGCGGACCGCAAAGTCGATGATCGCCGAAATCGAAGCGGCCAAGAAAGACGGTGACACCCTCGGCGGTGTGGTGGAGGTCGTCGCGCTGGGCCTGCCGGTGGGGCTGGGCTCGTTCACCAGCGGTGACAACCGGCTCGACAGCCAGCTGGCCGCCGCGGTCATGGGCATCCAGGCGATCAAGGGCGTCGAGATCGGCGACGGTTTCGAAACGGCCCGCCGCCGCGGCAGCCGCGCCCACGACGAGATGTATCCCGGACCCGACGGCGTGGTGCGCTCGACCAACCGGGCGGGCGGGCTGGAAGGCGGCATGACCAACGGTCAGCCGCTGCGGGTGCGGGCCGCGATGAAGCCCATCTCCACCGTGCCGCGGGCGCTGGCCACCGTCGACCTGGCGACCGGCGACGAAGCCGTCGCGATCCATCAGCGCTCGGACGTTTGTGCGGTGCCGGCCGCCGGGGTGGTGGTCGAGGCCATGGTGGCGCTGGTGCTGGCCCGCGCGGCGCTGGAGAAGTTCGGCGGCGATTCGCTGACCGAAACCCGCCGCAACGTCGAGGCCTACCAGCGTGCGGTCGCCGACCGGGAATCGCCGCCGGCCCGGGGTACGGCGTGATGGCCCCGAAGGCGGTGCTCGTGGGGCTGCCGGGCTCCGGCAAGTCCACCATCGGGCGGCGGCTGTCCAAGGCGCTGGGGGTTGGCTTTCTCGACACCGATATGGCGATCGAGCAGCGGACCGGCCGCAGTATCGCTGACATCTTCGCCGCCGACGGGGAGCAGGGGTTCCGCCGCATCGAGGAGGACGTGGTGCGCGCCGCATTGGCCGACCACGACGGTGTGGTGTCACTCGGGGGCGGGGCAGTCACCAGCCCGGGAGTGCGCGAGGCCCTCGCCGGCCACACCGTCGTCTACCTGGAGATCAGCGCCAAAGAAGGCGTGCGTCGTACCGGCGGCAACACCGTGCGGCCGCTGCTGGCCGGGGGAGACGAGGCCGAGAAATACTCGAAATTCAAGGCGCTGATGGCGAAACGGATTCCGCTGTATCGGCGCGTCGCGACCATCCGGGTCGACACCAACCGCCGCAATCCCGGGGCGGTGGTCCGCTTTATCGTGTCCAAGCTCGAGGCTGCCCAGAATGCCCCGTCGGCAAGGGCCGCAACATGACCCGCGTCGGCGACCCGGTCACCGTGCAGGTGGCAGTCGACCCGCCGTACCCGGTGATCATCGGCCGGGGCCTTCTTGAAGGCCTTCGGCACGAGTTGGTCGGACTGCTTTCCGACCGGCATCGAGTGGCTATCGTGCACCAACCGGTGCTGGCGCAGACCGCCGAGACGATGCGGAGCCACTTGGCCGACAAGGGTGTTGACGCGCACCGCATCGAGATCCCGGACGCCGAAGCCGGCAAGGATCTGCCCGTCGTGGGCTTCCTCTGGGAAGTGTTGGGCCGCATCGGCATTGATCGTAAAGATGCCTTGGTCAGCCTCGGTGGCGGGGCGGCCACCGACGTCGCCGGTTTCGCGGCGGCCACCTGGCTGCGCGGCGTTTCGATCGTGCATGTGCCCACCACCTTGTTGGGCATGGTCGACGCGGCCGTCGGCGGCAAAACCGGTATCAACACCGACGCGGGCAAGAACCTCGTCGGTGCGTTTCATCAGCCTCTCGCGGTTCTGGTCGATCTGGTGACGCTACAAACGTTGCCGCGCAACGAACTCGTCGCCGGAATGGCCGAAGTGGTCAAGGCCGGATTCATCGCCGACCCGGTGATCCTCGACCTGATCGAGGCCGATCCACCGGCCGCCATGGATCCTGCCGGTGATGTGCTGCCGGAGCTGGTCCGACGCGCGATCACCGTCAAGGCGAGGGTCGTCGCGGCCGACGAGAAGGAGTCGGAGCTGCGCGAAATCCTGAATTATGGGCACACATTGGGTCATGCCATCGAGCGCCGGGAGCGCTACCAGTGGCGGCACGGGGCCGCGGTGTCGGTCGGTCTGGTGTTCGCCGCGGAGCTGGCCAGACTTGCGGGCCGGCTCGACGACGCCACCGCGCAGCGTCACCGCACCATCCTGACGGCGCTCGGGCTGCCGGTCAGCTACGACGCCGACGCGTTGCCGCAGTTGCTGGAATACATGGCCCAAGACAAGAAATCGCGGGCCGGTGTGCTGCGGTTCGTGGTCCTCGACGGGCTTGGCAGGCCGGGCCGCTTGGCCGGACCGGATCCAGCGCTGCTGGCGGCGGCTTACGCGGAAGTCGGTGCCGCATGACGCGCGCCGGGGGCGATGTAGAGCGCGGCGATGAGGTGGGGGCGCCGCCGGCTTGCGGGGGAGAGCGGCGCCGATGACCACGACCGTCAACGTCATCAACGGTCCGAACCTGGGCCGGCTGGGCCGGCGCGAACCCGACGTGTACGGGAGCACGACGCACGAGCAGCTGGCCACCCTCATCGAGCGTGAAGCCATAGCGCTCGGACTCGAAGCCGTTGTGCGGCAAAGTGACAACGAAGCGCAGCTGCTGGACTGGATCCATGCAGCAGCCGATGCGGGGGAGCCAGTGATCCTCAACGCCGGCGGCCTCACCCATACGTCGGTGGCGCTGCGCGATGCGTGCGCCGAGTTGAGCGCACCCCTGATCGAGGTGCACATTTCCAATGTGCACGCGCGCGAGGATTTTCGCCGCCAGTCTTACCTCAGCCCGGTGGCGACCGGGGTCATCGTCGGGCTGGGGGTGCAGGGTTACCTGCTCGCGCTGCGTTACCTGGCGACCATCACCGCTGGGCCGTAGGAAGCTTCCCCCAACATCGCACCGCCGCCCGGTGGTCGGGCCGTGCCGCACCCGCGAGGTCGTCAAGCATTCGCGTGATCCTGGCGGGCACCTGGGGCAATTCCCGGCCGGCATGCCACAGTTCGCCCACCGTCATGTCGAGCAGGTCGACGAACTGATAGTGCGGCATCACCAGCCGCACCGACGCGTCGGACCCGCACACCGCTTTCCGCGCCGGTCCCCTTGCGGGCCGCCGCAGCCGGTCGTGCAGCGCGTCGATTGCCAGGCACGCCGTGGTGGGTCGTTCACGAACGGTGGAAGAGCATGCTCGGCGATGTCGACCAACTGCCGGAAACCGAAGCTACCCGCGCTGCCGTGGCGCAACGCCCGGGGTCGGCGTCAGTCCTGCTCCGACGTCGGCTTGGTCGCATCCGTTTCGCCCTCGGTGGCCTCGGTCGCGCCCTCGCCGTGCGCGGTCCCGATCGTCTCGGTCGCGTCCTCGCCGTGCGCGGTCCCGATCGTCTCGGTTGGTGCCTCACGTTGCGTGGTGGGAATCACCTCGGTGGGCGCATCGCGCTCGCCGGTGCTGATGACTTCGGTGGGCGCCTCGCGTTCGGCCGTCGCCACCGCCGCGGGCTGCCCCTCGGCCTGCGTCTCGACCGGGATTCCGCCGGTCGGCGTGTCATCGGCACGAACGGCGGAGAACACGTCGGTATCGACGCGCTCCTCGTCTGCACCGGCCGGTTTGCGGGCCGGGGGATTGCGGTCCACCCGCCAGCGGCCCACCGCCACACCGACGATTCCGGGCAGGAAAACGAGCAGGGCGGTGAAGGCCGCGAAGGTGGTCACCTCGTTGATCAGGCCCCCGGTGTAAAGACCCTGGTACACCAGCGCGATGAACCACGAGACTGCCCCACTGAGCACGCCGGCCACCAGGCCGGCCAGCAGCCAGGTCATCGCCAGATCGCCCCGGCGATCCGGATCCGGATTGACGATGGCATCGGCCCGGCCGTCGATCACCCCCCACACGGCGACACCGATGACGAAGAGAAGCAGCAGCACGATACTGAACAGTCCGGCCTGCGTCTGCCACGCGTTGATCAGCGCCCCCTGGAACAATCGGACGACGACCATCGTCGCGGCGAACACCAATCCGCGCACCATCCAGTTCCTCATGGGTGCTCAGCGTAGCGAGTACCGTCAAGAGTCGTGACACATTCTCAGCGTCGGGACAATCTAAAAGCGCAAATAGTTGCCGACGGGCTGGACGCGATGCTGGTCACCGACCTGATCAACGTGCGCTACCTGTCGGGTTTCACCGGGTCCAACGCCGCGTTGCTGGTCTTCGCCGATGACCGCTGTGCCGTGCTGGCCACCGACGGCCGGTACCGCACCCAAGCCGCCGAACAGGCACCCGGGCTCGAGATCGCCGTCGAGCGTGCCCTGGGGCGTTACCTGGTCGGCCGGGCCGCCGAGGGCGGCGCGCACAAGGTGGGCTTCGAAAGCAATGTGGTCACCGTCGACGGTTTCGACGCGCTGACCGGCGAGCTGGGTGAGCGGAACGCGGACTGCGAACTGGTGCGGGCCGCCGGAACCGTTGAGTCGTTGCGTGAGGTCAAAGACGCCGGCGAGGTGGCGCTGCTCCGGCTCGCCTGCGAGGCGGCCGACGCCGCGCTGACCGATCTGGTGGAGCGGGGCGGCTTGCGGCCGGGAAGAACCGAACGTGAGGTGAGTCGCGACCTGGAGGCCCTGATGCTCGACCACGGTGCCGACGCGATCTCATTCGAGACGATCGTGGCTGCCGGGCCCAATTCGGCCATTCCGCACCACCGCCCGACAGACGCGGTGCTGGCCAAGGGTGATTTCGTCAAGATCGATTTCGGCGCGCTGGTCGCCGGCTACCACTCCGACATGACCCGCACATTCGTCCTCGGAAATGCCGCCGACTGGCAGCTGGAGCTCTATCAGCTGGTCGCCGATGCGCAGCGGGCCGGCCGGGATGCACTGCGGCCGGGAGCCGGCTTGCGCGACGTGGACGCCGCGGCGCGACAGCCGATCGTCGATGCGGGTTACGGGGAGCAGTTCAGCCACAGTCTGGGACATGGCGTGGGTCTGCAGATCCACGAAGCGCCGGGAATCGCCGCCACGTCCACCGGCACGCTGCGCGCCGGTTCCGTGGTGACCGTGGAGCCCGGCGTCTACTTGCCGGGCCGCGGCGGCGTCCGCATCGAGGACACGCTGGTCGTGCCGGATGACAGCCCCGGTCACACCCCGGAACTGCTGACCAAATTCCCTAAGGAGCTGACCATCCTGACCTAGCCGCCCACACCGCGGGGCAGGCCGCCGAGGGTAGAGTCGAGCGCGTGAATCCGGTGGTGGGGTCGATCCAACACGGCCCGACGCGTCTTGAGGATTTTCGATGGGAGATGTACGTCCAGCCCATGGGGGACGCGGCCGGAGTTGCAGATCGTGTACTTCGCGATTCGTATACTGATCGGCGACTGCCCGACACTGAACCTTCCGGTGTTGACGATGGTCAGGCCGATGAAGTCGTCCGATCGGGAGTTGCGGATTCGCTCGCGACAAGACGCCGCGTAACGTCGTCCGACCGGCCACAGAGGCCCCACCCCAACCTTGTCCATCCGCTAGGAGATACATCGACCGTGGCAACCACTGCCGACTTCAAGAACGGACTCGTGCTGGTGATCGACGGCCAGCTGTGGCAGATCGTCGACTTCCAGCACGTCAAGCCCGGCAAGGGTCCAGCCTTTGTCCGCACCAAGCTGAAGAACGTGCTCTCCGGCAAGGTTGTCGACAAGACCTACAACGCCGGGGTGAAGGTGGAAACAGCCACCGTCGACCGGCGCGACACCACGTACCTCTACCGCGACGGCTCAGACTTCGTGTTCATGGACAGCGAAGACTACGAGCAACACCCGTTGCCGGAGTCGCTGGTGGGTGACGCCGCCCGGTTCCTGCTGGAGGGCTTGCCGGTACAGGTGGCGTTCCACAACGGCGCGCCGCTCTACATCGAGCTGCCGGTTTCGGTCGAGCTCGAGGTCACCCACACCGAGCCGGGCCTACAGGGCGACCGGTCCAGTGCCGGCACCAAGCCCGCCACCCTGGAAACGGGCGCGGAGATTCAGGTACCGCTGTTCATCAACACCGGGGACAAGCTGAAGGTGGACTCGCGCGACGGCAGCTACCTGGGGCGTGTCAACGCGTGAGCCGGCCCGTCAGGGGACGGCACCAGGCCCGCAAACGAGCCGTCGACTTGTTGTTCGAGGCCGAGGCCCGTGGGTTGAACCCCGCGGAGGTCGTCGATGTCCGTGCCGCGCTGGCCGAAACCAATCCGGAGGTTGCGCCCCTGCAGCCGTATACGGCCGCGGTGACTCGGGGGGTCGGTGAGCACGCCGCGCATATCGATGACCTGATCAGCTCTCACCTGCAGGGATGGACGCTGGACCGGCTGCCGGCCGTGGACCGCGCCATCCTGCGGGTGGCGGTGTGGGAGCTGCTCTACGCGGACGACGTGCCGGAGCCGGTCGCCGTCGACGAGGCCGTGCGGCTGGCCAAGGAGCTGTCCACCGACGAATCACCGGCGTTCGTCAACGGCGTGCTGGGCCACGTCATGTTGGTGACACCGCAGATCCGGCCGGCCACTCGAGCCGTCCGGGGCGCGGCGGGGCCGGACGCCGCGGCCGCGGCCGAGGACCGGGAACCGCAGTCATGAGCCGATTGGAGCTGCGCGTCGCCGTAGCGGGCTTCCTGGCCGCCACGGTGGTGCTGGGCGCCGTCGTCTGCGCCGCCTATGGGCTCACCATCGTCGCGTCGGCGCTGGCGATCTATGCGCTGGGTGTGGGCGCCTGGCTGTATCACTGCGTCGAACGCCTGATCCTGGCCCGCCGGATCGGCACGGTCCGCTCGGCGGCCAAGCCGCTGCAGCCGCTGCTGCCGGTGATGGCCGCGATCATGGCTCTGACGCAGGCCGTGGTGAGATCGCTGAGCGACGTCACCGAGCTGCCGGCACGCCGGTGGGAGCTCCCGGTGCTGCGATGGGTGGACAGCACTCGCGCCAACCGGCGCTCCCTGAATGACGACGACGAGCTGGATCGCTGATCGAGCTGGCGCGAAATGATTACGCGCGTCGCGCTGTCGAGTCACAATACGAGCTGCACTGATGGCGGCAATCCGCAAATAGAACAGGTGAGGTCATGAACCGATACAGCGCCCAGCCGCGACGACTTCGGGTCTCTGCGCTGGCGGCAGTGGCTAATCCGTCCTACACCCGCCTCGACACCTGGAACCTGCTCGACGACGCCTGCCGTCATCTCGCCGAGGTCGATCTGGGCAAGCACGACATCCACCACGACGTAGCCCGGGTGAAGCGGCTGATAGATCGGCTCGCCGCCTACGAGCGGTACTGGCTGTACCCGGGGGCGGCGAATCTGGCGACCTTCCGCGCCCACCTCGAGAGTCTTTCGACGGTGCGGCTCGCCGAGGAGGTCTCGCTGGCCGTGCGGCTGTTATCCGAATACGGGGACCGCGCGGGGCTTTTCGACACATCGGCGTCGCTCGCCGAGCAGGAGCTGGTCTCGAGGGCCAAACACCAGCAGTTTTACACCGTGCTGCTGGCCGACGACTACCCGGCGACGTGCCCCGACAACCTCGCCGAGTGCTTGCGGGCGTTGCGTAACCCGTCCGACGATGTGCAATACGAGCCGCTTGTGGTGACCAGCATCGAGGACGCCATCACCGCGGTCGCACTGAACGGCGAAATTCAGGCGGCAGTCATCCGGCATGACCTGCCGCTGCGGTCCCACGACCGGGTGCCGTTGATGAACACGCTGCTGGGTGCCGTCGGCGACGACGTGGCGGCGGACAATACCCAAGACTGGGTCGAATGCGCCGAATGGATCAGGGAGCTGCGGCCACACATCGATCTGTATCTGCTCACCGACGAGTCGATCGCGGCGGAGACCGAGGACCAACCCGACGTCTACGATCGCACGTTCTACCGGCTCAATGACGTCACGGACCTGAACAGCACGGTGCTTGCGGGCTTGCGGAACCGTTTCGCCACCCCGTTTTTCGACGCTTTGCGGGCGTACGCCGCCGAGCCGGTCGGGCAATTTCATGCGCTCCCCGTCGCGCGCGGCGCCAGCATCTTCAACTCCAAGTCGCTGCAGGACATGGGGGAGTTCTACGGCCGCAACATCTTCATGGCCGAGACCTCGAGCACGTCCGGCGGTTTGGATTCGTTGCTGGACCCGCACGGCAACATCAAGAAGGCGATGGACAAGGCCGCGCACACGTGGAATTCCGACCACACCTACTTCGTCACCAACGGAACGTCGACGGCCAACAAGATCGTCGTGCAGTCGTTGACCCGGCCCGGCGATATCGTGCTGATCGACCGCAACTGCCACAAGTCGCACCACTACGGCCTGGTGCTGGCCGGTGCGTTTCCACTGTATCTGGATGCATATCCGTTGCCGCACTTCGCAATTTACGGGGCGGTGTCCCTGCGCACGATCAAAAAGGCGCTGCTGGATCTCGAGGCGGCCGGTCAGCTGCACCGTGTACGGATGCTGCTTTTGACCAACTGCACCTTCGACGGCGTGGTCTACAACCCGCTGCAGGTGATGCAGGAGGTGCTGGCGATCAAGCCGGACATCTGCTTCTTGTGGGACGAGGCCTGGTACGCGTTCGCCACCGCCGTGCCGTGGGCCCGGCAGCGCACCGCGATGGTGTCCGCCGAGCGTCTCGAGAAGATGTTGACGTCTGAACAATACGCTGCGGAATACCGGGACTGGTGTGCGTCGATGGAGGGGGTTGCCCGGTCGGAGTGGCTCGATCGCCGGCTGCTGCCCGACCCCGCTCGTGCCCGGGTCCGCGTCTATGCCACGCACTCCACCCACAAGTCGTTGTCGGCGTTTCGGCAGGCGTCGATGATCCACGTCCGAGACCAGGATTTCAAAGCGCTTACCCGGGACGCGTTTGTTGAGGCGTTCCTGACCCACACCTCGACCTCGCCCAACCAGCAACTGCTCGCGTCGCTGGACCTGGCGCGCCGGCAGGTCGACATCGAAGGATTCGAACTGGTCCGGCACGTCTACAACATGGCGCTGATCTTCCGCCACCGTGTCCGCAAAGACCGGTTGATCAGCAAGTGGTTTCGCATTCTCGATGAGTCCGACCTGGTGCCCGACGAGTTCCGGGCCTCGTCGGTCAGCTCGTACCGGCAGGTAAGGCAGGGCGCCCTGGCCGAGTGGAATGAGGCCTGGCGGTCCGATCAGTTCGTGCTGGACGCGACGCGGGTCACCCTGTTCATCGGCGCGACCGGAATGAATGGGTACGACTTCCGCGAGAAGATCCTGATGGAGCGGTTCGGTATCCAGATCAACAAGACCTCGATCAACAGCGTGCTCTTGATCTTCACCATCGGGGTCACCTGGTCGAGCGTGCATTATCTACTCGACGTGCTGCGTCGGACGGCTACCGACCTCGATCGCCGGCAGCTTGCGCGCGGCAAGGACGATCGCGCCCTGCAAGCGCGCCGGGTCGAGGAAATCACCGAGGATCTGCCGCATCTGCCCGATTTCAGCGAGTTCGACATTGCTTTCCGTCCAGTCGACGCATGCTCATTCGGCGACATGCGGTCAGCCTTCTACGCCGGATACGAGGAGGCCGACCGCGAACACGTCCAGATCGGGATGGCCGGGCGGCGCCTGGCCGAGGGCAAGACGCTGGTATCCACCACGTTCGTGGTGCCCTATCCGCCGGGCTTCCCGGTGCTGGTCCCGGGACAAGTGGTCTCCAAGGAGATCGTGTATTTCCTCGCCCAGCTGGACGTCAAGGAAATCCACGGGTACAACCCCGATCTGGGATTGTCGGTGTTCACCGAGGCGGCGCTGAAACGGATGGAGGCCCAACGCGATGCGGCGGCGGCCGCGGTGGGTTCGGCGTTCCCGTTCCCGGCCCCGGCGCTGCCATCGGATGTCTCCGCTTGCAATGGCGACGGTGTCATGCGCACGGTTGCCGAAGACGCCTGAGGCTCAAGGGTAGTCAGGTAACTCGATGGCCTCGGCGGTGGTGAACCACCACCACGTGGTAGCCGGCCCGGGTGAGCCAATAGGCGAGGGCGGGCCCGCACCACTGATCAAGACGGTCGGCCTGGTCGCGGTCACCGCAGGATCCTGGCGTAGAGCAGGCTGTCTTGCGGTTCGGGTCCCATGGTCGGGTAGACGGCGTGGCGGGCCAGCCGTCCCTCCAAGACGAAGCCCGCTCGCTCCAGCAGCCGCGCGGACCGCTCGTTGTCGACACTGCAGGTGGCCCAGACGCGATACACCTCGCGATCGGCATCGAGCGTGGCCAGCAACATCTCGAGCACCTCGGCCATCAACCCCTTGCCCCACCACCGTCGGCCCAGGCAGTAACCGATCTCGACCGAGTGCGGCACCGGCCGCCGGCAGCTTGCGAGCCCGACGACGTCGCCGCTGTTCCGGCGCTCGATGACCCAGGTCCGCTCGATCCCGCCGGCGTTGAGTTTCTCGGTGATCACCCGCCGCGTTGTGGCCACGTCGGGATGTGGCGACCACAGCAGATACCTGGTGACCTCGGGATCGCGGGCCACCCGCTGGAACAGTGCTCCGGCGTCGTCGAGGACGGGCGGGCGCAGCAACAGCCGCTGCCCGGTGATGCGGTCAGGCGGGTACATGTCAGAGGGCGAGGGCCCGGTAGGTGTTGCGGACGAACTTCGGTTGCACCGATTGCAGTTTCGCCAGCGAGGTGTTGCCGGCGATGGCCGCCGCCACGTCCGCGGACATGTCAGGCAGGTTCTGCACCAGATAGATCAGAATCAGTTCGGCGGCCGGGTCTGCCTGCCACCAGGTTCCGTAGGCCCCCGGCCAGCTGAACGTCCCGAGCCCGCCGGGCCCGAACAACGGTCTGCTCTTGGTCGGGTCGGTCACCACCGACAGGTTCAGCCCGAAGCCGCGGCCGACCCAATACGGCGCCCCCAGGAAGTCGTGGCGTTTTTGCTCGGCGGTGAGCCGGTCGGTGCGCATCAGGCGGGCGGACTCGGGCGACAACACCCGCACCCCGTCGATCGTTCCCTCGCCGAGCAGCATTCGCACGAAGCGCAGGTAATCGTCTGCGGTCGACCACAGTCCGCCGCCCGCGTTGGAGAAGGAGGGCGGCGTGATGTGCGGCGGGCCCATCACGCCGTGGTGCAGTTGGCCGTCCCCGTCGAGCCGGTACATGGTCGCGGCGCGGCGGCGCATCTCGGGGGACACGAAGAACCCGGTGTCGGGCATGCCCACCGGGCCCAGCACCCGTTCGTCGAGCACCTCGTGGAACGGCTTGCCCTCGATCCGTGACGCGATGACGCCCAGCAGGTCGATGGAATGGCTGTAGGTGAGCCGGTCGCCCGGCTGATGCACCAGCGGCAGCTTGGCCAGCTCGTCCAGCCAGACGTCGGGGCCCTGGTTGAACGGCAGCCGCACATAGGCCTTGGCGATTGGCCCGGACACCGAAAAGCCGTAGGCCAGGCCGCTGGTGTGGGTGAGCAGATCCTCGATCAGGATGGCGCGTTGCGCGGGATGCGTCCGGTCCAGCGGGCCGCGCGGGTCGTCGAGCACCCGCACGTCGGCCAGCTCCGGCACCCACCGCACGACCGGATCTTTCAGCGTCAGCTTGTCCTCGTCGACGAGGCTCATCACGGCCGCCACCGTGACCGGCTTGGTCATCGACGCGATGCGAAACAGCGTGTCCCGTTGCATGGGCAGGCCGGCGTCGACGTCCCGGTGGCCGATTTCGTTGACCTGCAGCACTTCTCCGCGCTGCCAGACCACCGTCACCGCACCGGCCAGTAGGCCGGCGTCGCACGCTTCGCGGATGGAGGACTGGTTGAGGTCGAGATTCACCCGGTTCAGGGTAGTGCGCGTCGTTGCGCGCGGACGTACCAGAACGCCATTTCGACTTGTGCGCCGTCCAGTTCGCGGCGCATGGTCGCGGGTTCCAGCGATTCGATGGCCCAGTCCGCGCCGCCGAGGACGTCGCGCAGCGTCTGCTCGGACACCGCCGGGCGGGGCCACTCCCCCTCGGCCGGGTTGCTGTCAGAGAAGCAACTGATCAACAGGGTGGCGCCCGGGCGGGTGGCCCGGTGCACCGCGGCGGCGTAGCTGCGCTTGCCTGCGTCGTCGAGGCAATGGAACATGCCGCTGTCGATGACGGTGTCGAATGCGCCGGTATAGCCCTCGAGTGCGGTGGAGTCGGCCACCGCGAATTTCACGGCGACCCCGGCATCCGCGGCGCGCCGTTCGGCGGTGATCAGCGCTGTCGGGGAGATGTCCAGCCCGGTCACCCGGTAGCCGTGGCGGGCCAGGTAGACGGCGTTGTCGCCGAGCCCGCAGCCGATGTCGAGAACGTCGCCGTGGACCCAGCCGCCGCTATGCCAGGCGACGACACTTTCCTTGGGGGCCTTGGTGTCCCACGGTGGCGTGGTCATCGGCGGGATACCTTCGGCGGGGCTGTCACCGCGGTAGAGCGCGTCGAAGTCCATGTGCTGCAATCCGGAGAATCCTGAAGACCCTGAAGTCGATGCCGAGTCTGTCATTTTCGCCAGCGTAGCGCCGGATTCGGCAATCCGGGGGCACCGGTCACTTTCACCTCATGCGTCACGCGGTCGTGGATTTGACGTTGTGCGCGCCTCTCAGAGACTCGTGGGGTGCATGTGGCTTCGGTCCCGGCGGCCGGCCAGGCTCGAGCGCGCCCCGCGTCGGCGCACCCGCCCGAGGTGCTACGCTGCCGTGCAGTCGACATCCTTTAACGATCCGTCCGGCGAGGCGGAGAAGGAGGTCACATCTCGCATGGGTGCTGCGGGTGACACCGGCTTAGGCCGCGGATCCCGGGAACTGATGTCGGCGGCCGACGTGAGTCGCACCGTTTCCCGTATCGCGCATCAGATCATCGAAAAAACTGCGCTGGACGGCCCGGATGCGCCGCGGGTGGTGCTGCTGGGGATCCCGACCCGCGGCGTGACCCTGGCCAGCCGTCTGGCCGCCAACATCGGCGAATACAGCGGCGTCGAGGTTGGCCACGGCGCGCTCGATATCACCCTGTACCGCGACGACCTGATGCAGAAGCCGCCGCGGCCGCTGGAGACCACCTCGATTCCGGCCGGCGGCATCGACGACGCGCTGGTGATCCTCGTCGACGACGTGCTGTACTCGGGGCGCTCGGTGCGCTCCGCCCTGGACGCGCTGCGCGACGTGGGCAGGCCGCGGGTAGTGCAACTGGCGGTGCTGGTCGACCGTGGCCATCGCGAACTACCGCTGCGCGCCGACTACGTGGGCAAGAACGTGCCGACCTCGCGCACCGAGAGCGTGCACGTGCTGCTGAGCGAGCATGACGGTCGCGACGGTGTGGTGATTTCACGATGACGCGCCATCTGCTGGCCGCCGGTGACTTGAGTCGCGACGACGCCATCGCCATCCTCGACGACGCGGACCGGTTCTCCCAGGCCCTGGTGGGCCGCGAGATCAAGAAGCTGCCGACGCTGCGTGGCCGCACCATCGTCACGATGTTCTACGAGAACTCGACCCGCACCCGGGTGTCGTTCGAGGTGGCCGGCAAGTGGATGAGCGCCGACGTGATCAATGTCAGCGCGGCCGGATCCTCGGTGGGCAAGGGTGAGTCGCTGCGCGACACCGCACTGACCCTGCGGGCGGCCGGTGCTGACGCGCTGATCATCCGGCACCCGGCGTCCGGGGCCGCGCATCTGCTGGCCGACTGGACTTCTCAGAACGGCGATGGTCCGTCCGTGATCAACGCCGGTGACGGCACCCACGAGCATCCGACCCAGGCGCTGTTGGACGCGCTGACCATCCGCCAGCGGCTCGGCGGCATCGAGGGCCGCCGCATCGTGATCGTCGGCGACATCCTGCACAGCAGGGTCGCGCGTTCCAACGTGATGCTGCTGGCCACCCTGGGCGCCGAGGTGGTGCTGGTCGCTCCGCCGACGCTGTTGCCGGTCGGTGTCGACGGCTGGCCGGCGACCGTCTCCCACGACTTCGACGCCGAGCTGCCCGCCGCCGACGCGGTGCTGATGCTGCGGGTACAGGCCGAACGGATGACCGGCGGGTTTTTCCCGTCGGTGCGGGAGTACTCGGTTCGTTATGGGTTGTCGGACCGGCGTCAGGCGATGCTTCCCGGCCACGCCGTGGTGCTGCACCCGGGCCCGATGGTGCGCGGCATGGAGATTGCATCTTCGGTGGCCGATTCTTCGCAATCGGCGGTGCTGCAACAGGTTTCCAACGGTGTGCAGGTGCGAATGGCGGTACTTTTCCATGTGCTGGTCGGCGCCGAATCGGCTGGAGATGAGGGCGCCGCATGAGTGTGCTGTTGCGTGGGGTCCGGTTGTACGGCGAGGGCGACCGGGTCGACGTATTGGTCGAGGACGGCCAGATCGCCGAAATCGGTGCGGGGCTGGCCATTCCCGATACGGCCGACGTGATCGATGCCACCGGTCAGGTGCTGCTACCGGGACTGGTCGACTTGCACACCCACCTTCGCGAACCGGGCCGCGAATATGCCGAGGACATCGAAACAGGTTCCGCGGCGGCCGCTCTGGGCGGATACACCGCGGTGTTTGCAATGGCCAACACCAACCCGGTCGCCGACAGCCCCGTGGTCACCGACCACGTTTGGCACCGTGGTCAACAGGTGGGCCTGGTCGACGTGCACCCCGTCGGCGCCGTCACCGTCGGGCTGGCCGGCGCGGAGCTCACCGAGATGGGCATGATGGCGGCCGGCGCCGCGCAGGTGCGAATGTTCTCCGACGACGGCATCTGCGTGCACGACCCGCTGGTGATGCGCCGCGCCCTCGAGTACGCCACCGGCCTGGGGGTGCTCATCGCCCAGCATGCCGAAGAGCCGAGGTTGACCACCGGCGCCGTCGCCCACGAAGGGCCCACCGCCGCCCGCCTGGGCCTTTCGGGATGGCCCCGGGCCGCCGAGGAATCGATCGTCGCCCGCGATGCGCTGTTGGCCCGTGACGCCGGCGCCCGGGTGCACATCTGCCACGCCTCCACCGCAGGCACCGTCGAGATCCTCAAATGGGCAAAGCAACAAGGAATTTCCATCACCGCCGAAGTCACCCCGCATCACCTCCTGCTCGATGACAGCAGGCTGGCCGGCTACGACGGGATGAATCGCGTCAACCCCCCGCTGCGCGAATCCGCCGACACCGTCGCGTTGCGTCAAGCGTTGGCCGACGGGGTGATCGACTGTGTGGCCACCGACCATGCCCCGCACGCCGAGCACGAGAAATGCGTGGAATTCTCCGCGGCGCGTCCGGGCATGCTGGGTTTGCAGACGGCCCTGTCGGTGGTGGTACTGGCGATGGTGACGCCCGGACTGTTGACCTGGCGTGACATCGCCCGGGTGATGAGCGAAAATCCCGCGCGCATTGTCGGCTTGCCCGATCATGGCCGGCCGCTGGAGGTGGGGGAGCCGGCCAACCTGACGGTGGTGGACCCCGACGCCACCTGGACCGTAACCGGTTCCGATCTGGCCAGCCGGTCGGCCAACACGCCATACGAGTCGATGGCTTTGCCCGCGAGTGTGACGGCGACCCTGTTGCGCGGGAAGGTCACTGCTCGAGACGGGAAGTGCCCGGCATGAATCGCGCCGGCGACGATGAAAAGGGCAGTGCGATCGGGGAAAGCAGGGAGGAGCGGCGCGCATGAATTCGGGCACGCTGGTCGGGTCGCTGATCTTCGCGGCCGTACTGGTGGTGGTGATCGCGGTGGTGATCCAGTTGATGATGCGCGGCTGGCACCGTCGCGCGGGGCGGCAGGCGGAACTGGTCGGCGCCCTGCCCGACGTACCCGAGGCGGTGAGCACAGCGACCGCCTCCCTGCGCGGCGTCTATGTCGGCTGCACGCTGTCACCGGCCTGGAACGATCGGATCACGGCCGGCGATCTGGGGTATCGCAGCAAGGCGGTGCTGACCCGCTATCCCGAGGGCATTCTGCTCGAGCGCGTCCGCGCCAGCCCGATTTGGATTCCGCAGGAGTCGATTACCGCCGTCCGCACCGAGCGCGGTATGGCGGGCAAGGTCGCTGCTCGTAATTCGATACTGGTGATCCGATGGCGGTTACCGTCCGGCGTGCAGATAGATACCGGGTTTCGCGCGAATGACCGCGGCGAATACGGGGATTGGTTGGAAAGCCGGCCGGATGTGCGACAGGAGGATGAGTCATGAGCCGCGCCGGCGACGATGCACTGGGGGTACCGCCCGCGTGCGGGCGACGAAGCGATGCGGTGGGGACACCTCCCGACCGCGAAGCGGCGAGGGGGAGAGCGGCGCTATGAGTAAAGCCCTGCTGGTGCTCGAAGACGGCCGGGTCTTCACGGGCACACCGTTCGGCGCGATCGGCCAGACGCTGGGTGAAGCCGTGTTCAGCACCGGCATGTCCGGTTATCAGGAAACGCTGACCGATCCGAGCTATCACCGGCAGATCGTGGTGGCCACCGCGCCGCAGATCGGCAACACGGGCTGGAACGCCGAGGACGGGGAGAGCCGGGGCGACAAGATCTGGGTGGCCGGCTACGCGGTGCGCGATCCGTCGCCGCGCGCCTCCAGCTGGCGCGCAACCGGAACCCTGGACGATGAGCTGGTTCGTCAGCACATCGTCGGCATCGCCGGCATCGACACTCGAGCGGTGGTGCGGCACCTACGCACCCGCGGCTCGATGAAGGCGGGCGTCTTTTCCGGCGCTGCGCTCGCCCAACCCGCCGAGTTGCTCGAGCGCGTGCAAGGGCAGCGGTCCATGCTGGGTGCCGACCTGGCCGGCGAGGTCAGCACCCGTCAGGCCTACATCATCGAACCAGAAGGCCCGCAACGCTTTACGGTCGTCGCACTGGACCTGGGGATCAAAACCAACACGCCGCGCAACTTCGCCCGGCGTGGCGTCCGCAGTCATGTGCTGCCGTCGTCGACGACTTTCGAGCAGATCGCCGACATCAACCCGGACGGTGTGTTCCTGTCCAACGGCCCCGGCGACCCCGCGACCGCCGACCACGTCGTCGCGGTCACCCGTCAGGTGCTGGGTGCCGGAATTCCGTTGTTCGGGATCTGTTTCGGCAATCAGATCCTGGGTCGGGCGCTGGGCCTGTCCACCTACAAGATGGTCTTCGGTCACCGCGGCATCAACATCCCGGTCATCGACCACGCCACCGGGCAGGTCGCGGTGACCGCACAGAACCACGGCTTCGCGTTGGAGGGGGAGGCCGGCCAGTCCTTCGATACACCGTTCGGTCCGGCGGTCGTCAGCCACACCTGCGCCAACGATGGAGTAGTCGAAGGCGTCAAACTCGGTGATGGACAGGCATTTTCGGTGCAATACCACCCAGAGGCCGCTGCCGGCCCGCACGATGCGGAGTACCTGTTCGACCAATTCATCAACCTGATGGCGGGCCGTCGATGACCTCGAAAGCGCGTGTTTGTACAACGACACGCCGTCAACGGCGTGCATTTACGGCCGCTCGCGCCGATACCGGAGGGGAGAAGCGCTAGTGCCGCGTCGTACCGACCTACGTCACGTGCTGGTGATCGGCTCGGGGCCGATCATCATCGGGCAGGCCTGCGAGTTCGACTACTCCGGAACCCAGGCCTGCCGGGTGCTGCGCGCCGAGGGATTGCAGGTCAGCTTGGTCAACTCGAACCCGGCCACCATCATGACCGATCCCGAGTACGCCGACTTCACCTACGTCGAGCCCATCACCCCGGCGTTTGTCGAGCGGGTGATCGCCCAGCAGGCCGAACGCGGCAACAGGATCGACGCGCTGCTGGCCACGCTGGGCGGGCAGACCGCGCTCAACACCGCGGTCGCGCTCTACGAGAACGGGGTGCTGGAGCGCTACGGCGTCGAGCTCATCGGCGCCGATTTCGATGCCATCCAGCGCGGTGAGGACCGGCAGCGGTTCAAGGACATCGTCACCAAGGTCGGCGGTGAATCCGCGCGTAGCCGAGTGTGTTTCACTTTTGCCGAGGTCCGCGAGACGGTCGAGGAGGTCGGCCTGCCGGTGGTGGTGCGGCCCAGTTTCACCATGGGGGGGCTCGGTTCGGGGATGGCCCGCAGCCTTGCGGAGGTCGACCGGATGGCCGGCGCGGGGCTGGCCGCCTCGCCCAGCGCCAACGTGCTGATCGAGGAATCGATCTACGGGTGGAAGGAATTCGAACTCGAGTTGATGCGTGACGGCCACGACAACGTGGTCGTGGTGTGCTCCATCGAGAACGTCGATCCGATGGGTGTGCACACCGGTGACTCGGTCACCGTCGCGCCGGCCATGACGCTGACCGATCGGGAATACCAGCGGATGCGCGATCTGGGTATCGCGATCCTGCGGGAGGTCGGCGTGGCCACCGGCGGCTGCAACATCCAGTTCGCGGTCGATCCGCATGACGGCCGGCTCATCGTCGTCGAGATGAACCCGCGGGTATCCCGGTCAAGTGCCCTGGCTTCCAAGGCCACCGGATTTCCCATCGCCAAGATCGCCGCCAAGCTCGCCATCGGGTACACGCTCGATGAGATCGTCAACGACATCACCAAGGAGACACCGGCCTGCTTCGAGCCGACCCTGGATTATGTCGTGGTCAAGGCGCCGCGGTTCGCGTTCGAGAAATTCCCGGGCGCCGATCCGACGTTGACCACCACCATGAAATCCGTCGGGGAAGCGATGTCTTTGGGCCGGAACTTCGTCGAGGCACTCGGCAAGGTGATGCGGTCCCTGGAGACCGATCGCGCCGGCTTCTGGACGAAGCCCGATCCGGACGGTGGCGTCGATGAGGCGCTCAAGCGGCTTCAGACCCCGACCGAAGGCCGGCTCTACGACATCGAATTGGCGCTGCGGCTCGGCGCTTCGATTGACGAGGTGGCAGGCGCCTCCGGCGTGGATCCCTGGTTCATCGCACAGATCGGCGAGCTGGTGTCCGTACGCGCCGAGGTGGCCGCCGCGCCGGTGCTCGATGCGGACCTGTTGCGGCGCGGTAAGCACAATGGGCTGTCGGACCGCCAGATCGCAGCGCTGCGGCCCGAATTGGCCGGGGAGCGCGGGGTGCGGTCGTTGCGTGAGCGGCTCGGCATCCACCCGGTGTACAAGACGGTGGACACCTGCGCGGCCGAGTTCGAGGCCAAGACGCCCTACCACTACAGCAGCTACGAACTCGATCCGGCCGCCGAATCCGAGGTGGCCCCGCAGGCCGCGAAGCCCAAGGTGCTGATCCTGGGGTCGGGGCCGAACCGCATCGGTCAGGGAATCGAATTCGACTACAGCTGCGTGCACGCGGCAACCACGTTGAGCCAGGCCGGTTTTGAGACGGTTATGGTCAACTGCAATCCGGAGACGGTGTCCACCGACTACGACACCGCCGACCGGCTGTACTTCGAGCCGCTGACGTTCGAGGACGTGTGCGAGGTGTTCCGCGCCGAACAACAGTCGGCGGCAGGGGGGTCCGGGCCCGGAAAGGGCGTGGTGGGGGTGATCGTGCAGCTCGGGGGTCAGACCCCGCTCGGGCTGGCGCAACGCCTGGCGGACGCGGGCGTTCCGATCGTGGGTACCCCGCCGGAAGCCATCGACCTCGCCGAGGACCGCGGCGCCTTCGGCGACCTGCTGTCCACGGCGGGCTTGCCGGCTCCCCGGTACGGCACCGCAACCACTTTCGCCCAAGCCCGCCGGATCGCCGAAGAGATCGGATACCCGGTCCTGGTGCGGCCGTCGTACGTGCTCGGTGGCCGGGGCATGGAGATCGTCTACGACGAGGAAACGCTGAAGGACTACATCACCCGTGCCACCGAGCTCTCACCCGAGCACCCGGTTCTGGTCGACCGCTTCCTCGAGGACGCCGTGGAGATCGACGTCGACGCGCTCTGCGACGGCACCGAGGTCTATATCGGCGGCATCATGGAGCACATCGAGGAGGCCGGCGTGCACTCCGGTGACTCCGCGTGTGCCCTGCCGCCGGTGACGCTGGGCCGCAGCGACATCGAGAAGGTACGCCGTGCGACGGAGGCCATCGCGCACGGCATCGGCGTGGTGGGGCTGCTCAACGTGCAGTACGCCCTGAAGGACGACGTGCTCTACGTTCTGGAGGCCAACCCAAGAGCGAGCCGTACCGTTCCTTTCGTATCCAAGGCCACCGCGATTCCGCTCGCCAAGGCATGTGCCCGGATCATGTTGGGCGCGAATATTTCCCAACTTCGTGGGGAGGGAATGCTGGCGGCTTCCGGGGACGGTGCCCACGCGGCCCAAAACGCCCCGATCGCGGTCAAGGAGGCCGTGTTGCCCTTCCACCGCTTCCGCCGGGCCGACGGCGCGGCCATCGATTCACTGCTTGGCCCGGAGATGAAATCGACCGGCGAGGTGATGGGAATCGACCGCGACTTCGGCAGCGCCTTCGCCAAGAGCCAAACCGCGGCCTACGGATCGTTGCCGGCCCACGGCACCGTTTTCGTGTCGGTCGCCAACCGGGACAAGCGGTCCCTGGTGTTCCCCGTCAAGCGCCTGGCCGACCTGGGATTCCGTGTCCTTGCCACCGAGGGCACCGCGGAGATGTTGCGGCGCAACGGGATTCCCTGCGACGAGGTGCGCAAGCACTTCGAACCACCTCAACTGGGTCGGCCGGTGACATCGGCGGTCGACGTGATCAGAGCCGGTGAGGTGGACATGGTGATCAATACGCCCTACGGCAACTCCGGTCCACGCATCGATGGCTACGAAATCCGCTCGGCCGCGGTGTCGGTCAACATCCCCTGCGTCACGACGGTGCAGGGCGCCTCCGCGGCCGTGCAGGGGATCGAAGCGGGTATCCGCGGCGATATCGGGGTGCGGTGCCTGCAAGAGCTGCACAGTCTGATCAGTCCGGGTGGCGACCGGTGATCGGGTTCGGCGGCCGGCTGGCCGAGGCGAAATCACTGCGCGGGCCGCTGTGCCTGGGCGTCGACCCCCATCCCGATCTGCTACGGGCGTGGGATTTGCCCACCACCGTCGCCGGGCTGGCCGCGTTCAGCGACATCTGCGTCGAGGCGTTCTCGGGTTTCGCCGTCGTCAAACCGCAGGTGGCGTTCTTCGAGGCTTACGGCGCCGCCGGGTTCGCGGTGCTGGAACGCACCATCGCCGCATTCCGCTCCGCCGGGGTACTGGTGCTGGCCGACGCCAAGCGCGGGGACATCGGCTCGACGATGGCGGCCTACGCCGCCGCCTGGGCGGGCGATTCACCCCTGGCCGCCGATGCCGTGACGGCCTCGCCGTATCTGGGGTTCGGCTCGTTGCGGCCGCTGCTGGAAGCCGCCGCGGCACATGAGCGCGGGGTGTTCGTGCTGGCGGCGACGTCCAACCCGGAGGGCGCGACCGTGCAGCGGGCCTCCTTCGATGGCCGTTCGGTGGCGCAGTTGGTCGTCGACCAGGCGGCGGTGGTCAATCGGTCTGCCACCCCGGCCGGGCCCGGATACGTCGGCGTGGTGGTGGGTGCGACCGTGCTCCAGGCGCCGGATCTCAGCGCGCTGAACGGCCCCGTGCTGGTTCCCGGGCTCGGTGTGCAGGGTGGGCGGCCCGAGTCGCTCGCCGGTCTGGGCGGAGCATCGCCCGGCCAACTGCTGCCGGCGGTGGCGCGTGAGGTGCTGCGGGCCGGGCCGGGCGTGGCAGAGCTGCGGGCGGCCGGGGAACGGATGCGCGACACCGTCGCCTATCTGGGGGCTTGAGTGGGGCGGGCTCTCAGTCTGAAGCCATTGCCGTGCTTGGGCTGGCCGTTTCCACGATGACTGTGGTGGCCTTGACGACGGCCACAGCGACGGTGCCGGGTTTGAGGTTCAGCTCCCGGGCGGCGTCGGTGCTCATCAGCGAAACGACGGTGAAGGGGCCGCATTGCATCTCCACCTGCGTCATCACCTGGTCGCTGGTGACCTCGGTGACCAGCCCGACGAACCGGTTGCGGGCCGAGCTGCCGATGCTGAGCGGATCGGGCGGCGGGGCGGGCGCGTTGCTGCGGGAAAACTGGGCCAGGTCCTCGCTGGCGATGACCTTGCGGCCGGCCGCGTCGTGACTGACCGGCAACGTCCCTTGGTTGATCCATCGTCGGACGGTGTCGTCGCTGACTCCCAGCAGCTCAGCCGCCTGACGAATCCGCAGGTTCGACACCGCTCGATGGTAACCGATGAGTTAGCTGAGATGGGGTCGAGCGATCGGCGCAAAACCGCGCTCAGCGGCAGACGGTGCCGGCGCGACGCGTTGACCTGCCCGCGGCCCGTCGTCGCGACACGCGCGACGCGCCAGGAAAAATGCGCAATCCCTCGCACGCCGTGTTGCGGCTACTCGTTGCCGCTGCCGGCAGCTCCCCGGCCGCGGCGCCGAGCGTTCCGCGAAGGCTAAAACCGCTGGTAGAAGGCCCGGCGAGGCCGGAGCGCCGGCGATGCCCCGCCCCGCCGGTCCGATGTGCAGCCATCCCGGGCGACGCCGTCCGGGCCGCTGCACGGAAGACACGCGCCGGGTACACGCTGCGAGTTTGCCCCCTGAACCAGGGGGGCGGGTTAGATTTCGTCAGGAGGCCTGAGTACGGTCGTCTCCGCTGGCTGAACTACCCGGCAGAGACACAAAAGATCGATGAGAGTTGATCAGATACGGAGGAATCGTGGCCCTTCCCCAGTTGACCGACGAGCAACGCGCGGCCGCGTTGGAGAAGGCGGCTGCCGCACGTCGAGCAAGAGCAGAGCTCAAGGACCGGCTCAAGCGTGGTGGCACCAATCTCAGTCAGGTGCTCAAGGACGCTGAAACCAATGAAGTCCTGGGCAAGATGAAGGTATCTGCGCTGCTTGAGGCACTGCCGAAGGTGGGCAAGGTCAAGGCGCAGGAGATCATGACCGAGCTGGAGATCGCTCCCACCCGCCGCCTGCGCGGGCTCGGCGATCGGCAGCGCAAGGCCCTGCTGGAAAAGTTCGGCTCCTAACCCGCCGCCGACGATGCAGGCCGGACGGCCTGAGCAGGAGGCGGGCGAGCCGACCCGGGAGCGCCGGTGAGCGCCGACGGGGGACCGGACGTCGAGCACGGGACACGTCCCAAGCCGCCCGGCAAGGGACGTGTCATCGTGCTGTCCGGTCCCTCAGCGGTCGGTAAGTCAACAGTGGTCCGGTGCCTGCGCGAGCGGATACCGGACCTGCATTTCAGCGTCTCGGCCACGACGCGGGCGCCGCGGCCGGGCGAGGTCGACGGCGTCGACTATCACTTCGTCAGCCCCGCCCGTTTCCAGCAACTCATCGACGAGGGGGCGCTGCTGGAGTGGGCCGAGATCCACGGGGGACTGCAGCGCTCGGGCACCCTGGCCGAGCCGGTTCGCACCGCCACCGCCGCCGGATTTCCGGTGCTCATCGAGGTTGACCTGGCCGGAGCCAGGGCGGTGAAGAAAGCGATGCCGGAGGCCATCACCGTGTTCCTGGCGCCGCCCAGTTGGCCGGATCTGGAGGCCAGACTCGTCGGTCGCGGTACCGAGACGCCCGAGGCGATACGGCGCCGCCTCGAGACCGCCCGCACCGAAATGGCCGCCCAAGCGGACTTCGACACGGTCGTGGTCAACAGTCGATTGGAGTCCGCGTGTGCCGAATTGGTATCCTTGCTGGTGGGAACTGCGCCGAACCGGCATGACGTGCCTGACCAGACCAGATCCAGCCGAGATTGAGCATCTAATTCTTAGCGGCTATCGGCCGCTCTAATCCGCCAGGAGATTGACCTAAGTGAGTATTCCGCAGTCCGACGCGCCGCTCGCCGCCGTGGATCGGTTTGACCCGTCCGCAGGGGGGCAGGGCGCCTACGACACCCCGCTGGGCATCACCAACCCGCCTATCGACGAGCTGCTGGAAAGGGTGTCGAGCAAGTACGCCCTGGTGATCTACGCGGCCAAGCGGGCCCGGCAGATCAACGACTACTACAACCAGCTCGGCGAGGGCATCCTCGAGTACGTGGGGCCGCTGGTCGAGCCCGGCCTACAGGAAAAGCCGCTGTCGATCGCGTTGCGCGAGATTCACGCCGACCTGCTCGAGCACACCGAGGGCGAGTAACAGGGCAGGGCCGGGCGCGCTGTGGACAACCGCGATCGGGTCGCGAAAAAAGTCATCGTCGGCGTTTCCGGGGGCATCGCCGCCTACAAGGCGTGCACTGTTGTTCGTCAGCTCTCCGAGGCCGGTCACCTGGTCCGGGTCATCCCGACCGAATCCGCGTTGCGCTTCGTCGGGGCCGCCACCTTCGAGGCCCTTTCGGGCCAGCCCGTGCACACCGGAGTCTTTCAGGACGTGCCGGACGTGCCACATGTCCAACTCGGCCAGCAGGCCGACTTGGTCGTGGTGGCACCGGCCACCGCAGACCTGTTGGCACGGGCGGTAGCCGGTCGGGCCGACGATCTGCTGACCGCGACCTTGCTCACGGCACGGTGCCCGGTGCTGTTCGCGCCGGCGATGCACACCGAGATGTGGTTGCACCCGGCCACCGTCGACAATGTGGCGACTTTGCGCCGGCGGGGAGTGGTGGTGGCCGAACCCGCTTCCGGGCGGCTCACGGGAACCGACAGCGGGGCGGGCCGGCTGCCGGAAGCGGAAGAGATCACCACCCTGGCGCACCTGCTGCTGGAGCGCCACGATGCGCTTCCGCATGACCTTGCCGGCTGCAAGGTGCTGGTGACCGCCGGCGGCACCCGCGAACCGATCGATCCGGTGCGCTTCGTCGGCAACCGCAGCTCCGGCAAGCAAGGCTATGCGGTGGCACGGGTTGCCGCCCAGCGCGGCGCCCAGGTCACGCTGATCGCCGGGCACACGATCGGGCTGGTCGACCCGGCCGGTGTCGATGTGGTGCACGTCAGCTCGGCGCAGCAACTCGGCGACGCGGTGTCCAAACACGCCGCGGAGGCAGACGTGCTGGTGATGGCCGCGGCGGTCGCCGACTTCCGCCCCGCGCAGGTTGCCACCTCGAAGATCAAAAAGGGCGCCGACAAGCCGCCGACGATCGAACTGGTGCGCAACGACGACGTGCTGGCCGGCGTGGTGCGCGCCCGCGCCCACGGGGAGCTGCCCAACATGCGGGCCATCGTGGGCTTTGCGGCCGAGACCGGAGACACCGAGGGCGACGTGCTTTTCCATGCCCGGGAGAAGCTGCGGCGCAAGGGTTGCGACCTGTTGGTGGTCAACGCCGTGGGCGAGGGCAGGGCCTTTGAGGTGGACAACAACGACGGCTGGCTGCTGGCGTCCGACGGTACCGAGTCCGCGCTGCAGCACGGCTCCAAGACGCTGATGGCGAGTCGTATCGTTGATGCGATCGTCACGTTCCTGCACGGCGGTAACGGATAGGGGATCGATCGGGTCCGGTGCGGCTCCGGGTTTGGTGCCGGCCGGTCGCTTGCAGGACGGACGGAATCCAGATTGATGCCATGGGCTATAATTTGGCTAACTAATTATACCGGAAGGGATTGAGATAGTGAGCGAAAAGGGTCGGCTGTTTACCAGTGAGTCGGTGACCGAGGGACACCCGGACAAGATCTGCGACGCGATCAGCGACTCGGTTCTCGACTCGCTGCTGGCCGCGGACCCGCGCTCACGTGTGGCTGTCGAGACGCTGGTGACCACCGGGCAGGTGCACGTGGTGGGTGAGGTGACCACGACGGCCAAGGAGGCGTTCGCCGACATCACCCAAACGGTCCGCGGGCGCATCCTGGAGATCGGCTACGACTCCTCGGACAAGGGCTTCGACGGGCTGTCGTGCGGGGTGAACATCGGCATCGGCGCGCAGTCGCCCGACATCGCCCAGGGGGTGGACACCGCCCACGAGGCGCGCGTCGAGGGCGCGGCGGACCCGCTGGACGCCCAGGGCGCCGGCGACCAGGGGCTGATGTTCGGCTATGCGATCAGCGAGACCCCGGAGATGATGCCGCTGCCCATCGCGCTGGCGCACCGGCTGTCGCGCCGGCTGACCGAGGTCCGCAAGAACGGCGTGCTGCCCTATCTGCGTCCGGACGGCAAGACGCAGGTCACCATCGGTTACGAGGGCAACGTCCCGGTCCGGCTGGACACCGTGGTCATCTCCACGCAGCATGCGGCCGACATCGACTTGGAGAACACGCTGACTCCCGACATCCGGGAGAAGGTGCTCAACACGGTGCTCAACGACCTGGCGCACGACACGCTGGACACGGCCTCGACACGCTTGCTGGTCAACCCGACCGGCAAGTTCGTCCTCGGCGGCCCGATGGGCGACGCGGGGCTCACCGGCCGCAAGATCATCGTCGACACCTACGGCGGCTGGGCCCGCCACGGCGGCGGAGCCTTCTCCGGCAAGGATCCGTCCAAGGTGGACCGGTCGGCGGCGTACGCAATGCGCTGGGTGGCCAAGAACGTGGTCGGCGCCGGGCTGGCGGAGCGGGTGGAGGCGCAGGTCGCCTACGCCATCGGCAAAGCCGCCCCGGTGGGCCTGTTCGTGGAGACCTTCGGCACCGAAACTGTCGACCCGGCCAAGATCGAGAAGGCCATCGGGGAGGTGTTCGATCTACGACCCGGTGCCATCGTCCGCGACCTGGACCTGCTGCGCCCGATCTACGCGCAGACCGCCGCCTACGGGCACTTCGGCCGTACCGACGTCGCGCTGCCGTGGGAGCAGCTGAACAAGGTCGACGACCTCAAGGCCGCGATCTAGGCAGCGGGTGGTCGGCGTCCAGTGCCGGCAGCCCATCGATGCTCTGCCGATTGCGTTCGGCGAGACGAGCGAATCTGTCGTCGGACGCTCTGCTGTGATGGGTGTCGAGCACCGGTCGTTCGTCGACGAGCTCGTAGTAGGGCACCGCGAACCCGCAAGCGTCGGCGATTCGATCGACGTTCACGACGATCGCGGTGCGGACGCCCGCATGCCGGCCCTCGAAATGGGCGATGACATCGTCGAATTCGGCATGGTCCGGTCGGATGACCCGTCCGGTGCCAAACAGTCGCAAGATCCGCGAGTTGCGGGTGAACGAGCAGAACATGATGGTGATCCGCCCGTTGTCGCGTAGGTGTGCGATCGTTTCCGCCCCGCTGCCGAACAGGTCGAGGTAGGCGACGGTGCGCTGGTCGAGCACCGCGAATGTGTCGCGATACCCTTTGGGGGACAGATTGATTCGCCCTCCCTCGGAGGGGGCGGTGGCAACGAAGAAGACGGCCTGTTCGGCGATGAATTCGCGGAGCGACTCGTCTAGGTGGGAAAACTCCTTTGCCACCTTTCGAGCGTAGCGCTAGCCGGTGAATCGGTAGTCGTCGAGATTGAACCGTCGGCTACGCCAGTAGGATTCCAGCGTGGTGGCCGGGCGTAACGGCACGTCGCCGTTCTTGTCGAAGTAGTAGCTGTTGGCCAGACGGCAACTGTCCTGCCAGAAGACCTGGCGGTGCCGCTTGCGCATCATCTCGGCGAAGTACCGGGCGTTGGCATCCTCGGTCACCTCGACGCGCGCCGCGCCCTCGCGGCGGGCCCGTTTCAGGCACCGCACGATGTGGTGGGTCTGCGCCTCGATGAGCGCGAAGTACGAGGAGCCGACGTAGCCGTACGGGCCGAAGACGCTGAACAGGTTGGGAAAACCGGGGATGCTGACGCCCTCGTAGGCCTGCAACCGGTGCTCGTCCCAGAACCGGCTCAAGGACTTACCGCCGCTTCCGGTGACCGCGAACGTCGGAACGTTGTCGGTGTCCATCACCTTGAAGCCGGTCGCCAGCACCAGCACGTCGATCTCGTGGCTGGCGCCGTCGGTGGTCGTCACGGCCGAGGGTGTGATCTTGTCGATCGGCTCGGTGACCAGTCGCACGTTGTCGCGGTTGAAGGTGGCCAGGTAGCCGTTGTGGAAGCCCGGCCGTTTGCAGCCGACGGCGTAGCCGGGAGTGAGCTGCTCACGCACCACCGGATCTTCGACCTGCTGACGCAGATAGCGGCGACCGGCCGCCGCCATCCGTTTGGCCAGCGGGAACACCGTGAAGTATTGCGCGGCGATCGGGAAGGTCAACTCGACGAAGGCCTGGCTGAGCAGCCGCTGGGCGAGTCGGCCGCCGGGGACCCGCATCGCCCAGCGCGCCGGCGCCGGTAGCGGCACGTCGAACTTGGGGAAGCACCAGATCGGGGTGCGCTGAAAGACGGTGAGCTGGGAGACGATTGGTGCGATCTCGGGGATGACCTGCACGGCCGAGGCGCCGGTGCCGATGACGGCGACCCGCTTGCCGGTCAGATCCTGGCCGTGATCCCACCGCGCGGTGTGCATGGTGATGCCGGCGAAGGAGTCCACGCCGTCGATGTCGGGGGACTTCGGCACCGTGAGCACGCCGCTGGCACTGATCAGGAACCTGGCGGTGACTTCGCCACCAGGGTCGGTCTGCACCCGCCACAGGGCGTGCTCGTCGTCGAACTCGGCGAGCAGCACCTTGGTGTTGAACCGGATCCGCGATCGGATGCCGTATTTGTCGACGCAGTGTTCGGCGTACGCCTTCAGTTCGCGCCCCGGCGCGTAGGTTCGCGACCAGTGTGAGCTCTGCTCGAACGAGAACTGGTAGGAGAACGACGGGATGTCCACTGCGATACCCGGATAGGTGTTCCAGTGCCACGTCCCGCCGACGCCGTCGCCGGCTTCGACGACGAGGTAGTCCGACAGTCCTGCCTCATCGAGTTTGATGGCGGCGCCGATCCCGGAGAATCCGGCGCCGACGATCAGCGTCTGGTAGTCGGGAGTGATGCTCATCGGTGCCTGCCTAGGGGTGCAGTGCTTTCTTCAGCGCGGCCAGCCCGCGGTTGGTGGCCTCGTTGGCGGCCGGGATCACCAGGGCGAAGCTGGCATAACCGTGTACCAGGGTGGGCTCGTTGTTCAGCTCCACGGGCACGCCCGCGGCGGCGAGCAGCTCGGCGTAGCGCGCCCCGTCATCGCGCAGCGGATCATGTTCCGCGGTGCCTATGTAGGCCGGCGGCAGGCCGGACAGATCGTCGGCATTCGCCGGCGCCAGCGTCGTGGGCAATGCCGTGGGATCGCCGATATCGACGTCGGGCAGGTACCACGAGAGGAATGCGTCGATGACGTCGCGGTCCAGGATCGGCGCGTTGGCGTTCTCGGTGAACGACGGCAGCGACAGGTCCGCGGTGACGACCGGGTACCACAGCAACTGGAACGCCAGCTCCGGGCCGCCGCCATGGGCGTCCCTACGAGATTTGTCGCAGGCCAGGTGCGCCATCACGGCGGCGAGGTTGCCGCCCGCCGAGTCTCCGGCGACGGCGATCCGGCTCGGGTCACCGCCCAGTTCGGTGGCATTCTCGGCGGCCCACTGCAACGCGGCCCAGCAGTCGTTGACCGCTGCCGGAAATGGATGCTCGGGGGCCAACCGGTAGTCGACGGATACCACGATGGCCTCGGCCCCGACGGCGTGCGCGCGGGCGATGGGCTCATGGGTGTCCAGGTCGCCGAGGCAGAATCCGCCGCCGTGGTAGAAGACGACAACGGGCAACGCCTTGCCCGTGACGGGAGGCCAGTAGATGCGAACCGGTATGTCGGTGAGTTCACCGTGACCGATCGTCCGGTCCTCGATCCGCAGGTCGGGAAGCATTTCCGAAGGCACCTTGAGCAACCGGAGCCGCGAACGTGCGATCTCGACGCCGTCGGCCGCGCGGAAGGTCATCGGAAATGCGTCGAGCAACGTCTTGAACGTCGGGTCGATCCCGGGTCGGGCGATGGTCGGCTCCCTCATGGGTTCACCGTACGCTCCGGGGTTGCCCGTGCAGTGCGCTTCGCAACGCCGCCAGCCCGCGATCCATCGCGGCGGTGGCCGCCGGCACTGCACCCGCGTAGCCGAGATAGCCGTGCACCAGTGTCTCTGCGTTGTGCACCCGGGCGACGACGCCGGCGGCGGCCAGCAGTTCGCCGTACCGGATGCCGTCGTCGCGCAGCGGGTCGTGACCGGCGACGCCGATGTAGGCCGGTGGCAGGCCGGTCAGGTCTTTCGCCCGTCCCGGCGCCATGTCGGGTGGTGGATCGGACAGGTTGACTTCGCCCGCATACCAACGGGAGAAGGCGGCGACGGCCTTGGCGTCGAGGATCGGCGCGATGGCGTTTTCGGTGAAGGACGGCAGCGACGCGTCCCACAGTGTGGATGGATACCACAACAGCTGAAAGGCCAGTGCCGGTCCGGCATTGTCGGCGTTGTCACGGGCGCGCTGCGCCATCACGGCGGCGATGGTGCCGCCGGCCGAATCCCCGGCGACGGCCATCCGGTCGGCGTCGGCGCCGATTTGGCGGCCGTGTTCGGCGACCCAAAGCGTTGCGGCCCAAGCATCTTCGACCGCCGCCGGGTAGGGGTGCTCGGGTGCCAATCGGTAGTCGACCGATACCACGATCGTATCCGCGCCGACCGCGTGCTGGCGGGCGCAGCCGTCGTGGGTGTCGAGGTCGCCCACGACGAACCCGCCGCCGTGGAAATACACTACGACGGGCAGCGCGGCGTCCCCCGCACTGCCGCCGGAAGGGCTTGGCGGCCAATAAATCCGGATGCCGATGGCACCCGCCGGGCCCCGGATGGCCCGATCCTCCACCCGCAGCTCGGGATGCAGCGGCCGGCGCGGTAGGTCACGGAACCGCTGCCGGGCCGCATCGACGCCATCGTCAGTCGATAGCCGGAACGGAACCGCATCCAGTACCTTCAGCAGGATGGGGTCGATAGCGGCTTTCTCGTCGGCTGTGTTGTCCAAGCTGGGCATGGAGGTACCGTACGCACCTCGTTTGGTGTCCGGCGGTTGGGTTGTGGCAGGCTGGGCGGCGCTCGGGTACGGCGTGTATTTGACTGTGCTGGCCTTGCGCTCGCCGCCGGGGGGAGACCTGACCGGGCACTGGGTGCTGCAGCCGCTGTTCAAGGCCTCGATGGCGTTGTTGCTGACGGTCGCCGCGGTGGGGCACCCAAACGTCCGCGAGCGGCGGTGGCTGATGTCGGCGCTGCTGCTGTCGGCCACCGGCGACTGGGCATTGGCGATCCCATGGTGGACGCTGTCCTTCGTGGTCGGGTTGGCGGCATTCCTGTTGGCGCACTTGTGTTTTCTGGCCGCGCTGCTGCCGCTGGCAACGACGGCGCGGCCGTCGAAGCCGCGCCTGGGCGTGGTCGCCCTGGTGTGCCTGTCGACGGTCGCGCTACTGGCCTGGTTCTGGCCGCACCTGGGCCGCGACACGCTTCCGGTGACGGTCTACATCGTGGTGCTGACCGCAATGGTGTGTACGGCCCTGTTGGCGCGGCTGCCGACGATCTGGACGGCGGTGGGGGCGGTGTGTTTCGCGGCGTCGGATTCGATGATCGCCATCAGCCGGTTCATCCTGGGCAACGAGGCATTGGCCGTGCCGATCTGGTGGTCGTACGCCGCGGCCGAGATCCTGATCACCGCCGGCTTCTTCTTCGGTCGAGAGGAAACCGCTGACGCCCCCGCGTAGCAACGTATTTCGCGTTCCGAGGACGCCGTGACCAGTACCGCACGCACCCCCGTCATAGAACCGGTCGCCCGGGTGTTGCCGATGCTGTCGGTGCCGCACCTGGACCGCGACTTCGACTACCTGGTGTCAGCCGAACAGTCCGACGATGCCCAGCCGGGGGTCCGCGTGCGCGTGCGCTTCCACGGCCGTCTGGTGGATGGGTTTGTGCTGGAGCGCCGCAACGACACCGACCATCCCGGAAAGCTGGGCTGGCTCGACCGCGTCGTGTCGGCCGAGCCGGTGCTCACCGCGGAGATCCGCCGGCTGGTCGATGCGGTGGCGGCACGCTATGCCGGAACCCGGCCGGACGTGTTGCGCCTGGCGATACCGGCCCGGCACGCCAGGGTGGAGCGCGAGCGCCGGCCGAACCTCGCCGCGCCGGCGCCGGCGCTGCCATCGCCCGTCGACCCGTCCGGCTGGGAGGTTTACGGTCGGGGCGGCCAGTTCCTGGCGGCCCTGGCCGAGTCGCGGGCGGCCCGGGCGGTCTGGCAGGCGCTACCCGGCGAGTCGTGGGCGGACCGATTCGCCGAGGCCGCCGCGCAGACCATCCGGACCGGACGAACGGCCCTGGCGATCGTGCCCGATCAGCGCGACCTGGACGTGCTGTGGCGTGCCGCGAGCACCCGGATCCACGAGGACAGCGTGGTGGCACTGTCGGCGGGACTCGGGCCGGCTACCCGTTACCGGCGGTGGCTTGCGGCGCTGCGGGGCACCGCGCGGTTGGTGATCGGCACCCGCAGTGCGGTCTTCGCGCCGCTGAGCGACCTCGGTCTGGTCATGGTGTGGGCCGACGCCGACGACACCCTGGCGGAGCCGCGGGCACCGTACCCGCATGCCCGGGAGGTGGCGATGCTGCGCGCACATCAGGCGCGGTGCGCGGCGCTGATCGGCGGCTACGGGCGGACCGCCGAAGCCCACGCCTTGGTGCGCGGCGGATGGGCGCACGACATCGTGGCGGCACGCCCGGTGGTGCGTGCCCGCACCCCGCGGGTGGTCGCCCTCGACGACAGCGGCTATGCCGACGAGCGCGACCCGGCGGCTCGCACGGCGCGCATTCCGTCCATCGGGCTGCGCGCCGCACGCTCGTCGCTGCAAGCCGGGGCGCCGGTGCTCGTCCAGGTGCCGCGGCGCGGGTATGTCCCGTCGCTGGCCTGTGCGCGGTGCCGCACCATCGCCCGTTGCCGGCACTGCACGGGCCCGCTCTCGTTGCACGAGCGGGAGCCCGCTCTGGTCTGCCGCTGGTGCGGAAGCATCGAGCCGACGCGACGGTGCGCGCGCTGCGGGTCGGACGCGGTGCGCGCGGTGGTCGTCGGGGCCCGGCGCACCGCCGAAGAGCTCGGCCGCGCATTTCCGGGTACGGCGGTGATCACCTCGTCGGGTGACGGCGTCGTCGCGGACGTCGCCGCCGGGCCGGCCCTGGTGGTCGCCACTCCCGGGGCAGAACCTCGCGCGTCCGGTGGTTATGGAACGGCGTTGCTGTTGGATACCTGGGCGCTGCTGGGACGCCAGGATCTGCGCGCCGCCGAGGATGCGCTGTGGCGCTGGATGTCGGCCGCCGCCCTGGTGCGTGCCCGTGGCGACGGCGGTGTGGTGTTGGTGGTGGCCGAATCGTCAATCCCCACAGTGCAATCGCTGATCCGCTGGGACCCCGTGGGCCACGCTGAAGCCGAATTGACGGCTCGCACCGAAGTCGGCCTGCCCCCCAGCGTGCACATGGCGGCCGTAGACGGAACGGCCGGCGCCGTGGCGGCGCTGCTCGACGCGGCCGGGCTGCCCGACCCCGAAACCATGCAAGCCGACCTGCTGGGCCCGGTTGAGCTGCCGCCGGGAGTGCGTCGCCCGGCGGGAACCCCCGCCAACGTGCGCGTGACCAGAATGCTGGTGCGCGTCCCCCGTGAGCAGGGGCTGGCGCTGGCAGCGGCGCTGCGTCGTGGCGTGAGCGTGCTCAGTGCCCGGCAAACCCACGAGCCGGCCCGGGTGCAGATGGACCCCCTGAACGTCGGATAGTCGTCGTTGACGGTAACCGGGGGCGATAGTATGTATAGGAAATAATCCCTGACTACGGTATTGGAAGGTTGTTACACTTCCTATCTTCAGCCACCGATGGCCCGGAGTGGATCCGGAGGAGGGCGAGATGGCAGGGGACCACACGACTGCAGCTGACGCCTCACTTGATGTGATCACCGATGCGTTGCTGACCGCTTCTCGCTTGCTGGTGGCGATTTCGGCTCGCTCGATTGGGCAGGTCGACGAAACCATCACCATTTCGCAGTTCCGGACCCTGGTGATTCTGTCCAATCGGGGTCCGGTCAACCTGGCCACGCTGGCCGGCCTGCTCGGCGTGCAACCGTCGGCCACCGGCCGGATGGTCGACCGACTCGTCGCAGCCGGGCTGATCGACCGGCTGCCGCATCCCACGTCACGCCGCGAACTGCTCGCCGCGCTCACCAAGCGCGGGCGGGAGGTCGTTCGTCAGGTCACCGCGCACCGGCGTGCCGAAATCGCCGCCATCGTGGAGAAGATGCCGCCGCAGGAGCGCCACGGGTTGGTGCGTGCCCTGACGGCGTTCACCGCGGCCGGCGGTGAACCCGACGTCCACGTCGACGCGGACATCGATTTCTAGTCGTCTCGGTCCCGTGCCGGGCCAGCAGGGCAGCCCGGCACGGGACCGGCTCGTCGCTATGCTTGTTTTTCAGCGGTGACCAGCAGGTACTCCCAGTGCATGGCGCCGTCCGCCAAGTATTTCTGCGCGAGTTCGACAAGCTGGGCGTCGAGCTCGGCGGTCAACACGCGATTGTGGCCGATGTTCGCGTAGGCCTCGATTGTCGGGCCATAGTGATTCTTGAAGTACGTGTGCACGGCCTCGGCGCTGTCGAACCGGCTCACCTCCAGTAATCCCCGCGTCGTGGTGATGCGGCCGGCGCGGTCGCCCAGCAGTGCGGCGACATAGCCCTCGCGGCCCCATAACGCCGCCGGGGGCACGGCCGGTGAAAGACACGGTCGGTAGGGCCTGATGGTGGCCAGCATCCGGCCGAAGAATCCTTCCGGGGTCCAGCTGATCACGCCAATTGTCCCGCCCGGCCGGCAAACCCGGATCAGCTCGTCGGCAGCGCGCTGCTGCTCCGGCGCGAATTGCACGCCGATCGCCGACATCACGACGTCGAACTCGCCGTCCCCGAATGGCAACGCGTGCGCATTGGCTTCGCGATAGTCGAGCACCAGTCCCTGTGCCGCGGCCCTTGCTTGGGACCGCTGCAGCAACTCGGGCGTGAGGTCGGTGGACACGACGGCGGCGCCCGTCGCGGCGGCGGGCAGCGAGATATTGCCCGAACCGGCGGCGACGTCGAGCACTCGCGCGCCCGCTCCGATACCGGTGGCCTCGACCAGGATAGGGCCGAGCGGTGCCATGACCTCCTCGGCCATCAGGGCGTAGTCGCCCAGCGCCCATACGGTGCGGTGCGTGGCGGAAAGCAGGTGGCCGTCACCGATGGTGACGTCGCTGATGGTGGTGTCGAGAGTCATCAGACCTCCTTGTGATGTAGGGAAGGGCTGCCAACTCGACGCCGTTGTCGCTAGCGCGGCAGTGCGGCCAGGTCCTTAAGACCCTAACCGCTAGCAACAGTATGCATATAAAACAGTATACCCGCGCAACTCGAATCCCGGTGCCGGTGACCGGGCGCACAGTGAAACGTTTGCTGCAGAGCCGACGAGGGATCGCGTGGTGGGGAACCTACATCGCCCGAAGGAGGGCCGCTCGGCTTCTCACGTGCAGCTTTTCCATCGGGGGGTTATCCGCGTGCTCTCCACGTGGGATGAACGCCCAACCATCGCGACAGCCCTCCATCGGAAGCGGATTCGAGTCCGCATAATCGGTACGTCCACCGCCGGCCCGCAGCCGCGCCAACAAACCTGGGCGGTCACGTAATGGCGAACGACGCTGCCGGTCGGCGGCCGGCCTTCCCTACACTGAGCCCGTGCGTCTCGTCTTCGCAGGTACCCCCGAACCTGCACGGCCCGCGCTGCGTCGCCTCATCGACTCACCGCGTCACGAGGTGATCGCCGTGCTGACCCGGCCCGACGCCGCGGTCGGCCGGCGCGGCAAGCCGGAGCCGTCGCCCGTGGCCCGCGAAGCGCTCGACCGTGGTATCCCGCTGCTGCGGCCGTCCCGGCCGAACTCGGCGGAATTCGTTGCCGAACTGACGGAGCTGGCACCGGACTGCTGCGCAGTCGTGGCCTATGGCGCACTGCTGCGCGATGCTTTGCTGGCGGTTCCCCCGCGCGGCTGGATCAACCTGCACTTCTCGCTGCTGCCCGCCTGGCGCGGTGCGGCGCCGGTGCAGGCCGCGATCGCCGCGGGGGACACCATCACCGGGGCCACGACCTTCCAGATCGAGCCGAGCCTGGACTCGGGCCCGATCTACGGGGTGGTGACCGAAACGATCCGGCCGACCGATACCGCGGGTGAACTGCTCGAGCGGCTGGCACTTTCGGGTGCGGCGTTGCTGTCCGCCACCCTGGACGGCATCGCCGAGGGGACGTTGACGCCCCGACCGCAACCGGCCGAGGGGGTCAGCATGGCGCCGAAGATCACCGTCGAGCAGGCGCGGGTGCGCTGGGATTTGCCGGCGCTCGTGGTGGAGCGCCGTATCCGTGCCGTCACGCCCAACCCGGGCGCCTGGACGCTGATCGGCGACCTGCGCATCAAGCTCGGGCCCGTACACCTCGATGAGGCCCCAATGCCGTTGCAGCCCGGCATCATTCACGTGGACCGAAAAGGCGTATGGATCGGCACCGGTTCCGAACCGGTGCGGCTCGGCCAAATCCGGCCGCCCGGAAAGAAATCCATGAGCGCTGCCGACTGGGCGCGCGGCGCCCGGCTGGACTCCGCGGCGCGGGCGACATGAGCTCGAAACCACGTAAGCGGCGCCGGCCGCTGGACCCGGCGCGTGCCGCCGCCTTCGACGTGCTCAGGGCCGTCAGCGAGCGTGACGCATACGCGAACCTGGCGCTACCCGCGCTGCTGCGCGAACGCGGTCTGCGCGGTCGCGACGCCGCATTCGCCACGGAGCTGACCTACGGGACCTGTCGTACCCGGGGGCTGCTCGACGCGGTCATCGGCGCGGCCGCGGGACGGTCGCCGGACGCCATCGATCCGGTGCTGCTCGACCTGCTGCGACTCGGCGCGTACCAACTGTTGCGCACCCGGGTGGACGCGCACGCCGCGGTGTCCACCACGGTAGAACAGGCGGGTATCGAATTCGATTCGGCACGAGCGGGTTTCGTCAACGGCGTGCTGCGCGCCATCGCCGCCCGGGACGAGCGGTCCTGGGTCGACGAATTGGCTCCGGATCCGGCGCGGGATCCGGTCGGGCATGCCGCGTTCGTGCATGCACACCCGCGTTGGATCGCCCAGGCCTTCGCCGACGCGTTGGGCGCGGCCGCAGCAGAACTCGACGCGGTACTGGCCAGCGACGACGAGCGGCCTCAGGTGCACCTGGCGGCCCGCCCGGGAGCGCTGACCGCCGCCGAGCTGGCCGATGCGGTGGGAGGCACGGTCGGCCGCTATTCGCCGTATGCGGTCTACCTGCCGGGCGGGGATCCCGGGGCGCTGGCCCCGGTGCGCGATGGCCTCGCGCTGGTCCAGGACGAGGGCAGCCAGCTGGTGGCCCGCGCGCTGGCGGTGGCGCCGGTCGACGATGATGCCGGCCGGTGGCTGGACCTGTGCGCCGGACCGGGCGGCAAGACCGCGCTGCTGGCCGGAATCGGTGCCGCATCCGGGGCCCGGGTCACAGCGGTGGAGCCGTCCCCGCGCCGCGCCGAGCTGGTGGCGGTCAACACCAGGGGGCTCGGCGTCGACGTGTTGCGGGTGGACGGAAGGCACACCGGTCTCGACCCGAACTTCGACCGGGTGCTCATCGACGCGCCCTGCACCGGGCTGGGCGCATTGCGCCGCCGGCCGGAGGCCCGCTGGCGGCGTCAGCCGGCCGACGTGCCGGCGTTGGCCAAGCTGCAACGCGAGTTGCTGGGCGCCGCCATCGCGCTGACCCGGCCCGGCGGCGTGGTGCTGTACGCCACCTGCTCGCCCCACCTCGCCGAAACCGTCGGGGTGGTCGCCGACGCACTGCGCCGTCACCCGGTGTGCGCGCTGGACACCCGGCCGCTGTTCGAGCCCCTGGACAAGGCGCCGGCCGGATTGGGAGACGGGCCCTACGTACAGCTGTGGCCGCATCGGCACGGTACCGATGCCATGTTCGCTGCGGCGCTGCGCCGCCAGGTGTGAGCCGGGCCGCGAGGCTCAGTAGTCTTGCGAACATGCCTGGCAACACCGGTCGCCCGCTGATCGCGCCGTCGATCCTGTCCGCTGATTTCGCCCGGTTGGCCGACGAGGCGGCCGCGGTGCCCGGTGCCGACTGGCTACACGTCGACGTGATGGACAACCACTTCGTACCGAACCTCACGATTGGCCTACCAGTGGTCGAAAACCTGCTGGCCGCCACGACCATTCCGATGGATTGCCATCTGATGATCGACAATCCGGACCACTGGGCACCCGGCTACGCCGAGGCGGGCGCCTACAACGTCACCTTCCACGCCGAGGCCACCGACAACCCGGTTTCGGTGGCCCGCGATATCCGCGCCGCGGGCGCCAAAGCGGGACTCAGCGTGAAGCCGAAGACTCCGCTGGATCCGTATCTAGAGATCCTGCCGCACTTCGACACCTTTCTCGTCATGTCGGTCGAGCCCGGCTTCGGCGGCCAGAGCTTCATTCCCGAGGTGTTGGGGAAGGTGCGTACCCTGCGCAAGATGATCGACGCCGGTGAGTTGACGATCCTGGTCGAAATCGACGGCGGCATCAACGCGGACACGATCTTGCAGGCCGCCGAGGCCGGCGTCGACTGCTTCGTCGCCGGGTCGGCGGTTTACGGCGCGGAGGATCCGGCGGCCGCGGTAGAGGCATTGCGGCTACAGGCCGCCGGCGCGTCAGCGCATCTGCGTCGATGACCGTTCTTCCGGTCGACAGCCTCGACGCCGCGATGCGCCTGGCGATCGAACAGTCCCACCAGGTCAAAGGCGCTACCTATCCGAATCCCCCGGTCGGGGCGGTCATCCTGGGTCCCGAGGGCCGGGTTGTCGGGGTCGGCGGCACGGGACCCAGCGGGAGTGACCACGCCGAGGTGGTGGCGCTGCGCAGGGCGGGCGGTTTGGCGGCCGGCGGGACCGCGGTGGTGACGCTCGAGCCGTGCAACCACTACGGCAAGACGCCGCCCTGCGTGAACGCTCTCCTCGAAGCCGGAGTGAGCACGGTGGTTTATGCCGTCTCCGACCCGAACCCGACCGCCGCCGGCGGCGCGGCCCGGTTGACGGCGGCGGGCGTGCGGGTGGAGTCCGGGGTGTTGGCCGACGAAGTCGCGGCAGGCCCACTGCGCGAGTGGCTGCACAAGCAACGAACCGGGGCGCCGCACGTGACGTGGAAATACGCCAGCAGCGTCGACGGCCGCAGCGCCGCCGCCGATGGGTCCAGCCAGTGGATATCCAGCGAGGCCGCGCGGCTGGATGTGCATCGTCGTCGCGCGATCGCCGATGCGATCGTGGTGGGCACCGGCACCGTGCTTGCCGACGACCCGGCGTTGACGGCCCGGCTGCCCGACGGCTCGCTGGCCGAGCGGCAACCGCTGCGAGTGGTGGTGGGAATGCGCGAAATACCTTCAGAGGCAAGGGTTCTTGATGACGATTCGCGCACCATGGTGATTCGTACCCGCGACCCCATGGAGGTGATCAAGGCGTTGTCCGACCGCACCGACGTACTGCTGGAAGGGGGCCCCACTCTCGCGGGTGCTTTCCTGCGGGCCGGGGCGGTCAACCGCATCCTGGCCTACGTCGCGCCGATCCTGCTGGGTGGGCCCGTCACCGCGGTCGGCGATGTCGGGGTGCCGACGCTCTCCCGGGCGTTGCGCTGGCAGTTCGACGGAGTCGACCGGGTCGGCCCGGATCTGCTGCTCAGCCTGGTGCCGCGGAGCGGCTAGCGGCTCACCTAGCGCTCACCAAGTGAGACCGTCTGCTGCTCGGGCAGTTCCGATTCCTCGGGGTGTTCTTTGCGGCTACTGATCAGCAGGCCCAGCAGCGCACCCGCGATGCAAACCCCAACAGTGGCCATGAAGATGTCGCGGTACATCATCGCGAACGCTTTGATGTACATCGCCCCCTGGGCGGCCAGACGTTCGATCAGGGTGGCGTCGGGCGGGATGTCGGCCGAAAGTCCGGCCAGGATCTGGTTGAACCGGTAAAGGCCCCAGGCGCTGAGCGCGGCCACACCGATCAGCATGCCGGTCATCCGGGCCACCACCACGGCTGACGAGGCGATGCCGTGTTGTGCCGGCGGGACCACACGGAGGGCGGCCGAGGTCAGTGGCCCGATCACCAGGCCGAGTCCGAGACCGGCCACCAGCAGGTCGGCATGTACGACGGGCACGGTGAACAATCCGAAGATGTGATGTTGCTCGCTCAACACGTTCTGGCGCCAGAAGTGAATCAGCCAGTAACCATATGCCGCGAGCAACAGCCCGATGAAGGTCATTGCACGGTCGCCGACCCGGGTGGCGATCCAGCCGCCCAGTACGGCCCCGATCGGTAGCGCGATGAGGAACCACAGCAACAACCCGGCCGCTTGCGCCTGATCCATGCCCAGCACGCCCTGACCGAACAGCTCCACATCGACGAGGGTCACCATGAGGGCCGCGCCCGCCGCCAGCGATGCGCCCAGCGCGGCCAGGAACGGCCGGAAATGCACCCCCGCCGGATCAATCAGCCGGGTGCGGGAGAAGCGCTCCCACACCATGAATACCGCCGCGACGACGATCGCCCCGAGCACCAACGGCAGCCCGTAGCTCGGCAACACCTGTTTGCCGTCGGGTTGAGGGTTGTACAGGCCGATCACGGCCAGGCCCAGCGCGATCGCGAGCAAGACGCCACCGATCAGGTCGACCCTCTCGGGCTCGTCTGCGCGGTCATGCGACGGCAGGCTGAACTGGATCATCACCATCGCGATCAAAGTCAGCGGGACGTTGATCCAGAAGACGTATCGCCAGTCGTGGAACAAAAAGACGATGAAAATGCCATACAGCGGCCCCAGCACGCTGCCGAGCTCCTGCGCTGCGCCGATGCCGCCCAGCACGCCGGCGCGGTTGCGTCGAGCCCACAGATCGGCGCCCAGGGCGAGCGTGACCGGCAACAGCGCGCCGCTGGCCACCCCTTGTATGGTGCGGCCGGCGATCAGCCAGTGGAAACTGCCGAAATGCCCGGCCAGCGCGGTCACCACCGAGCCGGCCATGAACAGGGCCAGGCTCACCTGCAGCACCAGCTTGCGGCCCAGCCTGTCGGACGCCCGACCCAGCAGCGGCATGACGGCGACGTAGCCCAGCAGGTACATCGTGATGATCCAGGTGATCCGCTGCAATTGGTTGATCGGGATATGAACGTCGTTCATGATGTCGCGCATGATCGTGACGACGACGTAGGCGTCGAGCGCGCCCAGCAGCACCGCCAGGCTGCCCGCGCTGATCGCGACGACCCGGCGTCCCGCTTGTGCCGTCATGAACTCACCGGAGGCTTGGTGACCTGGACCTGTTCGCCCCAGTTCGACATGGTGATCTGGACGGAATTGCCCGAGCTCTTCTCTAGGTTGGCCTGGACCAGCTGGTGCTCGCCCGTCTCCTGGATCCACACCGTGGCCGGCACCGGCTGCCCGGCATTGATGGGCAGGCCGATCTTGCTCACCGCATCCCCTGGGACATTCCCGCTGATGCGGATGGTGGTCTGCCCGTTGATGGTGTCGCGGCCCTCGGCCTTGGCGTTGCTGAACTTCGACAGCAAGTTAGCCAACCCGGTGTCCGGGTTGAGGATTAGCGAAACGTCGTAGACGTCGGAGGCCTTACCGAAATCACTCCACTTGTTCGGCGTGAGGGTGGCATACAGTTCGCTGTCGACGACCGCGAAGTCGACTTGGACCTCTGAGCCGCCCATTGAGATCGTGGCGTTCCCCTTCGCGGCGATGGCTGGTGCGTTGGTGAGGTCACCGCTCAGCGTTTTGATGGGCAGACCGGGAATCTTGCCCTGCACGCTCAGCACGAGATGCGCGCTCTTTACGTTCTTGGTGGCGTCGGCCGACTCCTTGACCAGGGTGGTGGCGTCCGGTAGCGGAGCGCCGCTCTGCTTTGAGCCCGACGAGCAGCCGGAGATCAAGGCGGTGGCGAGTGTCAGGGATGCGAGGACGGCCGATAGGCGGCGGCGGGTCTGCATACCCAGCATCGTAGAGGTCCGGGTGACCGGCTTCGAAAACGCAGCCGCGGATGCGGGACCCGGGAGTGCTCGTAACAATGGTGTTTCGCCCCGCTCACCAGCCGGACCGCGACCAATTAGCCTGAAGGGATGTTCACCGGAATTGTCGAGGAGCTCGGGGAGGTGACCGGCCGCGAGGTCCTCGCGGATGCCGCACGGCTGACCATCCGCGGACCGGTTGTGACCGGCGACGCCGGCCACGGCGACTCGATCGCCGTCAACGGGGTGTGCCTGACCGTCGCCGAGCTGCTGTCCGACGACCAATTCACTGCCGACGTGATGGCCGAAAGTCTCAACCGGTCCAACCTGGGCGAACTCCAGGTCGGCAGCCGGGTCAACCTGGAACGCGCCGCAGCCGTGAACAGCCGCCTCGGCGGGCACATCGTGCAGGGCCACGTGGACGGGACCGGCCAGGTGGTCACCCGGGCGCCGTCCGAGCACTGGGAGGTGGTGCGGATCGAGATAGCCCCGGCGGTGGCCCGCTATGTCGTGGAGAAGGGGTCGATCACCGTCGACGGGATTTCCTTGACGGTCTCCGGGCTTGGCAGCGAACCGCGGGACTGGTTCGAGGTCTCGCTGATTCCCACGACCCGCGAGCTCACCACCCTGGGTCGTGCTCCGGTCGGAACGCGGGTGAACCTCGAAGTGGACGTGATCGCCAAATACGTTGAACGGCTCCTGCAAACGGCACCCATCCAGAGTTGAGTGGGGGTGAAAAAAGCCGCGGCAACAACCGTGGCGCCGTTGTGGTTCATACTGAATGCAACACGTGGGCTTCTCGTGTGAGCCGTTTGACGATGTTTCCGCCCGAAAGCGGGAACGGCGAGGTAGCAAAGATGACGAGGTTGGACTCCGTCGAGAGGGCGGTTGCCGACATTGCGGCCGGAAAGGCTGTCATCGTCATCGACGACGAGGAGCGCGAGAACGAAGGCGACCTGATCTTCGCCGCCGAAAAGGCGACGCCGGAGATGGTGGCGTTCATGGTGCGCTATACCTCGGGATACCTGTGCGTGCCGCTGGACGGCGCGATCTGCGACCGCCTGGGGCTGCTGCCGATGTACGCGGTGAACCAGGACAAGCACGGCACCGCCTACACCGTCACCGTCGATGCAAGACGTGGTGTGGGCACGGGGATTTCGGCCTCCGACCGGGCTACCACCATGCGGTTACTGGCCGATCCCACCAGCGTCGCCGACGATTTCACCCGCCCTGGCCACGTGGTTCCCTTGCGGGCCAAGGATGGTGGCGTGTTGCGCCGCCCCGGGCACACCGAGGCCGCGGTCGATCTGGCCCGGATGGCGGGCCTGCAACCCGCGGGTGCGATTTGTGAGATCGTCAGCCAAAAAGACGAAGGCTCGATGGCCCAGACCGATGAATTGCGGGTCTTCGCCGACGAGCACGACCTTGCGCTGATCACCATCGCCGACCTGATCGAGTGGCGACGTAAACACGAGAAGCACATCGAGCGGATCGCCGAAGCGCGGATCCCCACGCGTCACGGAGAGTTTCGCGCCATCGGCTACTCCAGCATCTACGAGGACGTCGAACATGTGGCGCTGGTGCGGGGCGAGATCGCCGGGCCGAACGCCGACGGCGACGACGTGTTGGTGCGCGTGCACTCCGAATGCCTGACCGGCGACGTGTTCGGCTCCCGCCGCTGCGACTGCGGGCCCCAGCTGGATGCCGCGATGGCGATGGTTGCGCGGGAGGGGCGCGGGGTGGTGCTGTACATGCGCGGCCACGAGGGCCGCGGTATCGGGTTGATGCACAAACTGCAGGCCTATCAGCTGCAGGATGCCGGAGACGATACCGTCGACGCCAATCTCAAACTTGGATTGCCAGCTGATGCAAGGGATTACGGTATCGGTGCGCAGATACTCGTCGACCTCGGAGTCCGCTCGATGCGGCTGCTGACCAACAACCCGGCCAAGCGGGTGGGGCTGGACGGATACGGCCTGCACATCATCGAGCGGGTGCCGCTCCCGGTGCGGGCCAACGCGGAGAACATTCGGTACTTGATGACCAAGCGCGACAAAATGGGTCACGACCTGGTCGGACTGGACGATTTTCATGAATCAGTCCATTTGCCGGGTGAATTCGGCGGGGCGTTGTGAGCC
>CAYNLB010000005.1:55785-58202 GCA_964397935.1 uncultured Mycobacterium sp.
CGATTTTCATGAATCAGTCCATTTGCCGGGTGAATTCGGCGGGGCGTTGTGAGCCCTGCCGCCGGCGTGCCGGAGATACCGGTGGTTGACGCGGCCGGTTTGCGGCTGGGCATCGTGGCAAGTACCTGGCACACCGAGATCTGCGATGCACTACTGGCGGGCGCCCGCAAAGTAGCTGCCGAGTCCGGCATCGACAGCCCCACCGTGGTCCGCGTGCTCGGGGCGATCGAGATACCGGTGGTGGCACAGGAGCTTGCCCGCAACCATGATGCTGTCATCGCCCTGGGTGTCGTAATCCGCGGCGAAACACCACATTTCGGCTATGTCTGTGATGCGGTAACTCACGGTCTGACCCGGGTGGCATTGGACGCGTCGACGCCGGTCGCCAACGGAGTGTTGACCACCAACACCGAGGAGCAGGCGCTCGATCGTGCCGGGCTTCCCGCATCCGCCGAGGACAAAGGGGCCCAGGCGGCCGGGGCGGCGCTGACCGCCGCGTTGACCCTGCGCGAGCTGCGTGCGCGGTCATGACTTCGCCGCCAAGCCAAGAAGTCTGGGATGCCGAGCTGCGTCCGCACTGGACACCGGTATTTGTCTACGCTGCAGCATTTGTCATCGCCGCGGTGCACATCGCGGTCGGTCTCCTGCTCAAGATCAAGTCCAGCGGGGTGATCTTCCAGACCGCCGACCAGGTGGCGATGGCCCTTCTGGGTCTGGTCATCGCCGGCGTCGTGCTGTTGTTCGCGCGACCCCGGCTCCGAGTCGGGCCGACTGGGATGTCGGTGCGTAATCTACTGGGCGACAGACTGATCGGATGGTCCGAGATCGTCGGTGTCTCGTTTCCGGCGGGTAGCCGCTGGGCACGCATCGACCTGCCCGACGACGAGTACATCCCGGTGATGGCGATCCAGGCCGTCGATAGGGGCCGCGCAGTGGACGCCATGGACACCGTGCGGGAGTTGCTGGCACGGTATCGGCCGGACCTGCGACGCTGAACGCTTCGGCCTGATCCGCTCAGTAGTTGACGCAGTCGGTCATCATCTGCTGGAAGACCGGAAGGGCCTGCTGCGCGCCGTGGTTGTGCTCGATCGCGTGCAGCAGATCCACGCGTTGATCCGGCGTCGAATTAAGGTACTGCTGCAAAAACTGCTGGTTCGGCGGCGACTGGTCGATGTACCGGGCGGCCGCCGGGTTTTCCGCGTGCACCGCCCGCATCACCTGGTCGTACGTGCAGGTGGTGTGGATCATCGGACCGTAATCGGGGTCGGCGGATGCGATACCGGCCCCGGCGGTCGACGCCAATGCCAGACCGCCGACCGTGGCGGCCAGTCTGGTCAACGAGCATTTGAACGTTTGGGGGCTCCCGTCTTATCGGATTCCTTTCACTCTAATCGCGCATTTCATACGTTTGCTAGTTTCCGCCAGGCAGCCCATGCCGCCCAGGTCGCCGCAATGGCGCACGCCGCCGCCCCCGGGGTCGTCGGGTTCGCCCGAGTTGGGGAGCCCAGCTGCGTGGCATCATCGGCATGGCCGGGCATCGCCCAATGCGTCGCCGGGCCGCCGGCGGGTTCTGCCGCCGATGTCCGGGTCGCGAGCTTCTAGCCCCCAGAGGTTGGAATGAGGTGCTATACCGGTACGATGCGCGTGTTTATCTTGGGAGGGCATCATCGTGAGATACGTCGCTGAAGGTATTGCGTTGTTCGCTGTTTGCGTTCTGCCTCTCGGGGTGCCGGGGATCGCCTCGGCCGACGACACGACCAACCCCAGCAACCTCGCTTCGGTGGAATCCTGGCCGGACAACGTGTGCGGCGGCTTTTCTTCCTGGCACGTGATAAACAACTCGAAGGATGGCTCTATCCGCGCGACCGTGGCGGTCCGACGCCAAAAGGGAGCCGAGGAGTGGAACAACCAATACGTCTACGATTTGGCACCGGGCGCGTCGAATTTCGTCTCGTGTAAAACAGTCGCGGCTCCTGATGGCCCCGCTACTTACGACGTCAGTGCCTGGCTGGTGGGCGCAGAAGAGGTTTAGGGGAGCTATGGCCCTGCCCCTGTACTCAAAGCGATCTGCCGCGTCTCAGCGATCGATGGTCGGGTCGTTGGCGTTTAAGTGATTGCACGTCCATGCGCCGCACGGTGAGATCGTCCGCCGCGCTGAAACCCTGCCTGTATCCACCGGGGAGGCTAGGCGATGGTGAGCGCGTGATTCCTGGCAATCCAGTCGTCGATATAGCCCATGGTCACGGGTAGCGCCTCCCCAGAAAAGACGAGGTGGTCGGAGCGGGGAATCTCGGCATATGTCCCCCGCCGATACCCGGCTTGCGCGCTCAGAGCGTTCTTCGCGTAATCGGCGCCACCGCCGGTTCAGATCGCTCTAGCGTGAGGTCATGACAACAGCCGGCCAAGCCGACAAAGCA
>CAYNLB010000005.1:58302-69791 GCA_964397935.1 uncultured Mycobacterium sp.
AGCCGGCTCAGCCGTCCAGCCGCGGAAGCCACCCACGTCGGCGTTTCGGCGGAGAGCACGCAATATCCGCGACCCGATCACGACGACGCCCCGCCTTTTCGGGGGCCCTTTCAGCGGCTACTAGCCTGGATGCGTGCCAGATCCCGCCACGTATCGCCCCGCACCCGGGTCCATCCCGGTCGAGCCGGGCGTGTACCGGTTCCGGGATGCACACGGGCGAGTCATCTACGTGGGCAAGGCCAAGAGTCTGCGTAGCAGGCTGACGTCATACTTCGCCGACGTCGCCGGCCTGCACCCGCGAACGCGACAAATGGTGACCACCGCGGCCAAGGTCGAGTGGACGGTTGTCAATACCGAAGTCGAGGCATTGCAGCTGGAATACAACTGGATCAAGGAGTTCGACCCACGCTTCAATGTCCGCTACCGCGACGACAAGTCCTATCCGGTGCTGGCCGTCACCCTCAACGAGGAGTTCCCGCGGCTGATGGTCTATCGCGGTCCGCGCCGCAAGGGGGTGCGCTATTTCGGGCCCTACTCGCACGCGTGGGCCATCCGGGAAACGCTGGATCTGCTCACCCGGGTCTTCCCCGCGCGTACTTGTTCGACTGGAGTTTTCAAGCGGCACAAGCAGATCGACCGTCCATGCCTGCTGGGCTATATCGAGAAGTGCTCGGCCCCGTGTGTCGGCAGGGTCAGCGCCGAACAGCATCGCCGCATCGTGCAGGACTTCTGCGACTTCCTGTCCGGCAAGACCGATCGGTTTGCCCGCGAGTTAGAACAGCAGATGAACGCCGCGGCCGACCACCTTGACTTCGAGCGGGCGGCGCGGCTCCGTGATGACCTGTCCGCGCTGAAGCGCGCCATGGAGAAGCAGGCCGTGGTGCTCGGCGACGGTACCGACGCTGACGTTGTTGCGTTCGCCGACGACGAACTCGAAGCGGCGGTGCAAGTCTTCCACGTCCGCGGCGGCCGGGTTCGCGGTCAGCGCGGTTGGATCGTCGAAAAGTCGGCAGACCCCGGTGATTCCGGTGAGGAAAAGTTGGTCGAACAGTTCCTGACGCAGTTCTACGGTGAACAGGCGGAGCTGGACTTCTCAGCCGGCCAAGCCGCCGACGAATCCGCCAACCCGGTGCCCCGCGAGGTGCTCGTGCCCTGCCTGCCCTCCAACGCCGACGAGCTGGCCAGCTGGCTGTCCGGTCTGCGCGGTTCACGGGTGGCGCTCCGGGTGGCACGGCGCGGCGACAAACGCGCGCTCGCCGAAACCGTGCAGCGCAACGCGAAAGAAGCACTGCAGCAGCACAAACTGAAGCGCGCCGGCGACTTCAACGCCAGATCGGCTGCGCTGCAGAATATCCAGGAGGCCCTGGGCTTGTCCGATGCGCCGCTGCGCATCGAGTGCGTCGACGTCAGCCACGTGCAGGGCACCGATGTGGTGGGCTCGCTGGTGGTGTTCGAGGACGGCCTGCCGCGCAAATCGGACTACCGCCACTTCGGGATCCGGGAAGCCGCCGGGCAGGGACGCTCTGACGACGTCGCCTCCATCGCCGAGGTCACCCGGCGCCGGTTCCTGCGGCATCTGAACGACCAGAACGACTCGAATATGCTTTCCCCGGAAGGCAAATCGCGTCGGTTCGCCTATCCGCCGAATCTGTATGTCGTCGACGGCGGCGCCCCGCAAGTCAACGCGGCCAGCGCGGTGCTCGACGAGCTCGGCATCACCGATGTCGCGGTGATCGGCCTGGCCAAGCGACTGGAAGAAGTGTGGGTGCCCTCCGAGCCGGATCCCATCATCATGCCTCGCAACAGCGAGGGGCTTTATCTGCTCCAACGGGTCCGCGACGAGGCGCATCGATTCGCGATCACCTACCATCGCAGCAAGCGATCCAAGCGAATGACGGCATCGGTGCTGGATTCGGTGCCAGGATTGGGAGAACATCGCCGCAAGGCGCTGGTAACCCATTTCGGATCGATAGCTCGCCTCAAGGAGGCCACCGTCGACCAGATCACCGCCGTACCCGGTATCGGAGTGGCCACCGCCACCGCCGTCCTCGAAGCGCTGCGCCCCGAGCAGTCCGGTGCCGCGCAATGACGGGTAAGGGTGAGTTGGCCGAGAGCCGCCCGGGGGCCCAGAACGGAGGAGCCGCAGCCGGTATCGATGTCGTTCTCGTGACCGGATTATCGGGAGCCGGACGGGGTACTGCGGCCAAGGTGCTCGAGGATCTCGGCTGGTATGTGGCCGACAACCTGCCACCCCAGCTGATCACCCGAATGGTCGATTTCGGGCTGGCGGCCGGGTCGCGGATCACCCAGCTGGCGGTGGTGATGGACGTGCGATCGCGTGGGTTCACCGGAGACCTCGACGAGGTGCGCACCGAGCTCGCTACCCGCAACATCACCCCCCGCGTGGTGTTCATGGAGGCATCCGACGACACCCTGGTGCGCCGCTATGAACAGAATCGCCGCAGCCACCCGCTGCAGGGCGATCAGACCCTGGCTGAGGGCATTGCCGCCGAGCGCAGAATGCTGGCTCCGGTTCGAGCCACCGCCGACCTGATCATCGACACGTCGACACTGTCGGTGCGCGGCCTGCGGGAGAGCATCGAGCGCGCATTCGGCGGCGAGACCGGCACGTCGGTCAGCGTCACCGTGGAGTCCTTCGGCTTCAAGTACGGGCTGCCGATGGATGCCGACATGGTGATGGACGTGCGGTTTCTGCCGAACCCGCACTGGGTCGACGAGTTGCGTCCCCTCACCGGTCAACACCCCGCGGTGCGTGATTACGTGCTGAGCCAGCGCGGTGCCGCCGAGTTCCTCGATAGTTACCATCGACTGCTGTCTCTGGTCGTCGAGGGTTACCGCCGGGAGGGCAAGCGTTATTTGACGATCGCGATCGGCTGCACCGGCGGCAAGCATCGCAGCGTCGCGATCGCCGAGGCGTTGATGCAGCAGCTCAAGCCCAACGCTCAACTTTCGGTGCGCGTGCTGCACCGGGATCTGGGTCGCGAATGAGCGCACCGACCAACCACAGCATCGTTGCGCTGGGCGGCGGACACGGCCTGTACGCAACGCTGTCTGCGGCCCGTCGGCTGACCCCGCACGTCACCGCCGTGGTGACCGTCGCCGATGACGGTGGATCCTCCGGAAGGCTGCGCAACGAATTAGGTGTGGTGCCACCGGGAGATTTGCGGATGGCCTTGGCGGCGCTGGCATCTGACAGCCCGCATGGGCGGCTGTGGGCGACCATTTTGCAGCACCGATTTGGCGGCAACGGCGCCCTGGCCGGTCATCCCGTCGGCAACCTGATGCTTGCCGGCCTGTCCGAGGTACTGGCCGATCCGGTGGCCGCCCTCGACGAGCTCGGCCGCATCCTCGGGGTCAAGGGCAGGGTGTTGCCGATGTGTCCGATCGCCCTGCAGATCGAAGCCGACGTGTCCGGCCTGGAGGCCGACCCGCGAATTTTCCGGCTGATCCGCGGCCAGGTGGCGATCGCGACCACACCGGGCAAGGTGCGGCGGGTGCGGCTGCTTCCCGCCGACCCGCCGGCGACGCGGCAAGCCGTGGACGCCATCATGGCCGCCGACTTGGTGGTGCTGGGGCCCGGCTCGTGGTTCACCAGCGTAATCCCTCATGTGCTGGTGCCGGGGCTGGCCGCTGCGCTGCGGGCGACCACGGCCCGCCGGGCGCTGGTGCTCAACTTGGCGGCCGAGCCGGGGGAGACGGCGGGTTTCTCCGTGGAGCGTCACCTGCACGTGCTCGCCCAGCACGCGCCGGGATTCACCGTGCACGACATCATCATCGACGCCGAAGGGGTGCCGAGTGAGCGGGAACGCGAGCAACTGCGTCGCGCCGCAACACTGTTTGAGGCCCAGGTCCACTTCGCCGATGTGGCCAGACCTGGTACACCTTTACATGATCCAGGCAAGCTCGCGGCGGCCCTGGAGGAAGTCCGAGCGGGCCACAAGGGTCCTTCAGCGCCTCCGGTCACGGCCACCGCAGAGGTTCGGGTCGACGGTAAAAGTCCACCGACCGGTGGAAACGGGCCGGCTGGTAGCGGACCAAGGGGTGACGACGCGTGGCGATGACGACCGAAGTCAAGGACGAGCTGAGCCGCCTGGTCGTGAAATCGGTCAGTGCGCGCCGGGCCGAAGTCACGTCCCTGCTGAGGTTCGCCGGCGGGCTGCACATCGTGGCTGGCCGGGTTGTCGTCGAGGCTGAGGTGGATCTGGGCAACATTGCGCGGCGGCTGCGCAAGGACATCTTCGAGCTTTACGGGTACAACGCGGTCGTGCACGTTTTATCGGCCAGCGGGATACGCAAGAGCACCCGGTATGTGCTGCGGGTGGCCAACGACGGTGAGGCACTGGCCCGCCAGACCGGTCTGCTCGACAACCGGGGGCGTCCGGTGCGCGGCCTGCCGGCCCAGGTAGTCGGCGGCAGCGTGGCCGACGCCGAAGCGGCATGGCGAGGAGCATTCTTGGCGCACGGATCGCTCACCGAGCCCGGCCGTTCGTCGGCCTTGGAGGTCAGCTGCCCCGGCCCGGAGGCCGCATTGGCGTTGGTGGGCGCGGCACGCCGGCTGGGGGTCGGCGCGAAGGCCCGCGAGGTGCGTGGCGCCGACCGGGTGGTGGTGCGCGACGGCGAGGCGATCGGCACATTGCTGACCCGGATGGGCGCTCAGGACACCCGCCTGGTGTGGGAGGAGCGCCGGATGCGTCGCGAGGTCCGGGCGACGGCCAACCGGCTCGCCAATTTCGATGACGCGAATCTGCGCCGCTCGGCGCGGGCCGCGGTCGCGGCGGCCGCGCGGGTGGAGCGGGCGCTGGAAATCCTCGGCGATACCGTCCCCGACCATCTGGCCTCGGCCGGCAAGCTGCGCGTCGAGCACCGGCAGGCTTCGCTGGAGGAGCTCGGTAGGCTGGCCGACCCCCAGATGACGAAAGATGCTGTGGCAGGCCGTATTCGGCGGCTATTGTCGATGGCTGATCGTAAGGCGAAAATCGAGGGGATCCCCGACACCGAGTCGGCGGTGACGCCGGACTTGCTGGAGGATGCTTAACTGGTCTGGCGATTTGCTGTTCGCAACGGGTAGGTGGGGGCTACGGTCGGGGCATGAAGCGGCTTTCGAGTGTTGATGCGGCGTTTTGGTCAGCAGAGACTGCGGGCTGGCATATGCATGTGGGCGCCCTGGCGATCTGTGATCCCAGTGACGCGCCCGAATACAGTTTTGAGCGGCTCCGGGAGCTGATCATCCAACGCCTGCCCGAGCTGCCCCAGCTGCGGTGGCGGGTCACCGGTGCACCGCTCGGCCTGGACCGGCCATGGTTCGTCGAAGACGAGGATCTGGACATCGACTTCCACGTGCGGCGCATCGGCGTCCCGGCGCCGGGCGGTCGCCGGGAGCTGGAAGAGCTCGTGGGCCGGCTGATGTCCTACAAGCTCGACCGCTCCCGGCCGCTCTGGGAAATGTGGGTGATCGAGGGTGTCGCGGGCAACCGGATCGCCACGCTGACCAAAATGCACCACGCCATCGTCGACGGGGTCTCCGGTGCGGGATTGGGTGAAATCCTGCTGGACATCACGCCAGAACCTCGGCCGCCGCAAGAAGGCACGGTGGGGTCGCTGGTCGGTTTCAAGCTTCCGGGCCTGGAGCGGCGCGCCGTGGGTGCCCTCATCAACGTCGGCGTCAAAACGCCGTTCCGGATCGCCCGCCTGGTGGAGCAGACGCTGCGCCAGCAGGTCGCTACGTTGGGTGTGACCAGCAGGCCACCCCGCTACTTCGAAGCGCCCAAGACCCGGTTCAATGCGCCGGTGTCGCCGCACCGCCGGATCACCGGTTGCCGCATCGAGTTGGCGCGGGCCAAGGCGGTCAAGGACGCCTTCGGGGTCAAGCTCAACGACGTCGTGCTCGCGGTCGTGGCCAGCGCCGCGCGTGAGTACCTGGAGAAGCGCGGCGAGCTGCCGGCCAAACCGTTGATCGCGCAAATCCCCGTCTCGACCCGGACCGATGGCGACACGAGCGACATCGGCAATAAGGTCAGTTCGATGACCGTGTCCCTCGCCACCAATATCGAAGATCCCGCCGAGCGGCTGCGGGCCATCCACGAAAGCACGCAGAGCGCCAAGTTGATGGCCAAGGCGCTGTCAGCGCATCAGATCATGGGACTCACCGAGACCACGCCGCCCGGACTGCTGCAGCTGGCCGCGCGGGCCTACACCGCCAGCGGGCTGTCGCGAAACCTGGCCCCCATCAACCTGGTGGTGTCCAATGTCCCGGGCCCGCAGTTCCCGCTGTACATGGCGGGCGCCAAATTGGACTCACTGGTGCCGCTCGGCCCACCGGTCATGGACGTCGCGCTGAACATCACCTGCTTCTCCTACCAGGATTACCTGGACTTCGGTTTCGTGACGACGCCCGAGGTCGCCAACGACATCGACGACATGGCCGATCGCATCGAACCGGCGCTGACCGAGCTGGAGACCGCCGCGACGCTGGAGTAGGCAGCGGCTAGCTCGACGGGTAGCTGGTCGCGTACACCCAGGACAGGAACCGCGCCACCGCCTCGGCCGACCGGTGCGCACGGGGGGAGCCGAAGATGTCGAAAGCGTGTTGGGCGTAGGGTAGCTCGGCGTAGGCGACCGGGGACTTCGACACCGCCCGCAGCGCTTCGACGAACTCCCGCGCTTCGACGACCGGGATGAGGGAGTCGTCGGTTCCGTGCAGAACGAAAAATGGTGGTGCGTCCGGTCGTACGTACTGGATCGGCGAGGCGTCGAGATAGATGTGCCGGTGCGTGTCGAGTTTGTGTTTGACCACCAGTCTTTCGAGCACCTCGACGAACTCGGCTCGCCCGTCGGCCTCGGTGGAGTACCAGTCGTAGCGCCCGTAGTACGGGACGGCTGCCACCACCGACGTGTCGGCATCTTCGAAGCCCGGCTGGAACTTGGGGTCGCCCGCGGTGAGGGCGGCCAGCGCGGACAGATGACCACCGGCGGATCCGCCGCTGATCGCGACAAAGTCGGGGTCGCCCCCGTAGGCCGCGATATTGTCCTTGATCCAGGCCAGCGCGCGCTTGACGTCGACGATGTGGTCCGGCCAGGTGTGCCACGGCGAAACGCGGTAGTTCATCGAAACGCACACCCAGCCGCGCGAAACCAGATGGCTCATCAAGGGGTACGCCTGCGGGCGGCGCCACCCGATCATCCACGCGCCGCCGGGTACTTGCAGCAAAACCGGCGCTTTGCCATCCCGCGGCAGATCGCTGCGGCGCCAGATGTCGGCCAGGTTCGCGCGCCCGTGCGGGCCGTAGGACACGATGTTCTGCTTGTCGACGAAGCGCCGCCGGGCCACGGTGGTGCGCAGTGGCAGATTGCGCCGCCCCCTGCGGGTCGGCTCGGTGGGCAGCGCGGCCAGTTCGTCGGCGTAATCGGATCCGAGTTGTTCGGTCAGTCCGGCCTCGAGTACCGGACCCGGGGTCGTCATACCGCGGTAGCGGATCATTCCCAGAATCGGCCAGGATGCAACCGTCAGGGCCAGCGCCAACTTTCCTTTCCGTCCGGAGAAATCGCCGCGCCGGCCGCGGCGCACGGCGTCCAGCATGGAGGCGGTGGCGTAGAGGCTCGGTACCTCCGACGTCGGCCAGCCGAACGCGAAGACCGGCACCGAGGCGTGGGGATTCCGGCTGACGGGGTGTAATCCGTTGGCGGCATTGATGAATTCCGCCGTCGCGCGCAGCAGCGGCCGAGGCTTGCGCAACCGCATCAGCCGGTGACCCGCGATTGCAGTTCGGCGCGCAGGATCTTGCCCGTGCTGCCGCGGGGAAGCTCGTCGACGATGGCTATCTCCCGGGGCACCTTGTAGTTGGCCAGGTTCTCGCGCACGTGTTGTTTGAGGCTCTCGGCGGTGGCGGGGGCGTCCGGTTCCAGCACCACGAATGCCGCCAGCCGCTGACCGTACTGCTCGTCGTCCACGCCGATCACCGCCGCCTCCGCCACGTCGGGGTGCGCTGCCAATGTCTTCTCCACCTCAATGGGATACACGTTCTCCCCGCCGGAGACGATCATCTCGTCGTCGCGACCGACGACGAACAACCGGCCGGCCTCGTCGAGGTACCCGACGTCGCCCGACGACATGAACCCGGCGTGGAAGTTTTTCCCTTTGCCGGTGGAGTTCTCCGTATAGCCGTCGAACTGGGTGTTGTTGCGGACATAGATGCTGCCCACCTCGCCGGTGGGCAGCTCATTGAATTCCGGGTCCAGAATGCGGATTTCGGTTCCATCCGCGGGCCGGCCCGCGGTGTCGGGAGCCGCGCGCAGGTCCTGCGGGGTGGCGGTGGCGATCATGCCGGCCTCGGTGGCGTTGTAGTTGTTGTAGATCACGTCGCCGAACCGGTCCATGAACGCGACCACGACGTCGGGACGCATCCGCGACCCGGATGCCGCGGCGAACCGCAACGACTTGCCGCTGTAGCGGTTTCGTATCTCGGCGGGCAGATCCATGATGCGGTCGAACATCACCGGCACCACCACCAGGCCGGTCGCCCGGTGGCGGTCGATGAGATCCAGCGTGGCCTCCGCATCGAATTTGCGCCGGGTGACGATCGTGCAGGCGAAGGACGCCGCAAGCAGCAGCTGGGAAAATCCCCACGCGTGGAACATCGGCGCCACTATCACCACCGGCTCCTCAGCCCGCCACGGCGTGCGGTCCAGGATCGCCTTGAGCGTGCCGATTCCAGCGTTGCCGCCAGACTGCTTGGCGCCCTTGGGGGTTCCCGTGGTACCGGAGGTGAGCAAAATCATCTTGCCCTTGCGGCCGGTGCGCTCGGGCTGTTGCCCGGTGTGGGCGGCGACGAGTTTCTCGGTGGTCAGCTCGTGCGCTCCGTCGGCCCATGCCACGATGCGGGTGGCGTCGGGTTTGTCGGCCAGCGCCCGGTCCACCGTCACGGTGAACTCTTCGTCGTAAATGACCGTGTCGACGCCTTCGCGGTTGACGACGTCGGCCAGCGCCGGTCCCGCGAAGGACGTGTTGAGCAACAAGATGTCGGAGCCGATCCGGTTGGCCGCCACCAGCGCCTCGACGAAACCGCGATGATTGCGGCACATGATCCCGATCACCCTCGGCTGCCCACCGGGCAGCGCCTGCAGCGCCGCCGCCAGCGCGTTACACCTGTCGTCGAGTTGCCGCCACGTCACGGTGCCCAGCTCGTCAATCAGGCCCGGCCGGTCCGGACAGCGTTGGGCCGCACTGGCGAACCCAGAGGTCATGCCCATGCCTTCGCGGCGCATGGCCGCTGCGATCCGCAGGTATCGGTCGGGGCGCATCGGCGCTATCAATCCGGCGCGGCGCATGGTACCTATCAGGCCGAGGGTCTGACTGAGACGGGTTGCCATCGCTCAGCCCAGGACCGGGAAACGACGCTTGGCGGCGAGTTCCTTGAGGCCCTGCTGCATCACGGACCGCACGTACTCGTCGACCTTGTCGATGTCTGGGTCCTCGCCGAATCGCGCGGTGATGTCGATCGGTTCCAGCACTTGCGTGACGATCTTGGTGGGCAGCGGCACGTTGGGTGGGATCACGGCGCTGAACCCGAACGGGAAGCCGAACGACAGCGGCAGAATGGCGCTGCGCAGCAGGCGCTTTACGCCCAGCCGCTCGGCCAGCCAGGTGCCCCGGGACAGGTAGAGCTGGGTCTCCTGCCCTCCGATGGACACCGCCGGCACGATAGGCACGCCGGCTTCGATCGCCGTCCGGACGTATCCCTTGCGGCCGTTGAAGTCGATGACGTTTTCGGCGAAGGTGGGCCGGTACGCGTCGTAGTCACCGCCGGGAAAGACGATCACGACGCCGCCGGACCGCAACGCGTTGGCCGCGTTCTCCCGGTTGGCCCGGATGTAGCCGGTGCGCCGGAAAAACGATGCGGTGGGGCCGGTCATCAGGATGTCGTGGCTCAGCGTGTAGACCGGCCGGTCGTAGCCGAATTTCTCGTAGAAGTCGGCGGTGAAGATCGGGACGTCCATGGGGAACATGCCGCCGGAATGGTTGCCCACCACCAGCGCCCCGCCGGGTGGGAAGGAGTCCAGGCCGTGCACCTGGCTGCGGAAGTAGGTCTTGACGGCCGGGCGCAGCACGGCCATCAGGCGCTGGGTGAGGACGGGGTCGAATTTGCCGAGGTCCCCGCTATCAGAGCTGCTGTCGGTCACGTTCCTCCCTTGACGCTCCCGCGGGGCTGCATTGCCGCGTCGAGTCCCTCGATGGTAGCGACCCTGGCAGGGCGGCAGTCACGGTGTTTCTGTCTTCCTCGTCCGCGCATATGGTGTCGGCTCGAATCAGCACGCTATTGTTAGACGCTCTAAGTCGATCCTCGAGGAATGGGGGCCTGATGGACGTGGCCAGTTTGTCCCACGAGCGTGGCGGCCGCCCGGGTGTTGCACGCGGGTCCAGCAGCGCTCGTGACCGCCGTCGGCCTCACTTCAGAACGGTCCGCTCCGAGTCGCCCGATGTCGGTCAGGGATCGTCGCTGTCCGCGCCGGCCGTAGACCGGCCCGCCGGTGACGCCGACCCGGCCGCCGCGGTGGCCGATGCGGCGGATCAACTCCAGGCCGACTACTTCACGCGTCTGCTCATTCAAAGCCGGCGCCTCGTCGACCGCCGGATTGACGACCATCGGAAGGCGATCGCCATCGCGGAAGCCGAGGGCGACGTCGATGCCGCACGCGACGTTCGGCGGATGGCGACAAGCGACGAACAGGAGCGGCGGACCCTCGACGACATGCTCGATAAGCTGCGTCGGCGGTTTCCCCATCGCGCCCCGGGGCAAGTTCCCCGGCATTCTGCACGGCCGCGTTCCGTGGCCGGTAGGTAGCCCGACCCCAGGGTGAATCAACCTTCACCGCAGCGCTTTTGGTAAAGAGGCCGCACATGGGATTTATGACTCCTGAATTTCCCGACGTCGACCCGGAAACCTGGCCCGGCTTGCCGCGGCCGGCCAGGAGGCAAATCATGGCCCGGCACTGGGTCGAACACGGCTTCGGCTCGCCATACGCAGTCTATCTGTTCTATTTGTTCAAGATCGCCGCGTACGCGGTCGGTGCCGCCGCGGTGATCTCGCTGACGCCGGGGCTGGGCGGGCTGGGCCGGATCGCCGACTGGTGGTCGCAGCCGATCGTGTACCAGAAGGTGGTCATCTTCACGTTGCTCTTCGAGATCCTGGGCCTGGGCTGCGGATCGGGACCGCTCACCGCGCGGTTCTGGCCGCCATTCGGCGGCTTTCTGTATTGGTTGCGGCCCAACACGATTCGGCTGCCACCCTGGCCGGGCAAGGTTCCGTTCACCGCTGGCGACAACCGCACCCTCGTCGACGTTGGGCTCTATCTCACCGTGCTCGGCTCCGGGACCTGGGCGTTGCTCTCACCCGGGCGGGGTGGGCCGGTCACCGCCGCCGGCGATGTCGGCCTGATCGATCCGGTGCTGGTGGTTCCGGCCATCGTCGCGC
>CAYNLB010000006.1:0-63392 GCA_964397935.1 uncultured Mycobacterium sp.
CGGGAGTCCTCGAGGACCGCTTCTTCGACTTCCTCGTCACGGCGCGTCGCGGGGAAGACGGAACCATCGAAGGCGTCCAGTTGCTGTTTGACGACGTCACCGACCGAGTGCGAGCGCGGCTGGCCGCCGAGGCACGCATCGAGGAACTTTCCGAGCGGTACCGCAATGTCCGTGATTCGGCCACCGTGATGCAACAGGCGTTGCTGGCACCGTCTGTGCCGGTCCTTCCCGGCGCCGATGTCACAGCGGAGTACCTCGTTGCCGCGGAGGACACCACGGCCGGTGGTGACTGGTTTGATGCGATACCGCTCGGGGATCGGCTGGTTCTGATCGTCGGCGACGTCGTCGGCCACGGTGTCGAAGCGGCTGCGGTGATGTCGCAACTGCGCACCGCGTTGCGGATGCAGATCCTGGCGGGATACCCGGTCGCCGAAGCGCTCGCCGCACTCGACCGTTTCCATGTGTATGTTCCCGGGTCGAATTCGGCCACTGTGTGCGTCGGCTCGCTCGACTTCGCCACGGGCGAATTCCAGTACTGCACCGCCGGGCATCCGCCGCCGCTGGTGGTGACCGCCGAGGCAAGCTCGCGATACGTGGAGCCGTCCGGCGCGGGTCCCCTCGGCAGCGGCACCGGTTTTCCGCTACGCACCGAAGTGCTCGGCGTCGGCGACTCAATCCTTTTGTACACCGACGGCCTGATCGAACGTCCCGGCCGGCCGTTGGGAGCCAGCACCACCGAATTCGCCGAATTGGCCGCGAATATCGCCGGCGGTCAAGGCGGTTTTGTCGTCGATGCCTCGGCACGGCCAATCGACCGCATCTGTTCGGAGACACTGGAACTACTGCTGCGGTCGAGCGGTTACAACGACGATGTCACACTGCTTGCGGCGCAACGGCGCACACCACCCCCGCCCCTGCGCATGACGCTGGACGCCACGGTTCACGCCGCGCGCGCGGTTCGCGCCCGCCTGCGCGAATGGCTATCCGAGATAGGTGCCGGCTCCGACGACATCTGCGACGTGGTGCACGCAATATCGGAGTTCGTCGAGAACACGGTCGAGCATGGCTATGCCACCGAGATCTCCGACGGTGTCGTCATCGAAGCCTCGCTGGCCGGTGACGGCAACCTGCACGCCTCGGTCATGGACCGCGGACGGTGGAAGGATCACCGCGAAGGCGCGAAGGGCCGTGGGCGCGGCCTTGCGATGGCCGAAGCCCTGGTGTCCCGGGCGCAGGTCACCCATGGCGCCGAAGGGACGACGGCCAGCCTGGTACACCTGCTGTCGCGTCCGGCAAGCTTCGTCACCGACGTGACGGTGACCCGGAGCACCCCCCGGCGACCGGTCAACGCTGAATTCGCCCTTCGGGTCGGCGATGGCGGCCGCATCGTGGTCAGCGGCGACGTCGACACCCATACCGCATCGACCCTGGACCGTCGGATCGCAGTCGAAAGCCGTTCCGGCATAGCCCCTTTGACGATCGATCTCAGCGGTGTCACCCACCTCGGATCGGCGGGGGTCAGAGCGCTGCACGCCGCTCGTGACCGGGCGCGCAGACAGGGCAGTGATTGTGTGCTGGTCGCCCCACCCGGGAGCCCGGCGCAGCACGTCTTGTCGCTGGTCCAGGTTCCGGTGGTCACTGGCCTCGCCGAGAACCTCGTCGCCGAAGGCTAGCGGGCCCTAAACCGCGATCACCGCGACTGCCCGTGCCGCACCTGATTGAAGGGCACGCCGCGGTCGGCGGCGTATTCCCGCGGGAAGCCCAGCACCCGCTCGCCGATGACGTTGCGCGCCATCTCGGTGGTACCGCCGCCAATGGCGACGGTCTGCCGCGACAGGTAGCGCAGCCCGGTCTCCAGGCCCTCTCCGCGCTCCCCTATGACGCCGGCACATCCTGCGATGGCCAGCGCCGTATCGACATCCAGTGTCACGGTCTCGGAGTGGAACAGCCTGATGAGCGTTCCGGCGGCCGGCGGCAGCACACCGTCTCGGACGCTGCGGTACACGTGCGAGATCAACTGCTCGGCGACCGCGCGGTGCACCAGCACCCGACCCGCCATCTCCTGCACGCGTTCGTCATCGGCATGCCCGGTCTTCTCCGCAAGGGAAACGTAGTCAACGGGATTCGCATTACCGCCCTCGCTGCCGCTGCCGCTGGCGAACTCCGACCCCTGCCCCACTGCTCGACGTTCGTGATAAAGCTGTCGCGACGCCACCACCCAGCCGCCGTCGACCTCCCCGACGACAGCTTCGTCGCCGACGTCCACGTCGTCGAGGAACTCTTCGCAGAACTCGGTCGAGCCACTCAGCATGGTGATGCGCCGCAACGTGATTCCGGGATGGGCAATGGGCACCAAGAACATGGTCAAGCCCTCGTGCTTGGGGACATCCCAATTGGTACGGGCCAGACACAGCCCGTAATCGGCAGCGAACGCGCTGGTGCTCCACGTTTTGGCGCCGTTGATCACCCAGCGGTCGCCGCGGCGCTCGGCCCGCGTGATGACACCGGCCAGATCTGATCCGCCGCTGGGCTCACTCAACAGCTGCACCAGCACCTCGTCACCGCGCAGTGCCGCGGCAATGCGCTGCTTCTTCTGGTCTTCGCTGCCGGTGTCGAGCAAGGTGGCGCAGCAGATGGTGAACGTCGGCGTGTTGAGTATCAACGGCATTTCGTAGGTGTGGGTTTCGCCGTCGAATGCCTGCTGATACTCGTAGTCCAGCCCCAGGCCGCCGTACTCGCGGGGAAAGCAGATGCCGGCGAATCCCCCGTCATACAGCCGCTTTTGCAGTTCTCGGGCCCTCGCCCAGGATCGTTCGTCGTCACGCGGGGCAGGCGGAGGGAACTCGGGGTCGATGACGGGCATGTTGTCCGCCAACCACGCTCTGGCCCGGGCAGCGAACTCCGCGACGGATTCGGTCGACGTCATCTGATCGAACGACCCGCTTTCTCGTAGTCATAGACACGCAGATTATGTTCTTCCGGCGTTCCAAACATCGAGCGGTACAACGTGACCCGGCGAAGGTAGAGATGCAGGTCATGCTCCCAGGTGACGCCGATGCCACCGTGCATCTGCACGCATGCCTGAACGATTTGGCCAGCCATCTCGCCGACGTACGACTTGGCGACGCTGGCGGAAAAGCCGGCCGCGGGCGAGCCGGCGGCAACATCGGTAACCGCCGCGGCCGTAGTGGCGCGGCAGGCTTCCAGCCACAGCTTCATATCGGCGAACTTGTGTTTGAGCGCTTGATACGACGCCAGCGGACGACCGAAGGTGTGGCGGTCCAAAGCCCATTGGACGGTGAAGTCAAACACCGTCTGCAGGATGCCGACCACCTCGGCGCACTGCAGCACCTGGGCGATTTGGCTCTGGCGATCGACCAGCGCAGCGGTCTCGGCGGCCGTGCCGACGGCCGCGGACCGGTCCACGATGACCCCGTCTAAATGCACCCGGGCGTATTGCTTGACCAGGTCGACGGACTGCTGGGTTGTGATCGTGACCCCCGGCGCCTCCGTTGGGACCAGAAACTGGCCGATGTCGGAAGCGGTTGGGCCACAACGGGCCACCACCAGCAGCACCGAACTCTGGGACCCCGCCTCGACGCGGTCCTTGGTGCCGTCGATGCGGTAACCGGAGTCGGTCTGGGTGGCCGTCACCTGTGGATTCAGCGGCGCCCAGCCCTGGCCCGGCTCAGAAACCGCCCAGGAGGCCACCGTTTCACCCGACATCAGCGACTCGATGGTGGCGGCGTGCGCCCGCCGGTCTGCGCAACCGACGAGCGCCGCCAGCACGACGCTGACCGGAAACAGCGGTCCGGGCGCCACCGTCTTGCCGAGTTGTTCGGCGACCATAGCCAGGTCGGCCAGACCGCTCTCCGAGACGCAGCCACCACCCAATTCCTCGGGAACGAGCAGACCCGTCCAGCCGAGCTCGGCGGCGCGGCGCCACCATGCCGGTTCGAAGGACGTTCCCGCCGCATGCAGCTCCCGCACCCGGCGCAGCGGCGCTTCCTTCTCCAGAAAAGCTTGTGTTGTGGAGGTGAACAATACTTTTTCGGGAGAGTCGACGGTGGACATCATGCCGGCGAATTCCTTTTTGCCATTCGAGCACTGCATCCAAAGATGCACGGGAGGCAGTTTTGGTGTTTGATCATCCGCCTGATCGGTCCTCGTCGGAGTTCGCTGGGGATCTTGATATTAGCAATCGGCGATACGGTAAGAGATACCGGAGCTCGGTCGGTAGAGATGGCGACCAGTCCTGAGCGCGACGCTTGGTAACGGTCGGGACGCATCACCGGGGTGCACGCCCGCTACATGGTGAACACGCGGCGCAGTGCCTGCGCGTGCAACGCCCGGTTCTCTTCGGAGACAATCCAATCCGGAACCACCGAGTCGAACCCGTTGAATGTCGCTGCGATGACGTGCAACTCGGTGTGGACGTAGGCATGCAGCAGCCGGTTGGCGTAGGCGATGGCTTCGTCGCGGCATGGGTCGATCTCGGAGCAGCTGATGAAGGTGGGCGGCAGCCCCTCCAGGTTCGCCCGGTTTGCGGGGACGTGTTGACCGCTGGCGCTCGCGTGACCGAGGTAGTGGCTCCACGCCCGGCTCACGGCCGGACCGTTGAGGCCCGGTGTGCGCTGGAACTCGCGCCGCGACGGGGTGGCATCGGAATCGAGCATCGGCTGGTGCAGGATCTGCATGAGGATCTGTGGCCCCTCCTGGTCGAACATGCGCTGACTCAGGCCCGCGACCAGCGCCGCACCCGCGTCCCGGCCCATCACCGCGATCCGGCCGGCGTGCACATCCAGGTCGGCGTCGTTCTCGACGGCATGGCGAAACGCCGCTTCGATGTCGTCCAGCGCCGCCGGACACGGATTTTCCGGCGCCAGCCGATAGTCGACCGACACCACCAGACAGCTGGCATTCCGGGCCAGCTCCACACACTGCGCATGATCGGTGTCCAGGTTTCCGGTGACGAAGGCACCTCCGTGTGCATACACAACCAGAGGCGCCGGAGATCCGCTCAGTCCGCGATACAGACGAAGGCCCAGCTGACGGCCGTCTGGACCGGCGATCGATCGCGATTCGACGGCCACCCCGTCGGTGTCGGCCGTCGCGGCCCGCTGCGCGGCGCGAAGGTTGGCGTGTTCCCGCTCGGCGGGCAGCGTCTCGCCGCGGAATTCGACGACGCCCAGGTCGGCGGCAGCCTCCCGCAGCACCGGGTCTATGCGGTTGAGGCCCTGCGGCCGTGTCAGATTCGTCTGTGTCATACCCTCTCATCTTCCGGGCTCATGGTGCGGGTAATCGTCCGGCGTGGATGGGGAGCCCCGCCGGAGGCCACCTTCAAGGTAGACCTGCGATTCCATGCGGTGGAAGATGAGGTGCTGTCGTCGCGTCAGCAGCCGGGCGATCCAGCCGGCGCCGGTGTGCGCATTCACCGTTTCCGGGTCGGACTCCCGTCCGGTGCAGCCCCACGGGCACCCGCGGTACGTCGTTGGGCTTCGTTGCTATTTATACTATGATAGCGATATTCCGCTCGGTACCAACCTGCCGTAGACGTCAGCGGCGTCATAGACCCGCGTGACCGGCCTTACCGATTCCCCAGGAGGAGCGCTGATGACGCTCAGCACCGATTCCGACGGGCATCCCGTCACGCTCGACCTGACCGGTGAAAGCAGCCCCTACCCCTTCTTCGAATACATGAGGCGCACGGATCCGGTGTGGCACGGTTCATTGGGGGACCCTTCGCAACTTCCCGAGGAGCTGCTACCGACCGACGAGTGGGTCTTGTTCGGCTACGACGCGGTTTTTCAGGCTTTCCGGGACGACCGGATCTTCACGTCGGCCGCCTACGACAAGACAATCGGGTTGGTGATGGGGCACACGATTCTGGCAATGGGCGGCAAGGAGCACCACGACCACCGCAATCTGGTGGCCAAAGCCTTCCGCGCCACCGCGCTGGAACGCTGGGAGCCATCGGTCATCGGGCCGGTCTGCGATGAACTGGTCGACGAAATCAAAAAGGACGGCCAGGCCGACCTGGTGAAGGCGGTGACGTTCGAGTTTCCCACCCGGATCATTTCGACGCTGCTCGGGCTTCCGCCTGAGGACCTCGACCTTTTCCGGCGGTTGTCGCTCGACCTCATTTCGATTCCGACCGACATCGTGGCGGGGTTGAATGCGGCGACGCAACTCCACGATTACTTCCTCGAGCAGGTCGAACAGCGGCGCCGCAAACTCACCGATGACATCATCGGCGACCTGGTTGCCGCTGAGATCGACGGTGAAAAGCTCACCGACGAGGCGATCATCGGTTTCTTGCGGCTGCTGCTGCCCGCCGGGCTGGAGACCACCTATCGCTCGTCGGGCAACCTGCTCTACCTGCTGCTGACCCATCCCGAGCAGCTGGCCATGGTCTACCGGGACAGGTCACTGATTCCGGGCGCGATCGAAGAAGGCCTGCGGTTCGAAACCCCCCTGACCATGGTCACGCGGACCACGACCGACGAAGTCGAAATAGGCGGCAAGACGATCCCGCCGGACGCGCAGATCGATCTGTGCATGGGCTCGGCAAACCGCGACGAAAGCCGATGGACCGACGCGAACACGTTCGACATTCGCCGACCGCGGCAAGCCCACATCGCCTTCGCCGGCGGTATCCACATGTGCCTCGGCATGCACCTCGCCCGACTGGAAACTCGTGTCATGTTGAACAGCCTGTTCGACCGCGTAGCGAACCTGGCATTCGTCCACGACGACGCGACCGGTACGGAGTCCAAGATCGTTGGCCTGACCTTCCGGTCACCCAACAAACTCCCGGTCACCTTCACCCCGGCCGCATGAGAAGCCGCGCGGCGATACTGCACGACGTCGGCGGTCCGTGGTCTGTCGAGGAATTCCAGCTCGACCCACCCCGCGCCGGTGAAGTCCTGGTCGAGATGGCCGCCGCCGGGTTGTGTCACTCCGACGACCACATCCTCAAAGGGGATATGTCGGCCCCCAACGAAGTGATGCGATCCCTGGGGCTGCCCACCATGTTTCCCACGATCGGCGGCCATGAGGGTTCGGGCATCGTACGGGAAGTCGGCAACGGCGTAACCGATTTCGCGCCGGGAGACCATGTGGTGATGTCATTCGTCGCGGTGTGCGGACAGTGCCGCTGGTGCGCGACGGGCATGGAGTACCTCTGCGACGTCGGCATCGGCACCATGATCCCCGGCATGCCCACCGACGGCACCTTCCGCCATCACACCGTCGACGGCCGGCCGCTAGGTCATTTGTCCAAGATCGGCGCATTCGCCGAACACACCGTGGTATCCACGAATTCGCTGGTTAAGATCGAGCCGCAGTTGCCGTTGACACCATGTGCATTGCTGTCCTGCGCCATTCCGACCGGCTACGGGTCGGCCGCGAATCGCGCCGGCGTGCGCGGTGGCGACACCGTCGTCGTCATCGGCGCGGGCGGAATCGGCACGGGAGCGATCCAAGGTGCCCGGGTCAACGGCGCCGCTCAGATCGTCGCCGTCGACCCGGTCGACTTCAAACAGAAGTCGGCGTTGCAGTTCGGTGCAACCCACAGCGTTGCAACGGTTGCCGAGGCCCACGACCTGGTGCGCGACCTTACGTATGGGGTCATGGCCGACGCTGTCGTCGTGTCGCCGTCATTGATCACCGCCGAGGACGTCCGAGATGCGGTGAAGCTGACCCGCAAGGGCGGGATTTGTGTGCTCACCGGCATGACCTCACAGTTGACTCGGTCAGTCAAGATCGACCTGCAGGACTTCATCCTGATGAACAAGACGCTGGCCGGCACCATATTCGGTTCCTGCAACCCGAAGGCGGACATCGCTCGGCTGGCCAGGCTCTATCAGACCGGGCAGCTCCAGCTCGATGAGATGATCACCAGGCGCTATCGCCTCGATGACATCAACGACGCCTACGACGACCTTCTCAACGGCAAAATCATCCGGGGCATCATCGATTTCGGGATCGCCTGACGCTATTTTTTGCGGGCCATCACCCGCTGCATCTGACCGTAGGCGTCGATTGGGCTGTGCAGTGCCAATCCGCCGTCGGCGTGCACCACTTGACCAGTCACCCAGGGCAATTCGAGCACACCCACGATAGCTCCGGCCACGTCGGTGGCCTCGCCCACACCGCCCAGCGCGGTCCGTTCGGACAGGGCGTCCACCCAACCGGGAAGCCGTTCACCGTCTACGAACATCGGCGTCCGGGTGACACCCGGCCCGACGGCGTTGACCCGTATCCCGAAACTGCCCCACTCCACGGCGGCGACCTTCACCAACATGTCCACCCCGGCCTTCGACACGCAGTAGGCGCCCATTTCCCGGTCGGCGACAGTACCGCTGATGCTGGAGACGGCAACGATCGAGCCGCCCGCCCCGGCGTCGACCATGGCTTGAGCTCCGGCACGAATGGTCAGCCAGGTACCCGTGAGATTCACGGCCAGCACCCGCTCCCACTCCGCAACCGGCTGTTCCAGCAGCATGCCTGACACACCGATCCCGGCACAGGTCACTATGCGGGTGGGCACACCATGCTCGCGTACCGTTTGTTCCATCGCAGCCGATACCGCGTCGGGATCGCTGACATCGCAAATGATATCGGCACCGGACAGGTCCCAGACCACGACATCGTGGCCCGCACCGCGCAACCGGGTAGCGACTTCACGCCCGATGCCGGATGCCCCACCTGTCACCACCGCGGTCATTGCGCAGCACCGATCAACTCGACCGGCACCCCGCCGGATGGGCGGACGTAGGCACCCGCAACGGGTGCGTGGCCGAGGCCGTCGCGCCAGAGCCGCAGCGATCGTTCGACGTCGGAGGTGCAGATCGCTGAGTGGTGAACACCTGGCACGAGTTGCCAGTTTAGTACCCGGGCCGGTCGGTCAGTGAATCCCCCGGAGGGGCGCCTCAGTTCTTGACGTGGTGCAGCGCGGTGACCTGGTCCGCCAGGTCCGAGAGCGCCCGCGCTGTCGCCAGCTCCTGACCGATTTCGCGCACCAAGGAGTCGGACGGGTGACGATACGCGACTCCGAGGCCGGATAAATGCGAACCGCCCCATCGCAACTGAGCCTTCGCGTAGGTGCGTCCACCATGCTCATCGATCACCAATTTGACCATCGGATCCGTCAAAGAAACCGGACGGCTGTTCTGGTGCATGCGGCGCACCTTTCGAATCACGCTGCGGGACAGTGCCACTTTCCATCTTATGGACCCGCGACAAGGCTCCTAGGGCCTTTCGTCCCCAGCGGTGACGCCATTGGACACCTAACGAGGGAAGCGATCAGGCCCTCCCGAGCGTCACGCTGGCGTGACGCCCGGCGGTCCGCGTCACGCTGGCGTGACGCCCGGGCGCGCGACCGGCGTTCTCACGCGATTTTGGCCATCGTGTGCTCCCACAACTCGCGCGCCAGCACGGGGTCGTCGGCTGCTCGATTGGCTTTCGCGACTTTGCCCTTCGCGTAGTATTCACCGGAAGCCCAGTCGACGTCGGGCGTGCTCGTCGCCAACCAGACCAATTGGTCGGCGCCCTCGTCCGCGGTCGCGATGAGTCGGCTGACCGGAGTGCGCTGCATGATCGGCAGCAGCCGTGATCCCGACGCCTTGCCAATGTTGGTGTTGACGAAGCCCGGGTGAACCACCGCGGCCGAAAGCCCATCAGCGTGGTATCGCCGATGTAACTCCCTGGTGAACAAGATGTTTGCCAACTTCGCCAGTGCATAGGCGGTGGCGGGCCGGCGCCGGTCTGTCGTGTCGAAATCGGTGATCGTCACGTTGCGCAGCAGCCTTTGCGAAGAGCTGGTGGTATTGACGATCGTGGCGCGGGAATCGAGGAGCACCGGTATCAACTGCGTGGTGAGCAGAACCGGTGCCAGGTAGTTGACCTGGAAATTGACCTCGTAGCCGTCGGCCGTCTGGTAAGGCTTGGCGAACATGCCGCCGGCGTTGTTGCCCAATACATCGATCCGCGGGTAGCCGGAACGAATTTTGTCCGCCAAGACTCGTACCTGAGACAGATCGGCGAAGTCGGCCACGAAATAGTCCGCATCCAACTCCGCGGCCACCGCGGCGGTCTTGCTCTGTGACCGTCCGATCAGCACTACGTTCTCGCCGGTACGACGTAGCCGACGGGCCGCTGCGGCGCCGATGCCGTCGCTGGCGCCCGTGATGATGATCGTCCTACGCGTCATTGCCCAGTCCTCCACGGGGAGTGTAACGATCGCGGCCGTGGAGTACCGGCACTAGGCGGCTCGCTCAATGAGCCGGGTGCGAAGAGGAGTTTGGCAGCGGCCGGCGCCCTCACGCCAGCGAATAGCGCACCGGCAGGTGTTTGAGACCACCGACGAAGGTCGTGGCGACGAGTTGCGGGTCACCGGTCAGTTCAATGGATTTGAGCCGAGGCAGCAACTCGGAGAAGAAGCTGCTGACCTCCATGCGGGCCAGCGCGGCACCCATGCAGAAGTGCACGCCGTAGCCGAAGGCCAGATGTTTGTTGGGCTCGCGCCCGACGTCGAATCGGAACGGGTCATCGAAGACGTCCTCGTCGCGGTTGCCCGACACATAGGACAACAGCACGGATTCTCCCGCGGCGATCGGTACTCCGCGCACGACCGTGTCTTCGGCGGCGGTGCGCATGAATTCCTTGACCGGGGTAACCCAGCGGATCATCTCCTCGGTGGCCAGCGGCATCAAGTCGAGGTTGTCTCGCAGGCGCTCGAGCTGATCTGGATTCTCGATGAGCGCCTGCATGCCACCGGAGATGGTCGCACTGGTGGTGTCGTGACCTGCGGTGGCGACGATGAGGTAATAGGACACGGTGTCGATATCCGACAACGGTTCGCCGTCGATGCGAGCGTTGGCGATCGCTGAGGCGAGATCCTCGGTCGGATGCTCGCGGCGGGAAGCGGTCACCGTGTTGAAGTAACCGAACATGTCGAGCAGCGCCGGCAGCTGCTCTTCGTTTGTGGTGCCCCGTTTGAATTCGGAGTCATCGCTGCCGAACAATTCCTGGGTCAGCTTGAGCATGCGCGGGAAGTCGGCCTCGGGTAGGCCCAGCAGCGACATGATCACGTAGAGCGGGTAGTTGACCGCGACCTCCTGAACGAAGTCGCACTCCGGGCCTGCGGCCAGCATCTGGTCGACGTAGATCTTGGCCAGTTCGTCCACACGAACCTTCATGGCCCGCATGGCCTTTGGGCGAAACCAGTCCGAACCGATCGCCCGCACCACGCGGTGCTGCGGATCGTCCAGGTGGATCAGCGTGCGTACGCCCACCGCGGCCGCCTGTTCGTCACCCTCGGCGGTGGTCAGCACCGGGCGCGGCCAGTTGGTGAACAGCATGTTGTCGCGCTCGATGTCCATGATGTCGGCGTGTTTGGTGATCGCCCAGAACGGCCGGTAATTGGGCACCTCGACCCACGCCACCGGTGCGCCGGCCCGCAGGTGAGCCAGCACGGCGTGCAAACTCCGCTCGTCGGTGTACGCCATTGGATCCGCGAAGACCTTGGCGGCCTGGTCTAGGGTTGTGCTCACTCGCAAAACTCCTTCAGTATGGCGGTAACACAGGACTGTGCGGCGGTCGGAAAGATCGGCAGGACGCGGTCTACGGTGCCCTCGCAGCGACGCCGGAGAGCCGCCGCGACGGTGTCGGCCGGGCCGACGACCGCGAACGTCGCGAGCATCTCGTCGTCGATCAGCGCTCCCATGGCGTCCCACTCCCCTTCCAGGGAGAGTCGGTGCAATTCGGTGTGCAGGTCGCCCCACCCGTGCAGGTCCAAGACCTTGCGGTACGCGGGCGTTGATCCGTAGAACGCGATCTGCCTGCGCACGGCGGTAGTGGCGGCCGCCAGCCCGGCGCCGTCCTCGCCGGTTGCCACCATCACCTCGGTGCACACTTCGAAGTCGTCGCGACCGCGGCCGGAGCACCGCATACCGCGCTCCAGGGCGGGAACGGTCACCTCGTCGAGATAGCGCTTCGAAACCATGGGGTGACCGAGGTGCCCGTCGGCGACCTCGCCGCACGTCTCGGTCATCGCTTCACCGACGGCGGCGAGGAAGATCTTCGGTGCGGGATAGGGCTGCGACTCCGGGGTGAACATCGGGGTCATGATCTTGTGGGTGTAGAAGTCCCCCTCGAATGAAAGCTTGGCGCCGTCCTGCCACGCGGACCAGATCGCATGCAAGGCGGAGACGAACTCGCGCATTCGGCGCGCTGGATGACTCCACGGCATGCTGAACCGCTTCTCGATGTGGGGCCGGATCTGGGTGCCCAGCCCAAGGATGAACCGGCCCTTGGAGTATGCCTGCAGGTCCCAACCGACGTTGGCGACAATCATCGGGTTGCGTGCGAAGGCCACCGCGATGTTGGTGCCGAGCTCGAGTCGTGTGGTGTGTTCGGCGGCCAGCAGCAAAGGCAGAAACGGGTCATGACTGGTTTCGGCCGTCCAGCCCCCGTCATACCCGTCTCGCTCCAGCGCGCCGGCCGCGCCGGCCGCCCGATCCAGGCGATTGGGGATGCCCCCGTCGATCTTGAGGCGGGGGGCACGACCCATGCGGGTAACTTTACAGTAAGCGATCCAGTATGTGACCCTGCTCATCTAGCGGCGATCGCAAGCACGGCCTAGCCGGGCGCTGGGGGCACCTCCTGCGTGCGGGGGCCGGGTCGCCACCATCGGACTGGGCGCGCGACTCTCAGCTGCACGAGGTAGGACAGAAGCATGACAAAACCCCAGGATTGGGACGCGACGCTGGACGATCTCGACCGGCGCCGTCAGCGCGCGTGGGCCATGGGCGGACCGGAGCGGCTCGACAAGCATCGCGGCAAGGGCAAGCTCGATGCTCGCGCGCGGATCGACCGGCTGCTCGACCCCGGGACATTCCGCGAGCTCGGCACCCTCGTCGGTGGCGAGCTCGCCGCCGATGGGATCGTCGTCGGATCCGGGGAGATCAACGGCTCTCCGGTGATGGTTGGTGGAGAGGATTTCACCACCATGGCCGGCAGCATCGGGCCCGGGGGCAACTCCAAGCGCTATCGCATCGCCGAACTTGCCTTGCGCGACAAGATTCCGCTGGTGATGCTGCTCGAAGGTGCCGGCTTCCGTCCCACCGGCGGGCACTACGGGCGCACTCCGACGGACCTGCTCGCCCAGGCGCAGTGCTCGGGCCGGGTTCCGACCGTCGCCGCGGTGCTCGGCCCCTCGGCCGGGCACGGTGCCCTGGTGGCTCCGGTCTGCGACTTTCGCATCATGAGTCAGCAGGGCGCGATCTTCACCGCGGGGCCTCCCGTCGTCAAAGAGTCCACCGGAGAGGACATCTCGAAAGAGGACCTCGGTGGACCCGGCGTCGCCCTGCCCAGCGGGGTGATCCACAACGTGGCCGAAGACGACGAGGCCGTGCTTGACGACATCCGCTGTTACCTGTCGTACTTCCCGCCCAGTGCGTGGTCCTACCCGGCGCAGCTGCCCCCCTCCGAAACGGGGGCAACCAGCGAGCCGCGGCAAACCCCGGAGTTGCTCGACATCGTCTCCCGCGACAACCGCAGGGTCTATGACATGCGCTCCGTGCTCGAAGTGGTCTTCGATCGGCCGGACTGGTTCGAGGTTCAGCCACAGTTCGGCAAGGCGATCATCTGCGCGCTGGCCCACCTCGGCGGCCACCCGGTAGCGGTGGTGGCCAATCAGCCTCAGGTGCTCGCCGGGTCGATCGACGCCGATGCCGCGGACAAAGCGGCACACTTCATCATGGTGGCCGACTCGTTTCACCTGCCGATCGTCTTTCTCGCCGACAACCCCGGCATGCTGCCCGGCAGCCGGTCCGAGCGCAGCGGCGTGCTGCGTGCCGGCGGGCGGATGTTCGCCGCCCAGACCGCGGCCACCACGGTGAAGCTGCATGTCACGCTGCGTAAGGCGTACGGTTTCGGGTCCATGGTCATGTCGCTGCTGGGTTTCGACCACCAGGTTGCGACCTTCGCCTACCCGGGCGCGACGATGGGCGCGATGAGTGCCGCAGCGCTCAGTCGCGCATCACATGCCGGCGAAGACCTTTCCGCCAAGCTGCGCGATGCCGAGCTGCAGGCGTCTTACCGGTCGGCGGAACACATGGGTTTCGACGAACTCATCGATCCCCGGGATACCCGTGACGCGCTGCTCGCCGCCTTGCAGCGCGGCCTCTCCAGCCGGCAGGCCGCCGCCGAACCGGTGTCGCGCACCGTCATCCTGCCGTGATTCTTTAGCGCGAGCGCGTGTACACGGCACACCGTTGGAGCGTGTCATTTTGCGGACGCTCGCGGCACTAGGCGTCGGTCCGATACGCCGCGACCACGGGCTCTAGCTCGTCCGGCGTGGCGCCGTGCATGATGAGCGCGTCGGCGCCGTAGTCGAATTCCTTGCGGATGCGGTCCACGCACTGCCGGGCCGATCCCGTTGCCGACGGTTCCAGCCATTCGGCGGGAATCAGCGTCGCGATGTGCTCGATCTGCTCGGGCGTGGCCTTGTGATCGATTCCGCCGGCGATCGACGTCACCACCGGATCCTCCCGGAAACGTTGCAGCACAGCGGGATCCCAGCCGTTGGTCCGCACCAGCAGGTCGCCGTAGCCCTGCAGGTAGGTGGCCAGGCGGGCGACGGTCTTCTTCAGCCGCAGCGGTTCGGGCAGGTGGTCGCCGACCGTGGCGAAGCACGACCATACCCGCACGCTGTCGGGGTCGCGGCCCGCCTTCTCCGCGGCAGTTTTGACGGTTTTGACGCAGCGCTGCAACGTTTCCGGGGTGAAGTAGGTGTGCAGTATGACGTCGTCGAAGGTGCGACCACCGAGCGCGAGCGTGTTGGGCCCGAAAGCCACCAGCGCCAATCGGATGTCTTCGTTGAAGTCCGGGTCGAGAAATAGAATGGGGTATTTCCCCATCGGGCCGTCATGGTTGAAGATCACCTCGCCATGCCACAGACGCCGCATGACTTGGGCCCAATCCTCCATCTGCGCGGTCGTGACGGCCGGTATGCCGAAAGCGCCGTAGATGGCGGCGATGCCGCGGCCGATGCCCAACGTGAACCGACCGCCGGAGAGCCGGTGCATCGTGGTCCCCCACGATGCGGTGATCAGCGGATGACGGGTGTTGTGATTGGTTGCGGCCGTGGCGATCTGCATCCTGGTGGTCACCGCGCACGCGGCCCCGACGAGGGATGATGCTTCCTTGACGTTCCAGCGCTCGGAGATGAATGCCGTGCCGAAGCCCATCTCTTCGCCGCGGCGAGCCTCGTCCATCAATGTGGCCGGCCCCTCACCACCGGCGCCGGCCAGCAAGTAGTAGCCCAGCTCGTCGAGCGTGCGATCACTCAATTCCAAACCCCTAGCTTGTAGTCACAGTTCCAGACTTCGGTAATTCTGCCTTCGACGACGCGGAACACCTCGATGCTGGCGACGTTGGTTGTGGCGCCGTCGGTGGTGGTCATGGTCGAGTCGTAGACGATCGCGACGTGCTCGCCATCGTCACCCTCGATGACGACCTTGAGGTCGAAGCGCAGCGAGTCGAATAGAGCCAGCATGTCCGCCACCCGTTGGACCGCCTGCGCGTGGGTCAGGGTACGCACCTCGCCGACGTCGTGCCGGATAACGGTTTCGCCCAACAACTCCTCGGCCAGGTCCAGGTTGCGTTCATTCCAGACCACGAGGTTGTAGAGTTCGACCACCTCGCGTGCGGTCCACGTGACTGCCATCAGCCCGACACCGCGTCGCCCGCATTTTGCGAGGCCACCTCGCGCAGGAATCGCTCGGTGACCGTCTGCACGCGCCGGGAAAAGATGTGACCGACATGGCTGCCGTCGTACCAATGCAACTGACCATTCCAGCATTCCTGCAACGAGATCGCAGGCTCGCGCATCGCCATCCGGTCGTGCCAGGCTCCGACGATGAGCCGGCGATGCGGCAGGGGCGCGGGGTTCGTCCCGAGGGGATCGATCACCGAGGTCAGCTTGGCGACCTCGGGGGATTCCAACAGTTCCCGGAAGCCGTCACGGGAGGGCCCCCAGCGCCCCAGGTGTCGCGCGATCATCGCGTTGAGCCCCAGGATCGGCGTGTACAGCGCGACCGCATCGACCGTTCTCTCGAGGTGGGAGATCAGCGCGGCGACCGGGCTGCCCATCGAAATCCCTGCCACCACAACGGCGGTAGCCTGCGGCTGTGCCCAGCGGACAAGGGCGCGTATCTCCGAGACCGCACGCATCATGCCCGCGACGTTGCCCAATGGATCCACGTCCGGATAGGCCGGCCATTCACGGCGTCGGCAACCATGGCCGGGCTGCACCGGCATCGCGACGTTGAATCCCAGGCTGTGATGTATCCGGCCGATCCGGGACAGCAACAGGTCCTCGCTGCCGCCCTGGCCGGCACCGTGTATCCAGATCAGCCACGGCCTGGGGCCGTCGCGGTGCCGACACAGGTGCACGACCGCCCTGGCCGGGCCACCCAGACCGTCGGCCTCCAGCGTCGTCGGCAGCGCCGGGTCGTGCTCGAACGTCATCCGCTCGTACGCCAGGTTGGCGAGCCGGCGCCGCCGTACCGACGTCGCTCGCAACGGTTTCGGGTCGGCATGCGCACCGTCGATGCCGAGCGCCGACAGTTCTTCGGCGGCCGCGGCGCATCCCGTCAGCGGCCGCATCGCTTCCGGGCTCCCACTCAACAGCGAAAAACCGGTCAGCACAAGCTCGTCCAGCAGGACCTCGCCGAACTGACGCACGCCACGCGGCGATACCGGGGTCCAACCGGTCGACTCGTGCAGGCCGGCCACCGTCCGCGGTACCACCATCGCCACCTCGCGCACGACGTCCGGAGCCTTTGTCACCCAAGACATGACACTCACCTCGAACCCAGCTATGCCAGCTTGAAACCGGTGTATCCGCCGGCTGCGATTTCGTCGCAACGGCGCCGGTATTCGGGGATACCGCCGGTGTAGCCCATGTACATCCGCTTCTTGCCGGGCACATTGCCGCCGTTGTACCACGAGTTGCACGACGGGTGGACCAGGACGGTCGGCGCGACAAGCTCGGTGGTGTGGTCGATCCACTCCTGCTGCGCAGTGGCCAGCGCCTCGATGGTTCGGACCCCGCTATCACGTAGATGAGCGATGCAGTCACCGATCCATTCCACGTGCTGCTCGAGCGCGGCGACGAAGTTTGTCGTCGCGCTCGGGCTTCCCGGCCCCTGAACCATGAAGAGGTTCGGGAATCCGGCGACCGCCAATCCCAGATACGACAGCGGCCCCTCACCGGCCCAGAAGTCGGCGAGCGACTTTCCGTCGCGACCGCGGATGTCGATCCGGCTGAGCGCTCCCGTCATCGCGTCGAACCCAGTGGCGTAGACGATGACGTCGAGCTCGTAGTCGTCCCGCCCGGTGCGAATACCGGTCGACGTCACCTCGCGGATCGGCTCCTTGCGGAGGTCGACGAGCGTGACGTTGTCCCGGTTGAAAGTCTCGTAGTAGCCGAAGTCGATGATCGGGCGCTTGCAGGCGAAGGGATGGTCGGGAACCAGGGCGGCCGCCGTGTCGGGGTCCTTGACGATGCGGGCCACCGCCTCCCCGTACAGCTTGGCGGCCATCCGGTTGGCTTCGATATCGAAGAAGACGTCGCCCCAATTCAGGGCACCCATGACGCCGTGCTCCTCGACGGCGCGCACCTGCTCTTCGCGGGAGGCCGACTTCAACGGCGGCCTGCCGAGCATCTCGAACAGCACCGAGAATGCGCTCAGCCGGGCCGCGCCGATCGGGTGTTCCCGCTGCGCCGCGCGGATTTCGTGGTAGCGGGATTTCATCTCGTCCAGCTCGCCGGGCTCGAATCGCCGCACCTGCCACGGCAAGGTGTACGCCGGCGATCGCTGGAACACATAGAGCTGTAGGGCTTCTTGGGCCACGACCGGGATGAGTTGGACACCGGTCGATCCGGTGCCGATGACGCCGACCCGTTTGCCGGTCAGATCGCAGCCACCGCGGGGCCAGCGGCTGGTCAGCAGCGACGTTCCGGCGAAGGCGGCCATCCCGGGGATGTCGGGCTCGAGCGGTACCGACAGGATGCCGGAGGCGGCGATGACGAACCGGGCGCGGAAAGTGTCGCCGGCCTCGGTCCGCACCTCCCACACGCCGGCTTCCTCATCGAACGCCATCGCGACGACCTTGGTGTCGAACTCGATGTCGCGGCGCAGATCGAGCCGGTCGGCGACGAAGTTGAGGTAGGCCTCGATCTCCGGCTGCGCCGGCATCGACTCCGTCCACACCCATTCCTGCTGAATCTCCTCGGAGAAGCTGTAGGAGTATTCGACGCTTTCGATGTCGCATCGTGCACCCGGGTACCGGTTGAACAACCAGGTGCCACCGACGTTGTCGGCCATCTCCAGCACCCGGGTCCGGACGGCGAGCTGCCGCAGCCGATGCAGCATGTACAAGCCGGAGAATCCCGCGCCGATAACGAGCGCGTCGAGTTCGGTCATCGCTACACACCACTCATCTTCAGGAGCGTTCGGGTCAAATGCAGGGTCTTGATCCGCCAGCGGCCGTCGTGCTTCTCGTACGTTTCGTGGTGGTGACCGGCGCCGTGCAACTCCCGGGCCCGGCCGAAATCGAAGCCGAAGACCAGCAGGTCTTCCATCGCCCAGATACCGGTTGCGGTGGTGGGCGAGGTCAGGGTGACCACCACGTCGGTGCTGAACACGTTGCGCCGGGATTCGACGTCTTTGGCATCGAGAAAACGGCCGTAGCGAGCATTGAGCTGCCGGATGGCTGCCAGCTCGTCAGCCGCTCCTGTCATTTCACTCCTTGCCGCACGCCGGCCGAACTGCTGAAATCTATACTGTAACGGACTTAGTATCGGGCAGGCGGAGGCTTCGGCGTGAAAGTTCCCTTCACTTGGAAGGTCACCGGGTGGTTCATGGTCGGCTGGTCCCCCGAATTCCCGATGGGCGAGGCGCGCCCCCTGCGCTACTTCGGCGAGGACCTGGTCGCTTACCGCGACGAGTCCGGTGAGCTGCACGTTCTGGAAGCGCACTGCAAACACCTGGGCGCGCACATCGGCCACGGCGGCAAGGTGGTCGGCGACTGCGTCGAGTGCCCCTTCCATGGTTGGCGCTGGGGCCCCGACGGCACCAATCGATATATCCCCTACCAACCGGACCGACCCAATCGCGCACTGCGGCTGCGGGTATATCCCGTGCGGGAACAGTACGAGTGCGTGTTCGTCTGGCACCAACCGGACGGCAAGGAGCCGCAATGGGAAATGCCGGACATCTTTCGCAAGTTCCCGCAGTTCGAGACCGATCCGGCCGCCTATTACCGGGCGTATCCCGAGTTCTCCCGACGTGCGGAACGCGAGCCGGTGCATCCGCAGATCGTGGCGGAGAACGCGCCCGACAGCGCACATTTCGAGTACGTGCACCACGCCACGGTGACGCCGCGGGTGCTGGACTGGAAGATCGTCGACCACGAATGGCAATTCGTTGCGGGTTGGCCGGACGCGCGCAGCGACAACCCGGAGGACCTCGCGTTGCGGTTCCACAGCCACTTGTTCGGCCTCGGCGGAGCGATCAGCGTCTTCGAGGGCGCGCAGAATCATCGGCTGATATTCACCTGCACGCCGGTCGATGACCAGTGTTCGGACCTGTTCTACTCAATCTGGTGGCCACGCATCCCCGGCGATGACTCCGACGTGCCGGACGGGAAGCTGCGCGACCTCATCGAAAGACAATTCCTGTCCACCGTCTTCGACGATCTGCAGATCTGGCGCTATCAGAAATACGTGGAACATCCGGCACTCTCCAAGGTCGACGCGAAAGGGTATATGGCGCTGCGCAAATGGGCGACTCAGTTCTACGAGGTGCCGCCGGCGGTGACCGCGTCGACATGACCGGCCTCACGGAACTGGCGGCGCCCGAGCACACCGCGATCGTTACCCAGGAGTGCCAGGGGGCGGTCATCGGTCCGCATGCCGGGCTGGCGCTGCTCGCCGAGGAAGCACGTCGCGTTGCCCTGCCCAACATCGTGCGGTTGCTGCCGGCCGCCCGGGCGGCGGGCGTGCGCGTGGTGCACTGCCTGGTGCAGCGACGCCCAGACGGGCTGGGCTCCAACCACAACGCCAAGATCTTCGCCATCGGACGCGGCGACGTGCAGATCGCTCCCGGCACCCCCGGAGCGTCCCTGCTGCCGGAATTAGGCCCTGAGCCAAGCGATTTGGTGCTCAGCCGCTGGCACGGCGTCGGGCCGATGGGCGGCACGGACCTGGATGCGGTGCTGCGGAACCTCGGGGTGTCCACCATTGTCGTGGTCGGCGTTTCGCTGAACATCGCGATCCCAAACGTCGTGATGGATGCCGTCAACTCCGCTTACCGGGTGATCGTTCCCCGTGATGCCGTTGCCGGCATACCCGCCGAGTACGGTGCCGCGGTCATCGCCAACACGCTGTCGCTGCTGGCGACCATCACCAGCACCGACGAGCTACTAGAGGCGTGGACGCGACGATGACCGACACCGCACCCGATGCACTCGAACAGCCTCGAGGGGGCTTTCCCGAAATCACGCCAACCCATGCGCCGCCGGGGCTGGGCCGGTTCGTCGCCGCGCTGCGCCGCCTGCAAGATCTGACCGTTTCCACCAACCCGGATAGTTCCCTGTGGACCACCGCGGCCCGGCGCGTCGAAGACGCGTGCGCGTTACTGGACGGCCACCAGGCTCCGGAAGGGGTCCCGCCGGCCGGCCGGGTCATCGAGCTGCCGGGACTGGGCCATCCCCTGATGCCGCCGTGGCACGTCACCGAATCCGGACCGGCCGGCGTCACCATGCACGGACATTTCACCCGATCCCATGTGGGCGGAAACAACGCAGTGCACGGCGGCATGATTCCGCTGTTCTATGACTGGCTGTTCGGGATGGTGGTCTCTACGGCCGGCACCCCGCCCACTCGCACGGGGTACCTGCACGTCGACTATCGCAATGTCACTCCGATCGACCAGCCACTGACCGCAAACGGCCGCATCACCGATATCGACGGCAGGAAGATCTTCATCTCCGCTACGATGACGGCCGCCGATGGCACGCTGCTCACCGAAGCCGGCGGCCTGATGGTCCGACTGCTCCCCCACCAGCCTTGAGAGGCAAGATGCCGGATACCGCAACAGAATTCACCGTACCCGCCGTCGCGAAGGCGGTGGCGGCCGCGATTCCCGATCGCGACCTCTTGATCCAGGGCGACCGGCGTTGCAGCTATGCACAGGTGATCGAGCGGTCGACCCGTCTTGCCGCATATCTGCACTCCCGTGGGTTGGGCTGCCACACCGAGCGGTCCGCGCTGGCCGGCCACGAGGTGGGGCAGGACCTACTCGGCATCTACGCCTACAACGGAAACGAATACGTCGAGTCGTTGCTCGGCGCGTTCGGAGCCCGGGTCGCCCCGTTCAACGTCAACTTCCGGTATGTCAAGAGCGAGCTGCAGTACCTTCTCGCCGACTCAGGAGCAACCGCACTCATCTACCATGCCGCCTTCGCGCCGCGGGTGGCCGAGATCCTTCCGGATCTTCCGCAGCTGCGCGTGCTCATCCAGATCGCCGACGACTCGGGCAACGAGTTACTGGACTGCGCAGTCGATTACGAGACTGCCCTGGCATCCGTTTCGGCGGACCCACCACCGGTGAGCCACTCGCCCGATGACTTGTACGTCCTGTACACCGGCGGCACCACCGGGATGCCGAAGGGCGTGTTGTGGCGCCAGCACGACATCTTCATGACGTCCTTCGGCGGGCGCAACCTGATGACCGGCGAGCCCGCGCAGTCCGTCGACGAGATCGTGGCGCGGACGACTGCGGGCCCGGGCGCCAAGCTGATGATTTTGCCGCCGCTGATGCACGGCGCCGCCCAGTGGAGTGTGATGACGGCAATCACGACCGGGCAGTCCGTCGTCTTCGGATCGGTCGTCGATCATTTGGACGCGGAAGACGTTGTCCGCACCATCGAGCGTGAGCGGGTAGCGGTCGTGACCGTGGTCGGTGACGCGATGGCGCGCCCGTTGGTGGCCGCCATCGAGAAGGGCGTCAAGGAAGGGGGGGTCGACGTGTCGTCGTTGGGCGTGGTTGCCAACGGCGGCGCCTTGCTGACCCCGTTCGTCAAGCAACGGTTGATCGAAGCGCTGCCCACCGCCGTCGTCGTGGACGGCGTCGGATCCTCGGAGACCGGGGCGCAGATGCACCACATGTCCACGCCGGGGGCGGTGTCGACCGGTACGTTCAACGCCGGCCCGGATACGTTCGTCGCCGCGGAAGACCTGACCGCCATCCTGCAACCAGGTCACGACGGTATCGGCTGGCTGGCGCAGCGCGGCTACGTTCCGCTGGGCTACAAGGGCGACGCACCCAAGACCGCGGCGACGTTCCCGGTGATCGACGGCGTGCGGTACGCGGTGCCGGGTGACCGCGCACGTCACCACGCCAACGGCAACATCGAATTGCTGGGCCGCGATTCGGTGACGATCAATTCCGGCGGCGAGAAGATCTTCGCCGAGGAAGTCGAAACCGCGATCGCGTCGCATCCCGCGGTGGCCGACGTGGTGGTCGCCGGGCGGCCGAGCGAGCGGTGGGGTCAGGAGGTCGTCGCCATCGTGGCGCCGGCCGAGGCCGGCCGCACCGACGCCGACGAGCTGATCGCACATGCCGCGCAATCCTTGGCGCGCTACAAACTTCCGAAGGCGATAGTCTTCCGCCCGGTCATCGAGCGGAGCCCCTCGGGTAAGGCCGACTACCGCTGGGCGCGTGCGCAGGCGGTGGACGGCTGATGATGTCGTTGCTTCAGCAGAACGAGATACTGACTGCGTCGATCGAGGTGCGGGCCTCTGCGGACCAGGTGTAGGACCACAAGATTGAGCGGAAAGTTCCACGGACCGATGATCCCGACCACCCCCAGCGGAGCGGGTTGAACCTCGGCGCGCAGGCCGCACAGCCGCGCCACGGGCATGAGTTTGGTCGGCCGCATCCATTGTGGAACATGCGATCTCGTGTGCTCGATGACCGAAACCATGCCGATGACCTCTGTGAACAGCGTCGCGGCCTTGGATCTGGTGCCGAAATCGGCGGCCACGGCGTCGACAAAGGCGTCGGTGTTGTCCAAGACGAGCGCCATCAGCCGATCAATGCGGTTACGCCGCACATCCGCACCGGGCGGACCGTCGCTCGTGAAGGCGCGCCGCTGACGATCCAAGATCGCGTTGAGCGCTGCCCGCTGCTGTTCGATGGTGCCGCCGGCGCGTTCATCGAGTGTGCTCATGACTCACCTCATGCGTGCGGGCCGGCGATCAACTTCTCACGAACGCGCCCATATTGTCTACTGTAAGAATTACAGTACGATCTTACGCAACGTCATTTTGTTCATGCTGAAGATGCTGGAGACCTAGGTTGACGACCAACGTGCACACCGGCACCGACGACCAGACCGTCAGCCTGCGTGACCCCTACCCGTTCTTTGCCCACAAGCGCCGGCAGGCCGGCGTGTTCCATGGCACCGTCATGGATTACTCCAAGACGCCCGAGTCCCTGATGCCCAAGCGTGAGTACTCCGCGGTGTCGTTCGACGCGGTGAACAAGGTCTTTCGCGACGGCCGCGTATTCAGCTCCAAGCCGTACGACAAAACCATTGGCCTGTTCATGGGGCCGACCATTTTGGCGATGGACGGCAAAAAGCACCGGGACCACCGCAACCTGGTGTCGGCGGCATTCAAGTCCAAGGCGCTGGCCCGCTGGGAGCCCACGATCGTCCGGCCGATCTGCAAAGCGTTGATCGACGAGTTCATCCACAACGGCGAGGCCGACCTGGTCCGGAATTTCACCTTCGAGTTCCCCACCCGCGTCATCGCCCAGCTATTGGGGCTGCCGGCCGACGACCTACCGATGTTCCGGAAGCGCGCCGTGCAGTTGATCAGCTATCACGTCAACTACGAACGCGCCTTCGAGGCATCGGCGGCGCTCAAGGACTACTTCCTGGTCCAGATAGAGCAGCGCAAGTCCAAGCCCACCGAGGACATCATCGGGGACCTGGTCACCGCGGAGATCGACGGCGAAAAGCTCAGCGACGAAGCCATTTACTCCTTCCTGCGGCTGCTGTTGCCCGCCGGGCTGGAGACCACCTACCGGTCGTCGGGAAACCTGCTGTATCTGCTGCTCACGCACCCGGACCAGTTCGCCGCGGTGCAAGCCGATCACCAGCTGATCCCCCAGGCAATCGAGGAAGGGTTGCGCTTCGAGACGCCGCTGACCACCGTGCAGCGATTCACCACCAAAGACACCGAGCTGGACGGGGTCACGATCCCGGCACGCTCGGTAGTCGGTGTGTGCATGGGTTCGGCGAATCGGGACGAGCACCGCTGGGAACGTTCGGAGGAATTCGACATCTTCCGCAAGCAAATCCCGCACATCTCCTTCGCCGCCGGTGAACATACGTGTTTAGGTCTTCACCTGTCGCGGATGGAAACCCGCGTCGCACTGGAATGCTTGCTCAATCGGCTGACCAACATCACCCTGCTGACCGACGGTGACGCTCAAGACCCCCACATCCACGGTCAGCCCTTCCGCTCGCCGACGGCACTTCCGGTGACGTTCGACGCCAAGTAGGGTCCCCAAAATGGTCAAGGTAATGGCGGGCTTTCGGGTCCTGGAGCTTGCGCAATTCACGTTCGTCCCGGCGGCGGGAGCCATCCTCGCCGATTGGGGCGCCGATGTCATCAAAGTCGAACACCCGCTGCGCGGCGACACGCAACGCGGCTTCATCAACATGGGTGGCATCCAGATCGACCCGGAGCGGCATCCGCTGATGGAGCATCCCAACCGGGGCAAGCGCAGCGTCGGGATCGACGTCTCCACGCCGGGCGGCCGGGAAGTGATCTACGAACTCGCCAGGACCTCGGACGTTTTCCTCACCAACTACATGCCGGCGCAGCGGCAGAAGCACAAGTTCGACCTGGAGCACATCCGCGCGGTGAACCCGGACATCGTGTATGCCCGCGGTTCCGCGTACGGCGACAAAGGCGCCGAGCGTAACGTCGGTGGGTACGACGGAACGGCATTCTGGACGCGCAGCGGCATCGGCTACGCGTTGACGCCGGAAGAGCTGGGCGGCGCACTGGGGCAAGGTATCCCCGCCTTCGGCGACTCCATCGGGGGCATGTTCATCGCCGGTGGCATCTCGGCCGCACTGCTGCACCGCGAACGCACCGGCGAGGCTCTCGAGCTCGATGTGTCGTTGTTGAGCACAGCCTGGTGGGCGGCGGGCGCAAGCGTGACACAGGGCATGGAGACCGGCGAGGTCATGCGCACGCCCATGCCGGGGTCCGGCGCGCCGTCGGTGAATCCCTTTATGGGCAACTACGAAACCTCCGACGGCGGCACCATCAACCTGTGCATCATCAGCCCGACCGGGTTGATCCGCGACACGTTCGAGCACCTCGGCATCCCCGAGGCAGCCGACGACCCCCGGTTCGCCGACGTATTGCCGCTGATCCAAAATGCAGATGCAGCGGCGGCATTGATCACAAAAGCCATCGCCGGCAAGCCTTTCGACTACTGGCGGCAACACCTGAAGACCATGAAGGGTCAATGGGCCCCGTTCCAGAGCCTCCTCGACCTGGTCGACGATGAGCAGGCCCTTGCCAACGACATGATCACCGAAGTCGAGCTCGCCGGCGGCGGAAAGCCTTTCCGTGTCGTGCGCGGCCCAGTCCAGTTCAACCATGAGCCGCTGGCGACGACGCGGGCACCGCAGGCCTCCGAACACACCGAGCTCGTCCTGATGGAGCTCGGCTTGGACTGGGACCACATCGCCGAACTCAAGGAGTCGGGAGCGATCGCATGAACTGCGGCGGTGGAGGGGAGCGGCGCTCATGAATGACGTGGCCATCATCGGAGTGGGTCTGCACCCGTTCGGTCGTTTCGAGGGTAAAACCGCGATGGCGATGGGGGCCGACGCGATCTTTGCCGCGGTCGCCGATGCCGGCGTCGCGTGGAAGGACGTCGAGTTCGCCACCGGCGGCAGCTGGACGGTAGCCAACCCGGACGCGATCGTCGCCATGGTCGGTCTCACCGGCATCCCATTCACCAATGTGTTCAACGCGTGCGCGACCGCGGCCAGCGCGGTCAAGGCCTGCGCCGACGGGATTCGTTTGGGCGACTATGACATCGGCATCGCCGTCGGCCTCGACAAGCATCCGCGCGGGGCATTCACCGAGGATCCGGCACTGGTGGGTATGCCGAGGTGGTACGCGGAAAACGGCCAGTACCTGACCACCAAGTTCTTCGGTATGAAAGCGAACCGCTATCTGCACGACCACAACATCTCTCAGGAGACCCTCGCCAAAGTAGCGGCCAAGAACTTCCGCAACGGGGCATTGAATCCGAACGCGTTCCGTCGCAAGCCGATATCCGAAGACGACATTCTCAGCTCGCCGATACTGAACTATCCCCTCACCCAGTACATGTTTTGCGCACCCGACGAAGGTGCCGCAGCGGTGGTGATGTGCAGGGCCGATATCGCGCAGCGCTACACCTCCAAACCCGTCTATCTGCGGGCAGTGGAGGCTCGCACCCGGCGGTACGGTGCCTACGAGGTCAACACGACCTTCGCACCAGTCGAAGAGGATCTCGCGCCGACGGTATACGCGGCGCGTGCCGCGTTCGAGAAAGCCGGCGTGGCTCCCGCCGACGTCGACGTGATCCAGCTGCAGGACACCGACGCCGGCGCCGAAATCATCCACATGGCCGAGTGCGGTTTCTGCGCACACGGCGATCAGGAAAAACTGCTGGCCGACGGCGCAACCGAGATCGGCGGCCCGATGCCCGTCAACACCGATGGGGGGCTGATCGCCAACGGTGAGCCGATCGGTGCCTCCGGACTGCGCCAAATCCACGAAATCGTCCGCCAGCTCCGCGGTGAGGCGGGCGATCGTCAGGTCGCCGGGAACCCCAGGGTCGGGTTCACCCAGCTATACGGCGCCCCCGGCACCGCCGCGGCAACCGTCCTGACGACCTGACGATTCACCGAACGTGCAATGTCTGTGACGACACGCCGATTGCGGTCGCAGTGATCACACGTTCGGTGCTGGCCTAACTCACTTTCTGAGCCACCGGTGCATAGGCCGGCTTGCCCAGGCCGAGCACGTACTGCGCGATCATGTTGCGGAACACCTCCAGGGTGCCGCCGTAGATCCCGACCAACGGTGCGAACCGGAATGTGTACTCCGAGGCGCCGTCGTCGGCCGCTCCGTCGGTGCCGATCGGCAGCGTGGACGCCGTGCCGAGGAGATCCATCAGGTCCGGTGAGATGTCGCGCATCGTCTGCGCGAGGGCGACGCGACCGAAGATGCTGGGCGCGCTCAGTGCCGCCTCCATCCGGGCGGCGCTGCGGCCCAATCGGTATGCCACCGATGAGTCGTCAATGAGCCTGCACCCCGTGAGATCCTGCCGCGAGGCTTTGTCCGCCGCCTTGTCGAGGGCATCGGCCATGAAACCGGCCTGGTGCATCATGATCGACACGTCCTGCAGCCCGTCGGGAGCGGCCGCCACCGCACCGTGCTCGACGTTGAGCGGCTCGCGCAGCACCGTCCAGCCGCCATTCACGTCGCCGAGGCGATACTTGTCGTCGACACGCACATCGCTGTAGTAAACGATGTTGGTGCGGTCGCCGTCGACGGTACGGATGCCCTGAATCTCGATGCCCTCCGAGTTCAGCGGAACCAGAAACATCGTCAGGCTTTTGTGCTTCCCGGCGGCCGGGTCGGTGTTGGTGATGAGGAAGACATACTGGCAGTTGTGCGCTCCCGTGGTGAACATCTTGGAGCCATTGATGACCCAGCTCGATCCATTCGCCTCGCGCACAGCACGGGTCTTGCAGGTGGCCACATCGGACCCGCCTTCGGGTTCGGTGTAGCCCAGGCACAACCGGACGTGCCCACTGAAAACCCCCGGAAGCACCTCGTCCCGCAGTTCGTCGGAGCCGAACTTCGCTACCGAGCGGGCCACCATGGCGGTGGTGCCCCAGGTAACCCAGGGCACGTGCGCGCGCCGCTTCTCCAGTTCCCAGATGCGGCGCCGCACCCTGCTGAAGCCGCCCTCGGCCTCCGGCTTCCACTCGCGCTCGAGGTAGCCGGCGGCGCCCAGCGCCAAGTGCACGCCTTCGTCGAAGTTGTCGCCGGTTTCTCGGTCGCGGCGCTTGACGTCGTCGGTCACATGCGTGCGCAGGAAATCGCGGGCCTGCTCGAGGAAATCCTGATCCTCAGCCGACAGCATGACTCGTGAGAAATCCACCTATGCGTCCTTTCCCGAGCGGCTTTCGCGTTCGGCAACCAGTTCGCCGATGTACTTGGCACTCGCGCCGGGGTCTCCACCGGCCAGTGCCCAACCGCGGGCACGCACCAGATATGCCGTCGCTGCCGCCTCCGCCGACACACCGAGACCACCTTGCACATGTACCGCCATCGTCGCGGCCTTCGCCGCTTCCTCGGCCATGAACACGAACGCCGAGGGCGCCAACTCCGGGCGCTCGTCGGGCTCGTTGTCCAAGAACCACGCCGCGCGCCGCGCCAGATTGCGACCACCCTGCACGGTGATCGCGATATTGGCCAGCGGATGAGAGATGCCCTGCAGCGTCGAGATCGGCACGCCGAGCGTGTAGCGCGTCTTGGCGAACTCCGCCGCGATAGTCATGGTCTCCTCGACTAGACCGACCAACGCCGCAGCGGTCAGTACCCGCCACTCGTCGAGTGCGCGTTGATATTCCGCCAGTGCGTCGGATCCACTGGCCAGCACGGTGCGACCGTCGGCGGCCGCCGGATCCACCCACGCCATCGGCAGCCGGCCGATGTTGTCCACCTTCGTCGGACGGGTGGCAAAGGTCAGTGCCACTACCTCGTCACCATCGCGGACGACGATCTGATCGGCGATCGATCCGGTGGGAATGAGCCGCGCCCCTGCGACGCTGTCGTGCTGCGGGTCAAGCCCCGCGAGTCGCTTGCCCTGTACGACATCGGATTCCGCGGTACCGAGCCGGGCCAGCAGCCGCGCCGTGCAGACCTGGTCGATCCACGGTACCGGCGCCAGCGAGCGTCCGACCTCTTCGGCCACCAGCGTCAAGTCGACGAGCGTCGCCCCATCCCCGCCCGCGGATTCCGGCAGCGCCATCGTCGTTGCACCCATCGCGCACAACCGCTCCCACAGGTTCTTGTCAAAGCCGGACTCCTCTGCGGCGCGTACGGTTTCGATCGAACAATGTGTTCCGAAGAAATCGCGGTAAGCGGCCTGCAGCGCCTCATGATCCGCGGTCAGGCTGTAGTCGAGCCTACGTAGTTCGTAACGGTCCATGCTCAGCGCTCCTTTTGGCCACCGAAGAAAAATTCATCCGCGTTGTTGTACAGGTAATTTTCGAGCACGTCGGCGGGCAGATCCAGCGCAACGGCCTCGGGTACGACGCGACGCATTTTCAGCACCGGCCAGTCGGAAGCGAAGATCACCTTGTTGGGCCCGCGGGTCCGCATGTAGTGCAGCAGGCTTTCCGGCAGTCGTTTGGGCGACCACGCCGACGTCATCAGGCGCAGGTTGGCGTACTTGATCAACAACCGAATCGCGATGTCCCACCATGGGTCCGCGCCGTGAATCATGCAGAGCTTCAGCTCGGGAAATCGCACGCAGACCCGGTCGAGGTGGATCGGGTTCTGCACCTCCCCGGGAATGGGGGGTCCGGGAAGACCGGTGTTGATACACAGCGGCAGCTCAAGCTCGGCGCACTTGGTGTACAGCGGGTAGTAGACCGCGTCGCTGGGCGGGTACTGGCCATCACCCCAGAAGCTCGGTCCCACTGCCGCATACGCGACAGGGAGGTGGTTGACGATGGCGCCGAGTTCCCGCAGCGACGGCATCGGCCGTAACAGATCCACGCCACCGATCGCCAGGGCGAAACGCTCCGGCTTCTCCTCAACGAATTTGCGCGCCGTCACCGATGGCTTGGCGAGGTTGTCCATCAGGATGGCCTTCCGCACACCCTCGGCGTCCATCTCGTCCAGCAACTCCGACAATTGGACCGGGGCGAACATCGACTCGGGACCTTTGAAATAGTCGTCACGCACCTTCAGCATCCACGTCGGTTGCTTCTCGGTCTCGCCGAAGTGCACGTTGACCAGGCAATCGATCGCTTTCATGTCGACATCGGCGCCTTCTCTGTAGCTTGGCTTTTCGCCCAACGGTAATCGGCTTTGCCGTTGCCGAGCCGATGGACGTGCTCGACGAAGAGGAATTCCTTGGGCGCCTTGAACCGTGCCAATTGCGACGTGCAATGCGTGTGCAACGCCTCGGCCGCGGCATGGGCTTCGTCATGAAGTTCGATGAGGGCGACGAGTTCTTCACCCCAGCGCTCGCTCGGGCGTCCGACGACCAGCGCGTCGGCGATCGCCGGGTGGGCGCGCAGTACCTCTTCGACCTCCTCGACGAAGACCTTCTCGCCGCCGGTGTTGACCACCAACGAGTCGCGGCCGAACAGCCGCAATGTTCCGTCCTGCTCCAGTGTGGCGCGGTCGCCCGATATCACCACCCGCTTGCCCTCGATCTCGGGGAAGGTCTTGCGCGTCGAGTCGGGATCGTTGAAATATCCAAGCGGGATTCGTCCTTCCCTGGCTACCCAGCCCACTTCACGATCGCCGGGCGACAGGAAGTGGCTGTAGTCCTCGGAGAGAACCAGTCCGCCCTCGCGCAGCAGGAACGTGTCGGTGCGGGTGTCGCGTCGGCTGTGGCCGAATCCCATGTTTCCGGTTTCCGACGACCCGTAGCCGTTGATAAGGGTGATCTGGGGCAGCAATTCCAGCAGGGCTCGTTGATATTTCGGGTTGGTTGCAGCACCGCCGGTACCGATCGCATACAGCGAGGACAGGTCGTAGGAGCCTCGTCGCAACTCGGCGACCAGCGGCGCCGCATAGGCGTCGCCGACCATCGTCATCAGGCCGACCTTCTCGCGTTGCGCCGTCTCCCATACCGATTGCGGATCGAGTTTCTTGCCGGTGTCATAAAGCACCACGGTGGTGCCGGCCATGATCGCAGAGAATGCCGTCCACATGCCGGCCGCGTGCATCAGCGGCGAGACGGCAAACCATGGCGCCCCTTCGTTGGAAACCACCTTGTCGCGGATCTCCTGGGCACAGGCGTGGTCCGCGCCCACCATCGACGACACGTAGATGTCGGACTGTCGCCACAGCACGCCCTTGGGCCTGCCGGTGGTGCCGCCGGTACAGATCATCAGCAGGTCATCCGGCGATGCCGTCACGTTTCGGTCGGTATCTCCCTGCCCCAGCGCATCATCCAGCGTCACCGCGCCGGGCAGTTCCGGGGCCGCGCTCGCGTCGTCGACCGATACCAGCACGTCGACGCCGTCACGCACCAAAACCTCGGCGAACTTTGCGCCCAGCGCGCGGTGGTAGATGATCGCCCGGGGCTGCAGGTAGTCGAGGAGCTCGCCGACCTCACGTGGCGTGTAGTGGTAGTTGATGTTGACCGGGACGGTGCGCGCCTTGAGGCAGCCGATGACCATGTCGGGGTACAGGTCGTTGTGCATGACCAGCGCAACGCGGTCTTGCCCGCACTCCCAGTTCTGCAGGACCGCTCGTTCTCGGTGCGCCCCTAAACCCTTGCCGGCCAGGAAGTTCGCAAGCCGGCGGGTACGATCCGCCGACTCTCCGAAGGTGCTCCGCCGGTTGCCGCACACCGTCATCGTCCGGTCGGGAATCGCGTCTGCGATGACGTCGAGAACCGCGCCTATGGTCCATTCGCTCATGGCGTCAGCCGCTACGCAGCCGATCCGACTTGGACACCAAGGAGGTTGAGAGCGTTGTCGCGCATTACTTTTCGAATATCGGAATCGCTGAAGCCGCTGAGCTCTTCGGTGAACGAGACCGGCGACTCGAGGCCTTCGCCGTGCGGCCAGTCGGAGCCGAACAGGATCTTGTCGATGCCGATGAGTTCGGCCAGCTCCGGCAGATCGTCCTCGTAGTAGGGGGCGACCCACACGTTGTTGCGCAACTGTTCCACCGGATCCTCGGGGAAGTGCCGCGGATAGTTGTTGGCCGCCTTCTTCAGCCGTTTGATCAGCCGGTGGACGAAGTACGAGCCGTTTTCGATGCTGACCGCCCGGAGCTTGGGGTGGCGGGTGAACACGCCGTGCACGATCATCGAGGCCATCGTGTCGTGGATGGCGCGGTCGTCGAGGAGCACCGTATCCAGTGGGTCCTTTTCGCCGAATCCCTCGAAGGTCGCCTTGCCTCCCCACTGCGCCGCGATGTGCAGATAGCCACTGTCGCTGAGGTGGAAGCCCACCGGCACCCCCGCCTCGGCCAACCGGGCCCACACCGGGTCGTGACCGGGATCGCCCAGCGACCTCGGTTTCACCACCCCGGGCACCGGCGCCGGCCGCACCAGCACCAGCTTGGCGCCGCGGGCCAACACGAACTCGACCTCTTCGAGCGCCTTGGCCGGATCGGCCAGCGAGATGATCGGCGCGGCGATGATTCGGTGATCGGGTCGGTCGAAACCCCAATCCTCGTCGAGCCACAGGTTGAATGCGTGCACCGACGCCATCGTCGCCTCGATGTCGTGCTTGAGTGCCTCCTCGACGCCGCATGCGAAAGTCGGCAGCATGAACACCGTCTCGATGTCCTGGGTGTCCATCACGGCAACCCGCGCATCGCGGTTCTGATACTCGGGGTGGTCGGCCAGCCGCTCGACCTTCATCAGCGAGGCCGGATCGACACCTTCGGGAATCTCGCCGCGGAACAACAAGTCGAGGCAGCCCGGCACGATGATCGGGTCGAAGGTGGGGTTGGGGATGAAGTGGTTGACGCGGTCCCCGATCACGGCCCAGGTGCGCTTGCCGTCGCTGAGCATCTGCACGCCGCGGCGCTTGAACTTCTTGTCGAGGTGGCGGGTAAGGGCGTCCAGCGGCTCGTAGTAGTGGTTGTCGACGTCAATCGCCTTGTAACCCAAGTTGGCCATGATCATCCTTTCCGGTATTACCGGCGAACATTAAGCGTCGGTCGAATTGAGCGAGGGGAATTGGGGCGGCCGCTTCTCGAGGAAGCTCGTGATGCCCTCGATGACGTCCGGCCGGGGCATCGCCTCGTGCAGCAGTACCTCGGCACGCGAGGTGGCGTCCACGACATCCCGCGTGGCGTCGCCGTAGACCTGCCGTTTGATCACCGCCATGGAAACCGGCGAACAGTTTGCGGCGATGTCCTCCGCGTAGTCCAGGGCACGCGTCATCAGATTCTCGGGCGCCACGACTTCCTTGACGAGGCCGAGTTCGGCGGCCTCCTCGGCCAGAAAGGTGCGGCCGCTCAGCAACAGGTCGAGGGCGACTGCCCAGGTGGTCAGGCGCGGCAGTATCCACGAGATGCCGAACTCGGCGATCAGTCCGCGGCGCGCGAACACCGCGGCGAACTTGGCGCCCGCGGCGGCGAACCGGACATCGCACATCAGCGCCTGGGTGAGACCGATGCCGACACAGGGACCGTTGATGGCCGCGACGACGGGTTTACGCAGCGTCGTCACAAAGTGCGGAGGACGTTCGCCGACCAGGTCGGCCAGATTCGTCTCGCTCGCCTTCTCCATCGTCTCGCCGTAGGTGGCCGCCGAACTCGGCGCACCCAGATACGCTCCGGCGCAGAATCCCCTGCCCCGGCCGGTCAGCACGATGACCCGGATCGCGGGATCCTGTTCGGCACGGTCGATCGCGGCGTAGAGGCCGGCAGCGATGTCCGGGCCCCAGGCGTTGAGGCGCTCCGGGCGATTGAACGTCAGGATTGCGACGCCGCTCCCGGTGGCCTCATAGAGCACCGCGTCCTCGGAAGCACCGTCGCCGCCGGACATCTCCCCCGGCACCTCCTCATGATTTCCTACCGAATCCAGCGATACTTTGTACGCATACTGTATACCTATCGGTACTGCATTCCACAACTGCCGCCGCGCCCTCGCGAACGGCGGCCGAACAGCGGATTTAGCCTTACCGAACGCGAACTCTCGCCTCCCCGTCGCCGCCGATCCGACGCTGGTCGCACAGTCCGCTCACGCACCACCGCGGCGGACCCGGCCGGTGCGGCCCAGCAAACCAACGGTGTGGCGTGTGACACGTCCGAAACAGGTTTCCGCGGGGCGCGAGACCGGGAAACCGTGCCAACAGGACCAACGAGCAGGAGGGAGGCGCAATGGCTGACAACCAGAGTGGCTTGGCCGACGCTGTCAAGGGCGTCGTCGAAGACGTGAAGGGCAGGATCAAGGTAATCATCGGCGCTGTGATAGGCCGCAACGACCTGGTCGATGAGGGCCGTGCTCAGCAGGACAAGGCGGAAGCAGAGCGCAACGCCGCGAAAAAGGAAGCAGCCGCGGCGAAAGCACGCGGTAAGGCCAAGGTGCAGGAGGACCGCCAGAAGGCCGAACAGTAGGCGTACCCCGGCACCCGAAGGCCCGGCCACACCTTGGTGGCCGGGCCTTCTGACGTGCGGGGCTGACGTGCGGGGCGGTAACTAGGCTTCGAGGAGCCCGAGGCGCCGATAGGCTTCCTCGATCTGGGTCTTGGCTTCGGACGGCAACTGCGCTTGCGGGGGGCGGGAGTGCGGATATGCACCTATCGGCAGGCCCAGGAGCGATGCGGCGTACTTGAACGCACCGCCCCAATGGGTGAAGTAATCCGGTCGTCCCGGATAGCACGTCCACCACGATCCGACATCGATGTCGAATTGGTCCAGACCGGAATCCCGTCCGTAGTCCATGGCTTCCACGAGCTTGTCGTTGCACACGAGATCCCAATACTCGGAAAACAAACGCCGCTGCGGGGTTTCGAAAAGGTAACCGGCCGTGCCCAGTTGCGCCGGACAGACGATCCCGTCGCGTAGCCACCCGGCGCGGTACACCGTCTTGTCGCATTCCCAGACGACGAGACCGGGCGCCAACTGGTGCAGCAGCCGGCTGTTGGCCGGCCGGAAGGCGCCCTCCTTCGTGGCGCACACCGCGGGCACCTCGTCGTAGATTCGTGCGCTTTCGGCCGCGGTCAACACATAGCCGGAGGACGGGGAATTGAACATCCCCAGGGCGATATCGGTGCGGGAGGCGACGTATTTGAAGAATCGCAGTACACCCTCGCCGCCGTGCGCTTCCATCATCGGAGTTTGGATGTAGGCGATGTCGGCGCCCACCTCCTGGGCATGCAGCGTCAAGTCCACACAGTCCTTCGCCGACATGGCAGCCGTACAGGCTTGCACGACAACGTTGGGATTGGCGCTACGCGCCTCCTCAATTGCCACTTCCAGTAAGCGCTTTCGCTCATCGAGGGTCAATGACCAGAACTCCGCCAGTCCGCTGGTGCACCACAGCATCGGGTGTCCCAGATCGCTCACGCAGTAACGCACCAGCGTCCGGTAGGCGTCCCAATCGATGTCGTCACCGTCGAGGCCGCAGAACGGGGTATAGAGGGAATCGCCGATCCCCCGAAGTGCGCCAGGCGCCCAGGAACGTGCTTCGCCAGCCGTCGCCACGGTCTACTCCTCCTGTCAGACAAGCACTTTCTTCGGAACCGGGTCAGATGAAGTCCGAACCGCCGTCCACGTTGATGTTGGCCCCGGTCATGTAAGAGTTGCGCCGCGAGGCGAGAAACGCGGCGACCGGCCCGATCTCCTCCGGCAGGCCGGCCCGTGGCATGTGCGCCGGATGGCCGAAATGCTCTGCGATGGCTTCCATCAGGGCATAGGGGTCACCACCGTCGACGCCGACCGACTTGGCCCAACCGACCAGCGACTCGGAAGCGATACTGCCCGGCGACACCACGTTGACCAAGATCTCGTCCTTGGCCAACAGCAGGGACAGGTTCTTCGAAACGCTCGTCAGCATCGACTTTGCTGCCGTGTACGCGGGCAGCATGACACTTTGCCGTTGCGTGGAGTGGGCCGAAAAGTTGACCACCCGCGCCCATTGCGCCTTGCGCAGCAGTGGAAGTGCCGAACGGACGCAACGCACCATCCCCAGCACGCCGTCTTCGACGGATTGCCGCCACTGTTCATCGGTCAGATCTTCGAAGCTGCCCGCCGCTCCCGGACCGACCGTATTGATGAGTACGTTGAGTTCGTCGTTCCACCGCTGTCCAAGGTCGGCGAACATCGCGTCGACCTGTCCGGCGTCACCGATGTCGGCAACGATCGCGAGCGCGTCGGGGCTACCGCGATTCGTCAAGTCCGTCACCGCGCTGTCGACAGCGGCGCGGGTGCGGCCCACCACCGCCACCCGGGCACCTTCGTCGGCAAGACATCGGGCGGTCGCCAGGCCCATGCCCCGGCTTCCGCCGACCACCACCGCCGTCGCATTCGCCAGGCCTAGATCCATGGCGCTATCCGTGGCTTGTCCGGCGACGCATGCAATGGCTTGTGCCCGGTCATCTTCGCCCGTCCAGCCTTATTTACCAAAAAGCCTACGATAGGTATTACAGTAGCAGATGGGCAAGGGCACGAAAGCCAGGTCAACGGTCACAGCCAAACGGCGACACGCTTGCGTATGCGCAGGTGGGAAAGGATCTGCCGGTAGATTCGTGTCGGTCGGTGAGACGGCCCCAGACCACACGCACACGATACATCTTGATGGAGGTGCCCGTAGTGGCAAAACAGGCAACCGCTGACAAGCGTCAACGACGTGAGCGCGGGTCCATCAATCCCGACGACATCATCAGCGGCGCATTCGAACTCGCAGAGCAAGTATCGATAGACAACCTGAGCATGCCGCTACTTGGCAAGCACCTCGGCGTCGGCGTCACCAGCATCTACTGGTACTTCCGCAAGAAGGACGATCTCCTCAACGCGATGACCGACCGCGCTTTGCGCAAGTACGTGTTCGCCACTCCTTACGTCGAAGCCAGCGACTGGCGTGAGACATTGCGCAATCATGCGCGCCTGATGCGTAAGACGTTCATGGGCAACCCAATTCTGTGTGATCTGATATTGATTCGGGCCGCTCTCAGTCCCCGGGCGGCACGACTGGGCGCTCAGGAGATGGAGAAGGCGATCGCCAACCTGGTCGAAGCCGGCCTCTCCCCGGAAGATGCCTTCGATACCTACTCGGCGGTTTCGGTTCACGTCCGCGGGTCAGTGGTATTGCAGCGACTCTACGAAAAGAACCAATCATCGGATGTGGGACCGCGCGCCATCGAGGACGCCGTCACGATCGATCCCGAAAAGACTCCGCTCCTTGCTCAGGTAACCCGGATAGGTCACCGGATCGGGGCCCCCGACGAAACCAATTTCGAGTACGGCCTCAACTGCATCCTCGATTACGCCAGCCGGTTGATCGACGAGGGCAAGGGATCGAAAGGTAACAAGACGGGGTCGTCGCGGCAACGCAAGGCGGCCAAGTCGACTGTGCAGCGCGAGCGAACCAGGGCGACCGCCACGCGGTAGCTTACGGAATCAATCGATTACGCTTCGGGCTCCGGCACGTGGAAATGCTCGTCGCGTAGCCGGAACGCTTCCTTGGTGCCGTGCTGCGCACGCGCTTTGACGAAGTTGAACTCGCCCGGACCGAATTGCAGATTGGTGCCGTAGGCGTGAAAGAGATAGCTCGCGACTTCCTCGCCCTGGTACGCCTGGCTCTGCTCGACAAGACGGAAAGCTTCCTTGGCGATGACGACACCATCGGCGGGCATCTTCGCCGCTTTCTCTGCCCAGTATCGTGCGCGCACCGCAACCGATCCCGAATCGCATGTGTCAGTGAAGATTCCGAGGTGCTCGATGTCGCCGGCTTCGATGATGTCGCCGGTCAGCAGCAGACGCCGTGCCAGCACCGGGCCCAACCGGTGGAAGAACATGTGCAGGCTGCCCAGCGCGGGCCCAAGGAAGCGCGTTGCGGGCATACCGATTTTCGTATCGCGGGCAACGACCGAGATGTCAGTCATCAGCGCCAGTTCGAAACCGCCACCGAGGGCATAACCGGCGATCTCCCCCACCGTGACCTTCGGGAAGCCCATGAAGTTGTGGTAGAAGCCAAAGGACTTGCGGTCCACGGTGAGTCGGCGACGCTGACTGGGCCGGCGCTTGACTGCCGGATCACCGCCGCCGGAACTCCCATCGGCGCCGGGCGAGCCATACCAGCCATACGCGTTGTTCATGTCCGCCCCGGTGGAAAAGACTCCGTCGGCACCGCGCAACAGCACCACGGTCAAGTCGTCGTCTTCGGCCACACAGTCCAGACAACGCGCGACGGCCCCCCGCATTGCGGCGTCATAGGAGTTGCGTTGCGTGGGATTGTTCAGGGTGACAGTCGCGATTCGCCGGTCACGGTCGATGTCGAAAATTACGCGATCGTCCGAGGTGCTCGATGCGGTCATGTGCCGGACTCCTTTCGCCGCCTGCCGAACCTGGACCCGGTCAACTTGTCCGGTGGCGACGCCAATGTGTTGACCTCACCGATGGAAAGCACATCCTCGGCAAGCAGCAACCGCGCCGTCGACGTGATGCCCCGTTCGGTGTGGGACCGCGAGATGTCGAACCGCAGCTCGGTCAGCACCGGCGTCGGGCGGCGGAAGGTCACGGCCAGCGATCGAGTCTTGCCGGAAAGGGCGGTGGCGCAGTTGTGATGCTGGATCGTGCAGTCGAAGAAGACGCCGAGAAAGCCGCCGTGCACCAGCCCCGGCGGCCCTTCGTAGACCAGCGGAAAGTTGACCCGTCCGGTTGCCTGCTCGGCATCGAGGTGATCGAACCGGTACTCGGGAAAGCACGGGTTGTAGGCACCGATGTCGGTTGCGTGGCTGAGATAGACCCGCCGCGGATCGTCCGGGACGTCACCGATTCGCGGTGCGTTGTCCGCCGGAGCCGAGGCGGCCAGCTCCCTCTCCCACTCGACGAACTTCGCCAGCATGGTGTCCACCGTGGGGTGAGCGTGCTCGAGCGACAGCAGCAGCGAGCTGATGCGCCGCATCGCACCGGCGGCGGCCACGGTTTGGGCAAGGGGTGCCTCGCCGAATTTGGCGTCGCCGGTGCGATCCGCCACGGGTGCGGCTTGCCCCTCCTCGAAGGCCATGCTCCCCTCTTTTCGCCGGGTTTCGCCCGGCTATTTCCGCCAGCAGCGTTTCCTTGCTAACTTATACACCGTATCAATCGTATTGCCTACTGTATGGGTAACCGTATCGGCGGAGAAAGGCCGGATTCGACGGTGAGTCAGGAGGCCGACGCGGCCAGTGCCGAGGGTTCGGTGACAGTGCGCCGAGACGGTGCGGTGTTGCGGGTAACACTCGATCGCCCATCCCGGCGTAATTCGTTGAACCAATTGATGATCGAGACTTTGGTCGACGCGCTGACCGAGGCGGCCGCCGACGACTCGCTGCGCGCCGTTCACCTCCACGGCGCCCGGGACGACTTCTGCGCCGGCGTCGACTGGGTGGCCGCCAACGATCGGCAACGGCGCCGCGCCGGTGACCTGGTCCGGCGGATCCCCCATGCCGCCCATCGAGTGATCGAACTCGTCGCCAGCATCCAGTTGCCGGTGGTTTGCAGCGTCCGGGGATGGGCCGTGGGGTTCGGCTGCAACCTCGCGCTGGCCGCCGACTTCACCGTGGCCGCTGACGACGCGGTGTTCTGGGAGCCGTTCGCAGACCGCGGCTTCAGCCCGGACTCAGGATCCACCTGGCTGCTGCCCCGGCTGGTCGGCCTGGCGCGCGCCCGGCGGATGCTGCTGCTCGGTGAGAAAGTAAGCGCAACGGATGCGGCCGACTGGGGAATGATTCACCAAACGGTGGACCGCTCCGAACTCGACGATACCGCCGAGGAGCTGCTGCAGCGGCTGGCCTGCGGACCAACGGTCGCGATCGGACTGGCCAAACAGGCGCTGAACTTCGGGCAGAGCGCAACACTGGGCCAATCCCTGACGCAGGAGCTGTTCAATCTGGAACTATCCTGTCGGACAGGCGATTTCAAAGAGGGCCTGGAGGCCTTTCGGCAGCGACGTGCGCCGAAGTTCCAAGGCCGCTGACCTTCGTGAAGGGAACCCGGATGCGCACTGACTCGTTCGACACCATCAATTACGACGTCGACGGGCACACCGCCACCATCACACTGAACCGTCCGGACGCCCTCAACGCGCTCAGCCCGCACATGATCGGCGAGCTCCGCGCCGCCTACGACGAAGCGGAGAACGACGACAAGGTGTGGCTGCTCGTCGTCACCGGCAGCGGCCGCGCCTTCTGCACGGGGGCAGACGTCAAAGCCATTCCCGGTGACGGCAAGGTCATCTACGAACGGCCGTACCTGTCGACGTACGAACAGTGGGAGGCGCCCCAGGAAGGCACGCCGCCGTTTCGCCGGATGGCCAAGCCGGTGTTGACCGCCGTCAACGGTTTGTGCTGTGGGGCTGGACTCGATTGGGTCACGACGTCGGATATCGTCATCGCATCCGACCGCGCGACGTTCTTCGATCCCCACGTCAGCATCGGACTGGTGGCCGGGCGTGAGCTGGTGCGGCTCGCCCGGGTGCTGCCGCGATCGGTCGCCCTGCGGATGGCGTTGATGGGCAAGCACGAGAGGATGAGCGTGGAGCGGGCCTTCGACTTGGGTCTGATCAGTGAAATCGTGGACCACGAACGGCTTCTCGAACGGGCCCATGAGATCGCCGGCATCGTGAACTCCAATGCGCCGCTGGCGGTCCGGGGTACGCGGCTGGCCATTCTGAAGGGCCTGGATCTGCCGCTGCACGAAGCCGAAATGCTCGCCGAGACATTCCGCGAGCGGGTGCTGCGCACCCAGGACGCGCTGGAAGGCCCCAAGGCCTTTGTCGAGAAACGGCCACCGGATTGGAAATGCCAGTGAGCGCTCCCGCGTTCGAAACCATCCTGCTCGACATTGACGCAGACGACCGTGTCGCCACCATCACGCTGAACCGGCCCGAGCAGCTCAACGCGTTCAACCGCACCATGTGTGAGGAGATGGCCCGCGCCTGGCGCATGGTCAAACTCGACGACTCGGTACATGCGGTGGTGCTGCGGGCCTCGGGTGACCGGGCGTTCAGCGCCGGCCTGGACATCAAGACACCCTACGGCCAACCCGAAAACATCTGGAACCACGAGGATCCCGGCGAAGCGCTGAGCCCGAAGTGGCAGAAGATGTGGAAGCCCGTGGTGTGCGCCGTGCAGGGCATGTGCACCGCGGGCGCGTTCTACTTCATCAACGAGTCCGATGTGGTGATCTGCTCAACCGAAGCCACGTTTTTCGATTCACACGTATCGGCCGGCCTCGTCTGCGCGCTGGAGCCGATCGGCCTGATGCGGCGCATCGGCCTGGGCGAGACGTTGCGAATTGCGCTCATGGGCAACGATGAGCGCGTCGGCGCCGACACCGCACTGCGGATCGGAGTGGTGTCAGAGGTCGTCTCACCGGACCAGCTGTGGAGCCGCGCCCACGAGATTGCGGCGACCATCGCCGCCAAGCCGCCATCGGCGACTCAGGGCACGGTGAAGGCGATTTGGGAGTCACTGGACAAGCCCTACCGCGCCGCCCTGGAGCAGGGTCTCATCTATACGCGGCTGGGCAACCCGTTGGGCACCGCCGAGCTGGCCGCCCAGCACAAGACCGGCGGCGGCACCGCGCGCGACCCGAAGATCCGCTGATGCCTGCTCACCCGCTCAGTCAGCGCATCGCCGACGTCCTCGATCTGCAGCCGGAAGGGCACGCCATCGAATTTCGCGGCCACTGGATTTCGTGGCGGCAGCTCGGCGACCTGGCACGCCGGATGGCGTCATCGTTGCCCGATGGCGCCGACGTCCAGGTCGGGATGTTGCTGCGCAACCGGCCCGGTCAGGTGGCGGCATTCCTCGGTGTGCTGCTGGGCGGTGGGACCGTGGTCACCATCAACCCGGCGCGCGGCGACGAGCGCACCAGGGCCGATATCGCCGCGCTGCAATTGCCCGTGATCGTCGGCGAGCCCGACGACCTGGCGGCACTCGTCGGTCCGGACACCCCGACGTTGGCGGTCGCCGATCCTGCGGACACCGCCGATGAGCCAGTGCCAACCACCACCACACCCGCTACCCGGTCCGGCGTCGCAGTCCGGATGTTGACCAGCGGTACGACGGGCCCGCCCAAACGAATCGACCTCAGCTACGACATGCTGGCGCGCAGTGTGATGGGTGCCGAGTCCGACGGCGCACCGGCGCCCGCCGAGCTGCGGCGCGGCGTGGCGATCGTCAACTCGCCGCTGGTGCATATCGGCGGCGTGTTCCGCGTGCTGCAATGCATCGCCGAGGCCAGGCCCTTCGTGCTGCTGGAGAAATTCGAGCTCGATGCATGGGCCGACGCGGTGCGAAAGCACCGGCCGCGAACTGTATCGCTGGTGCCGGCGGCGCTGCGGACGGTCCTGCACTCCGGCTTGCCGCGAACCGACCTGGAAAGCATCCGCGCCGTCACCTGCGGCACGGCCCCACTGTCGGCCGACGATGCCGATGCCTTCACCGAGAAGTACGGCATTCCGGTATTAACCTCTTATGCGGCAACCGAGTTCGGTGGCGGCGTGGCCGGCTGGACCCTTCCCGACTACCAGCGGTACTGGCGAAGCAAACGCGGCAGCGTCGGCCGGGCCAATCCGGGCGCACGGCTGCGGGTGGTCGCGGGCGATGGCGCGACGCTCGGCCCGGACGAGGTCGGGCTGCTGGAGGTCAAGCCGGGGCAACTGGGCCCATCGGCGCGGTGGATGCGGACCACGGATATGGCGCGGATCGACGCGGACGGCTTCGTCTGGATCGTCGGGCGGGCCGACCAGGCCATCATCCGCGGCGGGTTCAAGGTGATGCCCGACGACGTACGCACCGCGCTGGAGGGCCACCCGGCGGTGGCCGGCGCGGCGGTGGTCGGCCGCAGCGACGAACGGCTCGGGGCGACACCGGTCGCGATGGTCGAACTGCGCGAACCCGCCTCCACCGATGCCGACGCGCTGGCCGAGTATCTGGGCAAGCGGCTGGCCCGCTACGAAATCCCGACCGAAATCGCAATCGTCGACACGATCCCGCGAACGCCGTCGGGCAAAGCCGACCTCACCGCGGTCCAGCGTTTCTTCAGTGCACCCGCCGCTCACAGCGACCATGCCCGGTGACTTCCTTACGGTTGCCGGGATCCTGCTATACCAGGCCCGTTCGCGCACGCAGCAACCCTTTCTCATCTGCGATGGCGACCGCATCAGCTACGGTGAGGCCGATCGGCGATCGGCAGAGCTCGCCCGCGGGCTGGTCGCCGTCGGCGCCGGCAAGGGCACCCATGTGGGGCTGCTCTACCCCAACGGCCCCGAGTTCGTCGTCGGCATGCTGGCTGCGGCGCGTATCGGCGCGGTAGTGCTCCCGCTTTCCACCTTCGTCACCGCCCGCGAGATGCATGAGCAACTGGTCGACGGCGACATCGAAATCCTCCTGATGGCAAGTTCTTTCCGCTCACATGACTATGTGCAGCGACTGCTGGACGTGGTGGCGGACCCAGACTTCGATAACGATTTCCGGTTGTTCTCCGGCGCGGTGCCGCAATTGCATCAGATCGGTATAAGTTACCGCCCGGATGCGGTGCGCCGTGGCCGCGGCATCGAAAGGTTGCTGCGGCTGGCCGATACCGTCGATCCCGCGCTCTTGGCGGCGATGCAAGATGATGTCGACGGCTGCGATCCGCTGACCATCGTTTACACATCGGGCTCCACCAGCGCACCCAAGGGAGTCGTGCACACGCACGACGCTCTACTCCGGCATCAGCACAACCTCAACGAGATCCGTGGCTTGACGGCCGACGACAAGCTGTTCTGCAATTCGCCGTTCTTCTGGATCGGCGGGTTCGCCTTCGGCCTGTTGGCCACGTTGGTCGCCGGATCGACGCTGGTGTGCTCCAACGCCACCGACGCCGGCCATACCCTAGACCTGCTCGAAGCCGAAAAGCCGACCATGACCAACGGTTTCACCGCCGGGATCGCTCACCTGGCCGATGACCCGAGCTTCGCCGGCCGCGAGTTGTCGTCGATGCGGCGGGGCAACCTGTACCCGATCATGGCGCCCGAGGCACGACCCGCCGACCCGGAACTGCGGCACAACATGTTGGGCATGACCGAGGCCGGCAGCATCGTGTTGATCAGCGGTGACGAGTCCGACCAGCCCGAAAGCCGGCGCGGATCGTTCGGCAGACCGGCGCCCGGATTCGAGACCATGATCATCGACCCCGAAACCGGCATTCCCGTCGACGCCGGCGCGATCGGCGAGCTGTGCATCCGTGGCCCGTACGTCATGCAGCGGTACCACAAACGCAGCCGCGAAGAGTGCTTCGACCCCGACGGCTGGTTCCACACCGGCGATTTGATGCGGACCGACACCGAAGGATTCTTCTACTTCGTCGGCCGGCTCAGCACAATGATCAAAACGTCGGGCGCCAACGTCTCGGCGACCGAGGTCGAGAAGGCCATCGCCAAGGTCACCGGCGGACTGGCGGCCTACGTGCTGGGCATTCCGGATTCGGAGCGTGGTCAGCTGGTGGCCGCGGTCATTGCGCAGCCCGACGGCCCTGCCGCCGTTGACGAGGCGGCATTGCGCGAGCGGCTCAAGGCGGAGTTGTCGGCGTACAAAATCCCGAAGCGGTTCATCGCATTGCCCCGCGCCGACATACCGCTGCTGTCCAGCGGCAAGGTCGACACCCAGCAACTGAGGACGCTGTTCGATGCGTGACACCATCGACCACCTGGTGCGGCTGCAGGCCGGCCGCCACGGCTCCAAGCCGGTGGTGATCGATCCAGACTCCCGTATCAGCTATCGCGAACTCGACTTGACCACCAGGGATCTCGCCGCAGTCTTCGCTGACGCCGGCGTCGGTAAGGGCACCCGGGTCGGCCTCATCATGCCCAACGGCGTCCGTTGGGTACAACTGGCCATCGCACTGACCCGCGTCGGTGCGGTGCTGGTGCCGCTGAGCACCCTGCTGGCGCCGAACGAATTGGTCGCGCAGCTGCGAGCGGCGTCGGTGCAATTCCTGCTCAGTGTCGAGGAATTCCGTGGTCACCGCTACCTGGACGACCTGCGATCGGCGCTGGCGGTTGGCGAGCTTGGCGATCAGACGTTGCAGTGCGCGAAACTTCCCGCACTACGGCGGGTTTGGCCGACCGAACGGCTCGCCCGCGCCGGCGCCGGCTTGCGCTCCCGCCGGATCGTCGACGCGTTGGCGGACAGGGTCATGCCCGCCGACCTGCTGGTCATCATGTTCACCTCCGGTAGCAGCGGAGCACCCAAAGGAGTCATGCATTCGCACGGCAGCGCCTTGGGTGCGGTGAGAGCGGGCCTCGATGCCCGCTGCATCACGGCCGACACCCGCCTGTATCTGCCGATGCCGTTCTTCTGGGTGGGCGGCTTCGGCAGCGGAATACTGTCCACGCTGTTGGCCGGTGCAACCCTGGTGACCGAAGAGATACCACGTCCGGAAACCACGCTGCGGCTGCTGGAAAGCGAGCGGGTCACGTTGTTTCGGGGTTGGCCCGACCAGGCCGAAACCCTGGCGCGACATGCGGCCGAGGTCGGCGCGGACCTCTCGACGCTGCAGCCGGGCAGCCTGCAGGCCCTGTTGCCGCCCGAGCGGCGGGCCGAGCCCGGTGCTCGGGCCACGTTGTTCGGCATGACCGAGGCGTTCGGTCCGTACTGCGGCTACGCCGCCGACACCGACATGCCGCCAACGGCGTGGGGCAGCTGCGGAAAACCGTTCCCCGGCATGGAGGTACGCATCATCGATCCGGACAGCGGCGATCCCGTCGCGGCGGGTACCGCGGGCATGATCCAGATTCGCGGACCGCATACCCTGCGGGGCATGTGCCGCCGCAGCCGAGAAGACCTGTTCACCCCCGACGGCTGGTACCCCACCGGAGACCTCGGCCACCTCGACGAGGACGGGTTCCTCTTCTACCACGGCCGATCCGACGACATGTTCAAGGTCAGCGGCGCGACCGTCTACCCCGGCGAGGTCGAGCGGGCGTTACGGACCATCGACGGCGTCGACAACGCCTACGTCACCAACGTGCCCGGCGCCGCGGGTGACCGGGTCGGCGCGGCAGTGGTGTGCGACACCCGAGCGCTCACCGCCGAGCAACTACACAACTCCGCCCGCACGCTGCTGAGTGCCTTCAAGGCGCCGACAATATGGCTGTTGCTGGAATCCGACGACGACATTCCGCGCGGCGGCACCGGAAAGCCCGACACCAACCGCCTGCGGGAGATGTTGATCGAAGTGAACCAGCCTCAAGGGACCCGCGTCCAGGGTTGACAGTTCCGCGACTCGAAGGCCTTGACCGCTGTGTTGATATTCGCGTACATCGGGCCGATCGAGGTATTCGTCTGAAGTACATGGTCTTTGTTCGCATCAGGTGTGCTGTAGGTAAACCACGCGCACATCGAGTCCTGGAGCGGCACATTGTTTATCCAAACCCCAAAGGCCGATGCCGACCCGCCCGTGTGATACAAGCCCGGTGCAATGTCGGGCCCTACGCGAAAAACACCATTGCCGGGAATTTCGTCGCCTGGTTCGGCAGCGGCCGGCGCAGCGAGGACGATCGCTGCCACGGATGCCACGAAGACGGCCGCCGCGCGAAGTGTTGGGGGCATTTTTCTCTCCATAGTGTTGCGCCAATGGCAGCGTAGGCCCACGTGGGCGTGAGCAACAACAGCTGATTCAGCTCACTGAGACGCAGGTGGGGCCGCATCGAGAACCACTCCACGCGCGATGAGGTGGTCGATCAGGGGACCCGCACCAGCGGCGAGATGCTCCGACATTGCCGCGCGCGCCAGCTTCTCGTCGTGCTTTTGCAGCGCGGACACGATCCGCCGATGGTCCTTCATCGACTGTTCCGGCCAGCCCTGAATGGCGGGAAAGACCGATTCCGGTGCGTAGCGGGTGATCTGTAGCATCAACTGGGCAAGTTTCGCTGAGTCCGCAGCAACGTTGATGGCCCGGTGGAAACGGTGGTTGAGGCGAACGGTCCGTTCGCTGTCATCACCGGCATAGGCATCCTCGAGATCCGCCTGGATCTGTTTGAGTTCACGCAGCTGGTCGTCGGTGATGTTGATCGCGGCCCGTGCGGCGAGCTCGCCGCCAACGTAGGCCTGCACGTTCGCGACGTCGCAAACGTCCCTGTCGGTCACCGGCATCACCGCGAACCCGCGGCGGGGATGCTGGGCGATCAAGCCTTCCGCCCGCAGGGCGAACAGCGCCTCTCGTACTGGTGTGACGCTGATTCCCAACTCCGCAGCCAGTTGGTCCAAGCGAACATAGGTTCCCGCGGCGTAGACGCCATTGAAGATCCGCTGACGGATCAAGCGCGCGACATCGTCGGAAAGTTGCGGTCGCGCAGCGAAATCCGGAACACTCATCGCCTCACACCTGATACTCGGCGAGCAGTCGTCTACTGATGATGGACTTCTGGATTTCGCTGGTGCCTTCGCCGATGAGCAGGAACGGCGCGTCCCGCATCAGCCGCTCGATCTCATACTCTTTGGAATAGCCGTATCCGCCATGGATCCGGAAGCTCTGCTGGGTGACTTCGGCACAGTATTCGCTCGCGAGGTATTTGGCCATGCCCGCGGCGACATCATTGCGCTCCCCGGAATCCTTCAGCCGTGCCGCATTGACCATCATCAGGTGTGCCGCTTCGATTTTGGTCGCCATCTCGGCCAGCTGGAAAGCGATGGCCTGGTGCTCGGCGATCGGCTTGCCGAAGGTGCGTCGTTGCTGCGCGTAGCGCACCGCGAGCTCGAAGGCACGGATGCCGACACCACAGGCCCTCGCCGACACGTTGACCCTTCCGACCTCGATCCCGTCCATCATCTGGAAGAAACCCTGGCCCGGGACGCCACCGAGAATGTCGTCGGCGGCGGCCTGGTAGCCGTCGAAGACGAGCTCGGTGGTCTCGATCCCCTTGTACCCCAACTTGTCGATCTTGCCGGGAATCGTCAGGCCCGGCACGACGTCCCCGAAACCGACCGGCTTCTCGACGAGGAACGCGGTCAGGTTGCGGTGTGGTTTGTCCGACCCCTCGTCGGTGCGTACCAGCACGGCCACCAGGGTCGAAGTGGCGCCGTTGGTCAACCACATCTTCTGGCCGTCGATCGTGTAGGTGCCGTCGGAGTTCCGTCTGCCCCGAGTGCGGATCGCGGCAACATCGGAGCCCAGCTCCGGCTCCGACATCGAAAACGCACCACGCGATTCACCGGTCGCCATGCGCGGCAGCAAGCGTTCCTTCTGCGCGTCGGTGCCGTGCTGGCGCAGCATGTAGGCCACGATGAAATGCGTATTGAGCACCCCGGAGACGCTCATCCAGCCGCGTGCCAGCTCCTCGACACACAGCGCGTAGGTAAGAAGGGACTCCCCCAGCCCGCCGTACTCCTGCGGAATCATCAGCCCGAAGAGCCCCATGTCCCGCATTTGGTCGACGATCTCTTGCGGATAGGTGTCGCCACGTTCGAGTTGCGGCGCGTTGGGAATGACTTCCTTTTCGACGAACTGTCGTACCGTGGCGATGATTTCGGTTTGGAATTCCGTCAATCCCAGGGTCTGAGCGAGTTTGGTCATGCGCTGTCTTTCTGTTTCGGGTGGCCCAGCTAGCTGATCGTCTTCGCGTTCATAAGGCGCTCGATATCGGCGGGAGTCATGCCCAAGCAGTGCTCAAGGACATCGGCGGTGTCTTGCCCCAGCGCAGGCGCGGCCGCGCTCACGGGATGGGCACCGTCGAACGTGGCGGGCATGCCGGGCGCGAAATATTCTCCGAGACCCGGTTGGTGCAATCGGGAAAACAATGGATTGGCAGTGACCTTCGGGTCCGCCACGACTTGCGCGAACGTCCGGTACCGCTCGAACAGCACGGTGGTCTCCGACAGCGCGGCGGTGATCTCTTCGGCCGAGTGCCCGGTGAACCAGGTGGCGAACAAACCGGACAGCACGTCGCGGTATCGGTAGCGGTCGCCTTCGGCGCCGAAATCCACGCCCAGTGCTGCCGCGAGCGCCGACACCGCGGCACCGGTGCCCGTCACCTCGACCAACTCGCGAAAGTGCCGACCAGTCAGCGCGACGACCATGAAGGTCGCGCCGTCGCGACTGGTGAAGTCCTGGCCGTACTGGCCGTAGACGGCGTTGCCCAGCCGTTCCCGCTGCGTCCCGGTGACCTGTGGCTCGGTCAGCAGTCCCAGATTTCCCGCCGTGGCCAGCGCGACATCCTCCAGCGCCAGGCTGATTCGCGCGCCGGTCCCCGACTGGTCACGGCGGCGGACGGCGGTGACGACGGCCAGCGCGGCGTACAGGCCGCAGCACACGTCCCAGGCCGGCAACACGTGGTTGATGGGGCCGGCGTGCTCGCGCGGGCCGGTGACGAGCGGAAACCCGATACCCGCATTGACCGTGTAGTCCACCCCGGTGGAACCATCACCACGCCCGAGCAGTTGAACGTGGATGACGTCGGGCCTCTTGGCGGCCAGCAGGTCATGGCTGAGCCAGGACAGGCCGGCGGCGTTGGTCACGACGATGCCATCACCCTCGATGATCAATCGCTGGACCAGGGCCTGCCCGTCGGGCGACCGCAGATCGATGGTGGCCGAACGCTTTCCCTTGTTCAGACCGGTCCAGTAGATCGAGGTGCCGTTCGCCGCCAGCGGCCACCGCTGTACATCGGAAGCACCGCCGATCGGATCGACACGAATCACCTGCGCACCAAGCTGACCCAGCGTCATCCCGCACAGCGGCGCGGCAACGAAGCTGGACACCTCCACAACGGTCAGGCCGCTCAGCGGCGATCCCGGGCCGCTCATGCCGGCGCGACCCGCTCGAAGATCGCGGCGAGCCCCTGTCCGCCGCCGATGCACATGGTCTCCAGCCCGTAGCGTGCCTGGCGGCGATCGAGTTCGCGTGCCAAGGTGGCCAACATCCGGCCACCGGTCGCACCGACCGGGTGGCCCAGCGAGATTCCCGAGCCGTGCACGTTGGTCCGATCGTGGTCGGCGGCCCCGAACTTCCATTCCCGCATCACCGCCAGCGCTTGCGCGGCGAAGGCTTCGTTGAGTTCGATGAGGTCGATATCGCGCAGCTGCAGACCCGCCCTGGCAAGCGCCACCGCGGTTGCCGGCACCGGGCCGATCCCCATGATGTTGGGTGCCACAGCCGCCAGCCCCCACGACACCATCCGCACCAACGGCGTCAGGCCGTGCGCGTCGGCATTCTCGGGCGTGGTCACCACACACATCGATGCCGCGTCGTTCTGCCCGCTGGCGTTGCCGGCCGTGACCGTCGACTCCGGATCATCATCGCGCAGAACGGGTTTGAGCTTGCTCAACGACTCCAACGAGGTGTCGGCGCGCGGATGCTCATCGGTGTCGACCAGATCCTCGCCCTGCCGGGCACGGACGGCGACGGGAATGATCTCCTGGGCGAAAATGCCGTCCTTCTGCGCGGCCACCGCGCGCTGGTGGGACCGCACCGCGACCTCGTCTTGCTCCACCCGTGAAATACCGTACTGGCGGCGCAGATTCTCGGCAGTTTCCAGCATTCCGCCCGGAACGGGATAGTGCCGGCCACCGGCCGTAGTGCGTCCGCGAGCCAAGCCGTCGTGTACCCGGATGCCGCCGCGGGCACCGCCCCAACGCATATCGGTCGAATAGAAGGCGACGTTGCTCATGCTTTCGCAGCCCCCGGCGATGACGAGATCGTGGTCGCCGTTGCCCACTTGCAGACACGCTTGGATGACGGCCTGCAGGCCCGACCCGCAGCGCCGGTCGACTTGCATGCCGGGCACCGTCACCGGCAGACCGGAATCCAACGCCACGACACGCCCGATCGCCGGCGCCTCGCTGCTGGGATAGCAGTGCCCGAGAATGACGTCTTGCACTGCGTCGGGCGCTATCCCGGTTCGCTCGAGCAAGCCTTTCAGCGCGGCGACGCCCAGGTCGACGGCGCTCAGCGACTTGAACATGCCGCCGTAGCGGCCAATGGGCGTCCGTACGGGTTCACAGATCACGGTTTCACGCATGGCTCTTTCCTTTGCACCGTTGGTGGCCCGAGCAGGCAATGGAACTCAGATGTGGCGTCCGCCGGTGACTTCCATCACCGTGCCGGTCATGTACGAGGAGAGATCGGACGCCAAAAACAAGGCGACACTGGCGACTTCACCGGGCTCACCGGCCCGGCCCATCGGGACCTCGGCTTCCTTTTGATCCCAGATCCGTTGCGGCATCGCTTCCGTCATGGCCGAGCGGATCAAACCTGGAGCGATGGCGTTCACCCGGACCCCGAGGTAGGCAAGCTCTTTGGCGGCGGCCTTGGTCATCCCCACGATCCCGGCCTTTGCCGCCGAATAGTTCGTCTGGCCGACCATGCCGACCTTGCCCGACACCGAGGACATGTTCACGATTGCGCCACGCTTGTTTTCCCGCATGATCGCCGCCGCCAGCCGGGTGCCGTTCCAGGTGCCTTTCAGATGCACGTCGATGACTTGATCGAATTGCTCTTCGGTCATCTTGCGCATCGTCGCGTCGCGGGTGATTCCCGCGTTGTTGACCATGACGTCCAGACCACCGAAACGCTCGACCGCGGTCTGGACCAGGTTCTCCACATCGGCCGCTTGAGTCACGTCACACCGGACCGCCAGGGCTCTTGGCATTGCGGGGTCGTCACCCGCCAGCTGCTTGGCCGCGGTAACAGTCGCCTCGAGGTTGACATCTCCGAGCACGACGCGCGCGCCTTCGGCGACGAATCTCTCGGCGATCGCGAAACCCAAACCCTGTGCGGCACCTGTGATTACCGCAGTCCGACCGGTCAGCAACGACACCTTCGATCACACATCCTTAACTGGTTCCAACTCCGGACTGGCCACGCTTGAAGTACCAATATCGTATTTCATATAGGATCTGGCCCGGGGCCGGGGTACCTCGCTCGAAGCCGAATGGAGGAACGTCTGCGCATGACCGTCGCTGGAGTCCACCAAGACCCCGAAGTCTCCGACGAAGACTTCCAAGGGATCCTTGCCCAGACCCGTCGCTTCGTCCGGGAAGCCGTGGTACCGCGGGAACTGGAGATCCTGACCGACGATCAGGTGCCCGATGACCTCCGCGAACAAGCCAAGAAGATGGGGTTGTTCGGATACGCGATTCCCCAGCAGTGGGGTGGCCTCGGGCTGACCCTCGTACAAGATGTCGAGCTGGCAATGGAATTGGGATACACCTCGCTGGCGCTGCGCTCGATGTTCGGCACCAACAACGGCATCGCCGGCCAGGTTCTGGTCGGCTTCGGCACCGACGAACAAAAATCCCGCTGGCTGGAGTCGATGGCGTCCGGCGACGTCGTCGCCTCCTTCGCGTTGACCGAACCGGGCGCCGGCTCCAACCCGGCGGGGCTGCGAACCAAAGCCGTGCATGAGCATGGCGCATGGGTGATTTCCGGGCAGAAGCGTTTCATCACCAACGCGCCGGTCGCCGATCTGTTTGTGGTGTTCGCGCGTACCCGGCCCGCCGACGACCGAGGACCCGGGATCGCGGTCTTTTTGGTGCCCGCGGATGCCGCGGGCGTTGAGGTGGGCACCAAGGACGCCAAGATGGGTCAGGAAGGCGCCTGGACCGCCGATGTCAGCTTCACCGACGTCCGGGTGGACGGCGGCGCGCTGATCGGCGGCAGCGAAGACATCGGTTATCGAGCGGCGATGACCTCGTTGGCCCGCGGCCGGGTGCACATCGCCGCGCTTGCCGTGGGCGCCGCCCAACGCGCACTCGACGAATCGGTGTCATATGCCGCCACCGCAACGCAGGGCGGGACGCCGATCGGAAGCTTCCAGTTGGTGCAGGCGATGATCGCCGACCAGCAGACCGGGGTGCTGGCCGGCCGCGCGCTGGTCCGCGATGCCGCCCGGCTGTGGGTCACCAACCAAGACCGCAGGGTGGCGCCGTCGGCGGCCAAACTCTTCTGCACCGAAATGGCCGGCAAGGTCGCAGATCTCGCGGTGCAGATTCACGGCGGAAGCGGCTACATGCATGGCGTTCCGGTAGAACGCATCTACCGCGACGTGCGCCTGCTTCGGCTGTACGAGGGCACCAGCGAGATTCAGCGTCTGATCATCGGATCGAACCTCGTCAGGGCGGCACAGCGATGAGGATGTCGAACAATGAGGAGCGCGCATGAGCGGGAGGCTCGACGGCAAAGTGGCGTTCATTACCGGAGCAGCACGCGGTCAGGGACGCGCGCACGCGGTTCGGATGGCCCGGGAGGGCGCCGACATCATCGCCGTCGACATCGCCGGCAAGCTCCCGTCCTGCGTTCCCTATGATCCGGCGACTCCTGAAGACCTCGGCGAGACCGTTCGTCTGGTTGAAGCCACGAACCGCCGGATCCTTGCCTCGGTCGTCGACACGCGCGACTTCGACGGTCTTCGCAAGGCCGTCGACGATGGTGTCGCCACGCTGGGACGGCTGGACATCATCGTGGCCAACGCCGGAATCGCGGCTCCGCAAGCGTGGGACGACATCACCCCGGAGAGCTTCCGCGACGTCATGGACATCAATGTGACCGGCACCTGGAACACCGTGATGGCCGGGGCGGACAGAATCATCGAAGGGGGCCGCGGCGGCTCCATCATCTTGATCAGTTCTGCAGCCGGCATGAAAATGCAGCCGTTCATGGTTCACTACACAGCCAGCAAGCATGCCGTCACCGGACTGGCGCGGGCCTTCGCCGCCGAGCTCGGCAAATATTCGATTCGTGTCAATAGCGTTCACCCCGGGCCGGTGAACACTGCGATGGGATCCGGCGACATGGTCGCGGCTATAGGCAAGACCATGGAAACCAATCCGCAGTTGTCCAACATGCTGACGCCTTTCCTGCCCACCTGGGTTGCCGAGCCGGAAGAGATCGCCGACGCGGTGTGCTGGCTGGCCAGCGAGGAGTCACGCAACGTCACGGCCGCTCAAATCCCGGTCGATCAAGGCTCGACGCAATACTGATGCCCGTCGTCGTGGTCGATTGGACCCAACGCCACAGACCCAATTACGCAAGCGAACCAAAGGCGATTTCCCGCATCGAATACGCCGCCATTTATCGCGCTTCAGTGTGATGTGCATCACAGTTTGGTAATACTGGCAAGCGACACACCATGTTGCGACAGCAAAACATTTAGCGCCGCTTTTATTCTCTGTGCATGGGTCGGGCCCCTGCATTAATTGATGTTGCTCAGCCCGGAGCGGCTGACATCAATGACTTCGTGCGTGCCGACGGCACGATTTTCTTGCCGGACGGGGTCACACTCACCTCGTACTTTGACCAGAACCGCAGAGCGTTCGGCGAACGCCTCTCCTACCGGTTCATCGACTACGCAAAAGACCAGGACGGGCAGGTCGTTGAGCTCACCTGGAATCAGCTGTGGTCCCGCGTCCGCGCGATCGGCGCACGTCTGCAGCAGGTCGCCAGGCCGGGCGACCGGGTGGCGATCCTGGCGCCGCAGGGCGTCGACTATGTGGCCGCATTCTTCGCTGCCGTCCATGCGGGCAATATTGCGGTCCCGCTGTTTGCGCCGACGCTGGCCGGGCATGCCGAGCGGTTGACGGCGGTGCTGGCCGATGCCCGGCCCGCCGTGGTGCTGACCACCAGCTCGGCGGCCGAGTCGGTGCGGGAGTCCCTGCGGACGCATCCGGTGGCCAGAAAGTCGCGGCTGATCGCGGTCGACGCGATCCCGGAGCCGCTCGCGTCGATGTTCACCGAGCCGACAGTTGGTACCGACGACGTCGCCTACCTGCAGTACACGTCGGGCTCGACGCGTACCCCCGCCGGAGTGGAGATCACCCATCGCGCCGTCTGCACCAACGTGCTGCAGATGATCCTGGCCGGCGGGCTGGGCCGCGGAACCCGCAGCGTGAGCTGGCTGCCCCTGTATCACGACATGGGGTTGATCATGATCATGTTCCCGGCGTTGTGCGGCGGCGAATACCTCACGCTGCTGGATCCCATGGCATTCATCCGGCGCCCTTTCCGATGGATCAAACAATTGAGCGCGGAAGCCACCAGTGGTCCCACGTTTGCCGCCGCCCCGAACTTCGCCTACGAGTTGGCGGCCGAGCGGGCGCTACCCCCGCGGGGCGAGACCATTGACCTCAGCAATGTGGTCGGCCTACTCAACGGCTCCGAGCCGGTGACGATGGCGGCCGTCGAGAAATTCACCAATGCCTTCGCTCCCTACGGTCTGCCCGCGACGGCGGTCAAGCCGTCCTACGGAATGGCGGAGGCGACGCTGGGAGTGGCCTCCATCGCCCCGGATGCGGCGGCCAGCGCAGTATTTCTCGACCGCGCTCGGCTCGCCGCCGGGCACGCGGTGGTCGTCGAGCCGGACGCTGAAGGCGCGGTCGCCCATGTCTCGGTCGGCCAGCCGTTCCGGGATCTGTGGATGGTGATCGCCAGCCCGGACGGCGCCGAGGTGCCCGACGGCACCGTCGGGGAAATCTGGCTGCACGGCAACAACGTCGGCCGCGGCTACCACGGACGCGAGGATGAAACGCAACGCACGTTCGGCAACAAGCTGCAGTCGCGGCTCGAGCAGGGCAGCCACGCCGAGGGCGCCCCGGACAACGGCTGCTGGCTGGCTACCGGCGATCTGGGTGTCTACCTTGACGGTGAGCTCTACCTGACCGGGCGAATCAAAGATCTCATCATCATCGACGGCCGCAATCACTACCCGCATGACATCGAGACCACCGTCGGCCAGGCCTCACCCGCCATCCGCACCGGCTATGTCGCCGCATTCTCGATTTCCCCCGGCACTTTCGAAACGGGTGGCAATTCCGTCGAGCGGCTTGTCGTCGTCGCCGAACGGGCCGCGGGCGTCGGCCGCACCGACCCGGAGCCGATTCTGGCGGCCGTGCGGGCAGCGGTCGCCCGCGAGCATCAGGTCGGGGTCGCCGACGTCCTGCTCGTCGCCGCCGGCACCATCCCCCGCACCACCAGCGGCAAACTGGCCCGCAACGCCTGCCGGGCCGACTATCTGGCCGGCAGGTTCAGCCGATAGCGCCATCGCGTCGGGTGAAGGGTGAGCCGCTCAACCGATCAGGTCCAGCGTGCCCAGATCGCGAATGGCCTGACATCCCCTCCGCAGCATGGTCAGCACCATATCGTCGCCGCGCGCGGTGGCGGCGGCAAAGGCGAATCCGAGCGCGGATATCAATAGGGCCTGCGGCACCCCGAGACGGTAATCGCGCCAACATGTTTCACCGTCATACCCGGTGATGCCGTAGCCGAGCAGTGTACGGTGATATTCGGCAACGAGGTCGCGCTCAATCGACTGGCGCAGTTCGGAATTCAGGCTGGTGGCGGTGAAGTACGCGAGATCCCTCGTCGGAAGGCCCACACCGAGCGTCTGCCAGTCGACCACGCTGACCCGGGTCCGGTCGGGATCGAATAGCATGTTGTCGAGCCGATAGTCACCGTGCAGCAAGGCGAACCGGTCGTATTCGGCAAGCAGCCAGGGCGTCACCAAACCCATCGTGGCGGTGAACGTTTCCCGGTCATCAGCGGTCATGCGATCGCCGAGTTTCTCCAGCGTGATGTCGGCGCTCATTTTCGCCACGTCGCCCAACCCCTTGGCGGAGGCTTCGTCCGGACGTCCGAACGCGATGGCGGGAAAGTCCAGCCACACCGGATCGCACCAACTGGGCCCGTGTAGTCCGGCCAGCGCTGCGACCGCAAGCCGTGCCTCCCGCTCGCCGCATCCTGCGATCTGATCGCCCTGCACCGCAGGCGCCTGATCGGCGAGCAGCAGGGCGTAATCCATGGCGTCCTCGCTGATCTCGCAATAAAAACACCGTGGCGTCGGAACCCGCACCCGGTCAGCCACCGTGGCATAGAAGGCGCACTCGCTGCGATAGCCGATGACGACCCGATCACGCACGGTATCGTCCTGGGCCGGCAGTTTGATCACGAACGTTTGCGGTAAGTCACCGGGATCTGTCGCATAGCGGGCGGTCACCCGGTAGGTGGCGCCGGTCTGCCCGGTGCCGATGGCCACCACGTCGACGTCGGCGACCTCGACGGGCGTGCGCCGCTCGCTCAGCGCGGACGACAACCATTCGCGGGTCACGTCGCCGGGATACCGCGGAATCGATACCACAGCGCTCATGAGCGGCAGGCCTCCAGTACGTCAGACGGTCGACTGATCGATCAACTGTAAGGCATACGGCAAGCGTCCCGATCAATAGCCGTAATTTAGTCGGCCTGGATCCGCCATTCGGCGGCCTCGTGCTGCTGCCGCCAGAATTCGTCGAAACGTCCACCTGTGGCGAGTAATTCGTCGACCGGCCCGTCCTCGATCACTCGGCCGCCGTCCAGGAAGAGAACGCGGTCGGCGTGGCGGATGCTGGTTAACCGATGCGCGACGATGACCTGGGTTCGCGATTGCGGGTCGGCGGTGAGCGCGTCGACCACCGCGGCCTCGTTCTCGGTGTCCAGAGCGCTGGTCGCCTCGTCTACCAGCAGTATCGGCGCGGGCTTGAGCAACGCACGCGCGATGCTGACCCGTTGGCGTTCGCCCCCCGACAGCGCCGAGCCTGCCTCGCCGACCACCGCGTCGACACCGTCCGGCAGCCGGTCGATGAGTTCCTCGACTCGCGCCAGCGCCACAGCGCGGGTGAACCGCTCGTCGCCGGCGTCGGGATCTCCGGCGAACACGTTGTCGCGGATGGTCCCGTGGAAGAGGTAGGGATGCTGGAACACGACACTGGTCGTCGCCCGCCGAGCCTCGACGTCCAGCGTCGCGGCGTCGACGCCGTCGATCAGCACGCGGCCCCGAGTGGGCTCGTGCAGGCCGGCGATCAGCGCCAGGATGGTGCTCTTACCGGAGCCAGACGGTCCGACGACCGCCGTCGTGCTCCCCGGTGCCAATGAGAAACTCACGCCGTCCAGCACCGGCGTGTCCGCGCCGTGGTAGCAGAACACGACATCGTCGAACTCGATACCGGGCGCCGCAGCGTCGTCGGCCAGCGCGGCGGCTCCGGCATTCGTGAGTGGCGCGGTCAGCACGGATCGGATGCGGTCGAGCGTGGCACGGGTGCTTTCGAGGGCCGGGGCGAGCTCGCTGATCGTGGTGAACGGCTCCAGATAGCGGACGATCACGACGATCAACGCGATGGCCTCGGCCACGGTGAGTGTTCCGTTGACCGTCAGCGCCGTGGTCGCCCCGGCCAGCAGGATGAGGGCCAGCTGGCTGGCAAGGCTGAACAACAGCTGGCCCGGTACCTGCATGGCGAGCAACCGCATCGTCGCGCCGTGCTGTGCGGCCAGCGAATCGCCGACCAGGCTGCGCGTCGGTTCGACGCGCCGCGCGGCCCGCAACGCCTGCTGGGTCCGGGCGAACTCGATGATCCGCTCGGTGAGCGCGCTGTTGGCTTCGCCCGCAGCGGTATCGGCGCGGCGCGTCAGCCGCGCCGAAGCCCATAGCCCACCCAGGAGTAGCGGCACGCCGCCCAGGGCGGCCGCGCCGAGCTGCCAGGAGACTCCCACCAGCGCCAGCGCAATGGCCGCCGGCAACAGAACGGCTGAGATCAACGGCGTCAGCAGGTTGACGACCAGGCCGACTAGTTCTGGCCCGGTGGCTGCGATCGCCTGCCGTGCCGTCGCGGTCTGCTCGGCGGTGAGCCAATCCAGCCGCACCCCGGGCAACCGGTCCGCGACGTCATGCTGGGTGTGGTCCAGCACGGCGAAACCCAGATCGAAGCCGATGCGCGCGGTCGCGGTGTCGATCACCCACCCGATCACGGTGGCGGCCGTGAGCCAGCCCAGCCAGACCAGCGCGCGGTGCGGGTTGTGGCTGAACAACGACCCCACCAGCGGGACGAGCAGAACGGTGGCGGCCGCCCGCACCACCACGGAGATCAGCGCGAGCGCGGTGTAGGCAACGACTTTCGCGCGTCGGTCCGGCGGGACAAGGCTCAACCAGGTGCGGATCATCGCGCCCCCTCGCGGGCCCCAAAAGCCATCGAGGCCGCCAGTGGGTCGCGACGGCCGCCCTCCCACAGCCGCCGGTACCGTCCGTCGACGGCCAGCAACTCGTCGTGCGTGCCACGTTCGGCGATCCGGCCGTGGTCGAGCACAACGATCTGGTGCGCTCGAGTCACGGTGTGCAATCGATGCGCGATCACCAGCACGGTGCGATCCCGGGTCAGCCGGTTGAGCGCCTGCTGCACAAGGTATTCCGATTCCGGGTCGGCGAAAGCCGTTGCCTCGTCCAGGATCAGGACCGGGGTGCCGGCCAGGACCGCGCGGGCGATGGTGAGCCGCTGGCGTTCCCCGCCCGAAAGCCCGCTGCCCGCACCCAACATGGTGTCGTAGCCGTCCGGCAGTCGCATGATGCGGTCGTGGATTTGCGCCGCACGTGCTGCGTCCTGGACCTGTGCCGCGGTGGCATCGGGAACGGCCAGCGCGATGTTCTGCGCGACCGTGCCGTGCACGAGCTGCGTTTCCTGCAGGACGAAACCGACTTGCGCGTAGAGTTCGTCGGCGGTCATCGACCGTATGTCTTGTCCCCCGACGCGTATCGCGCCCGACTCGACGTCGTGGAACCGGGCCAGCAGGGCGGCCAGCGTCGACTTCCCGGATCCCGACGGTCCGACGAGCGCGGTGACGGTTCCGGGTCGCAACCTCAACGACACGTCCTGAATCACCGGAACGCCGGGGCGGTAGCCGAAGCTGACGCCGTCGAATACCACCGTGGCCGGCACATCGCCGGCGGCTTGGCCGTTGTCGTGCACGGTGAGTTCCGGCTCGTCGAGAGTGTTCTGCAGGCGCCGGGCCGCCAGCATGCCGGCGCGGATACCGCCGAGTCCGTAGGCGATACCGAGCAGGCGGGCGCCGAACGTGGTGCCCAGCAACAGAAATGGCAGCAGATTCACCGGGTCCATCCGTCCGGTGACGATCAGCAGGGTGCCGGTGAGCGCAATGAGCCAGAGGAACGTGGCGGGACGGGTCACCAGGTCCATCAGGGTCTTCTTGCCGGCCAGTGGACGCTGCCAGGTGACGAGGAATCCGATGTACTCGTCCAGGCGCCGCCGGAAACTCGATGCGGCGGCACCGCCGAAGACGCGAATCACCGGCTGGCCCTCCAGGTAGGCGCCGGCTTCGTCGCTCATCTTCTCTGCCCAGCGCTGCGATTGCGGGATCCGCGGGCCCGACTGAATCGTGATCGATGACGTCAGCATCAGGTAGACCAAGACGGGCACGAACAAGACCAGTGCCACGCGCCAGTCGACGACGAACAGATAGACCAGCACCGCCACCGGGGCGACGACCGCGGCGACCGCGTCCGGGATGGCATGAGTGACCAGATAGTGCAATGACAGGGTGTCGTCGGCCAGCAGCTGCTTGATCGAGCCCGACCCGCGCGCGGTGAACCAGCCCAGCGGCAACCGGGACAGCTTGCGCAACAGTCGCGTTCGCAGGTCGCGGGCAAACCGCGCGTCGACCACGTGCAGCCATAGCGTGAGCGCGGCACCGAGCACGGTGCCCACGGCCAGCAGCGCAACCGCAGCGGTCCCGACCGCCCACAGCCGGGACGCCGGTGCCCCGGACACCAGCAGCCGGGCCAGCTCGACCAGCAGCACGAAGGGTGCCAGCTGCAGCAGGGTAATGACGGCCTGCAGCACGCCGGAGAGAACCAGTGCCGACCGCAACGGCGCGAGCAACCGGCCGGCGGCCTGGGCGCGCCAACTGCCGCGGGACGCCGGGGTCGGCGCTTTTTCGGCCGCCAATCCTTGTTGCGTGGCAATGACTTTGGGAGTGCTCGCAGTTGGCGAGGCGCTGTCGGTGGTGTCCGGCTCGTCACCGCGGCGAGTGCCCATCGCACGCCCGGCGCTCCAATAGGCTTGGGCGTGTATCTCGGACTTGGGGAAGCCGAACTCATCCCGCAGCCGCGTTCGCACCTGCTTGAGGGTCGTGGCCTCCGGCGTCGCCCACGCGTACCAGTTGGACCAGTCCCGGCTCTCGATGGCAGCGGCCAGGGATTTCTCGTCGCGGCGGGCGACCCAATGCACTCGCAGCCGAGGATGCTGTGCGAGCGGGATCAGCGCGTCGTTGTCATCGTGCTGTTCCAGGTACATCTCGATCGGGACGTCGTCGGGGACCACTCCGATGATCCCGTTCATCCCCGGGATCGACGCGGAGTCACCGACCAGCAGATAACCCGCCGGCTGCTCCTCGGGGACGTCGAAACGTGACGAGCCCATCAGCGCCATGACCGCGATCGTGGCGCCGGGCGCCACGGTGCGTGCCCACGACGACGCCGGGCCGGCCGGATCGTGCAGCACGATGTCGACCGCGAAGCGACCGGCGGGGACGTCCGCCTCGGAGATCGTGTAAGCGCGCTGGAACTCGGTACTGGATCCCTCCGGGTCCGGGAACCAGAACCGCAGCCAGGCTGCGGGTTCGGCGTCCACGTCTTCGAACAGGGTCGACGACGCCATCCGCACCCGTACGAAATGCGGTGCGATGCGGACGGTTTCGATCACCGTCGCGACGTGGTCGCGAGCGCCGAAACTTCGCAACATCACACCGTGGAAGCCGCGTGCCATCAGCGGTCCTTTCCCGCGGCGCCGAACGCCGCGACGACCTCGCCGATCGGACGACCCGGCGCAATCACCGCCACCAGGCCCCGGATAGACGCGGCCAGCAACAGCCGCACGAACTGGGAACTCGATACCTGCGGCAACCCCGCGTGGGCGGTGCCCAGCCGCGGATCACCCGCCAGCCGGTCGGCGACGGCGTCGCGTTCCTCCGCGAAACCCCTGGCCCGACCGCCGCCCGTTGCGCTGGCGTTGCTCTCCTCGCGAGCCGCCAGGCTGATCGCCACGGTGGCTACCGCGCTGCTCAACACCATGGCCGCCTCCGCGGAATACCCGCGCCGGCTCAGCGCTTCGACCTCCGCGGCCAGTAGCCGCGTACCCGCGTCGCCGCGCGGAAACAGCACTTGCAGGTACGACGCCAGCCCGGGGTGCTCGGCCGCGAAGTCCAACAGCTGCAACCCGAACGACAGCAGGTGCCCTTCGGTATCCGCGCCGGGGTCATCGCGAAGGTCGAGTTCGGCGAGCAGGCTTTCGCCGACCAGCCGCTCGAGTTCCCACCTGCCGTCGACATGCCGATACAGGGCGGTTGCCGAAACCCCGAGCCGTGCCGCGACTGCGTTGATGCTCAGCCGCCGCATACCCAACTCGCGCCCGACCCGGACGACGTCGTCCAGCGCGATGAGCCGAGGCCGCCCGCCCTGACGGGACGCAACGGTTTGCATGGGGTAGCACACTCCGATTCGGTAAGTTACCCCCACAAACTAAGGGTTGCCTTACCAGAGGTCAAATCCGGGTGCGTCGGTCGGTAGCCTGGGCCGGGTGAACGGTGGAACGCAGAGTCAGTCGCCGGCTCCGGTGCTGCTCTACGACGGCGTCTGCGGTATCTGCAACCGGGCGGTGCGGACCGTCCTCCGGTTCGATCCGGACGGCTCTCTGCGCTTTGCGGCCCTGGACAGTGACTTCGCGCGCGCGATCATCGATCGGCACCCGGCCATCCACGACGTCGACTCCGTGGTGTTCGTCGATGAGCCCGGGCGGCCGACGGAACGGGTCGCTGTCCGATCCGCGGCCGCGTTGCGCGTGGTGGATTATCTCGGCGGCCCGTGGAAGCTGCTCAAGGTCTCCCGCATCATCCCCGTTCCGCTTCGCGACTGGCTCTACGACAGGATCGCTGACGTTCGCTACCGGATCTTTGGCAAGTACGAGAGTTGTCCGCTGCCCCCGCCGGAGGTTCGCGCCCGGTTCGTGGACAGCTGAGCGCTATCGAGCGGTGCTACCGATCGAGGTCGGCCGCGGACTCTTTCCGCTTCAGCTCGGCTAGCTTGCGGTCGCCGGCCGCAGCCTCGCGATGGCGGCTCGCCGATTCCCGGTGCACACCTATATCCGGTGCGCCGTGTTCGACGGTTCGGTCTTGGACTTGTGCAACCTTGTCGTGCCGACGCGCGGATTCCTCGAAGCTCCCGGCAGCCGAGAAATCGGCACTTGCGGCACGTTCGCCGGCCTCCGCCGCTCGGCGTTCCGCAAGTTCCACATCGGCTGCAGAGACGGCTTCCTCGCCGGGCGATGGCGGCTGGTGTCCGGCGGCCATGGCGTCTCCCTTGTGTCCCGTGCGGTCCACGTATCCCGCAGAAGGCGTTTGACGCCCGTACCGCCCATCGTTTCGCGCACCTGGCTGACGCCTGCCATGATGGCGTTCCCAAGAGTGCGGGCGGAGGGACTCGAACCCTCAAGCTCTCACGAGCACCGGCACCTAAAAC
>CAYNLB010000007.1:0-16939 GCA_964397935.1 uncultured Mycobacterium sp.
TCAGTTCGATGGGCTGCGGGAACCGCGACAGGTTGTTGACACACAGCACTGTGTCGCCGTTGTTTCCCGCTTGCCGCACGAAGGCCAGCACCGACGGATTCGACCCCCCTAATTCTTCGAAGGTGCCGATGGCGAAGGCCTCGTGCCGTCGACGCACCGACAACATCGTGCGGGTGAAGTTGAGCAGCGACGTCGACGTGTCGCGCTGCGCCTCCACGTTGACTGCCTGGTACCCATAGACGGGGTCCTGGCTGGGCGGCAGGTACAGCCGGCCCGGGTTGGCCTTGGAAAAGCCGGCGTTGCGGTCCGGCGTCCATTGCATCGGGGTACGTACGCCGTCACGGTCCCCCAGCCAGATGACGTCCCCCATGCCGATCTCGTCGCCGTAGTACAGCACCGGCGAGCCCGGCAGCGAGAGCAGCAGCGCGGTGAACAGCTCGATCTGGTTGCGGTCGTTGTCCAGCAGCGGAGCCAGCCGGCGACGGATTCCGACGTTCGCCTTCATTCGGGGATCCTTGGCGTACTCGGAATACATGTAGTCACGCTCTTCGTCGGTGACCATCTCCAGCGTCAACTCGTCGTGGTTACGCAGGAAAATTCCCCACTGTGCCATATCCGGAATCGGCGGTGTCTGCGCCAGGATCTCCGAAATAGGAAAACGCGACTCGCGGCGGACCGCCATGAATATGCGCGGCATCAGTGGGAAGTGGAACGCCATGTGGCATTCGTCGCCCCCGGTGCTGGCCTCGCCGAAGTACTCGACCACATCGCCGGGCCACTGATTGGCCTCGGCCAACAGCACCCGGCCCGGGAACTCGTCATCGACGACCTTCCGGACGCGCTTCAAAAAGGAGTGGGTCTCGGGCAGGTTCTCGCAGTTGGTCCCCTCCCGCTCGAAGAGGTAGGGCACCGCGTCCAGACGGAAACCGTCGATCCCGAGGCCCAGCCAGAAGCGAATGACATCGATCATCGCCTCCTGTACTGCCGGGCTGTCGTAGTTCAGGTCCGGCTGGTGGGAGAAGAACCGGTGCCAGTAGAACTGGCGGCGGATCGGGTCAAACGTCCAGTTCGACTCCTCGGTGTCGACGAAGATGATGCGCGCGTCGGTGTAGCGCTCGCTGGTGTCGCTCCACACGTAGTAGTCGCTGTACGGCCCGTCGGGATCGTGGCGCGACTCCTGGAACCACGGGTGTGAATCCGAGGTGTGGTTCATGACCAGGTCGGTGATGACGCGGATGCCCCGCTCGTGAGCCGCGTCGAGCAGCGCGACGAAATCGTCGACGGTGCCGAATTCGGGAAGCACCTTGTAGAAGTCCCTGATGTCGTAGCCACCATCACGCAGCGGCGAATCGTAGAACGGTGGCAGCCAGATGCAGTCGATGCCGAGCCACTGCAGGTAGTCCAGGCGCTGGTGTAGGCCACGCAGGTCACCGGCGCCATCTGCGCTGGCGTCGTAAAACGCCCGCACCAACACCTCGTAGAAGACGGCGCGCTTGAACCAGGTCGGGTCGGCAGGCAGCGCGGTCGCGTTGCGAAAATCCTCCGCGTTCGGGTGTTCGACCACACCATCCTGGACGTGGCTGCCCCCCTCGGGATGGTGCTCGACAGCGTCTCTTGCGTCGTTCATCAATTCCACGATGCCACGGATACCCGAGGCGTGACGTTGGGAATCACGCCCGCACCGGTGCGACCAATCGGGCCCGGCGGCAGATGAATTCGTCGCCGGCCGAGCGGGGTCCGCGTGGGTGTCAGGCCGGCGGACCCTCTGCCAGCACTATGTTCACGGTGCGCGCGACGCCATCAGCGGTGCGGAAGTGGACGGCGATCATGTCCCCGGGGTGGTGCGGAACAAGCACGTCCGTCATCGCGGTGGCGCCATTGATCGGGACATTGTCGACACCGGTGATGACATCACCGGGGGAGATCCCGGCGGCTGCGCCCGGGCCGCCGGTGACAACACGCTCGATCCGCGCGCCATCGCCGTTGTTGTCCGTGACGCCCAGGCCGATGAAAGCGGTCGGGCCGATGTGCACGGTATTCGACCCGGCACCCGCCCGGATCTGCCCGGCAACCGCCATCGCCCGACCAATCGGGATGGCGAAGCCCTGCCCGCCCGACATCTTGTAATTGTCGGTGGCGGCGGTGTTCACACCGATCACCTGGCCGCTGCCGTTGACCATGGGGCCGCCCGAGTCGCCGGGCTGGATCGGCGTGTCGGCCTGGATCAGCCCGCCCAGCTTCTCCGCGGCGCCGGTCAGTGTGTCAGTTGCCGAGACGCTCTGGTTGAGCGCGAGGACCTTGCCGGACACCGCGCTGGGGGTTCCGCCGTGGCCATCGGCGTTACCCATCGCAACGACCGGTTCGCCCACCGCCACCCCGCCACCGATCGCGGCGGTCGGCAGCCCCGCCGCGCCGCGAAGTTGCAGCACCGCGATGTCTTGCGACCGGTCGTAGCCGACCACGTCAACGCCGTACGTCTGCCCGTTGCCGACGTCGAACGCGCTGATCTCCGTCGCCCCCGAGATCACGTGGTTGTTGGTCAGTACGACACCGTTGGGGTCGATAACGATGCCGGTTCCGGCTCCGACCGCGTTGTTGTAGCCGAACTTGGTGTCGATGTTGACCACCTGTGGCCCCACCTGGCCGGCCAATGCCGCAGGGTCGAGCGGTTCGCGGGGCAGGTCGATGAACGGACCGAGCGCCAGGTTTGACGGCGACGCGGACGCCGCCGTGGAGCCCACTCCGAGGCCCAGTCCGACCAGGGTCAGCACGCTGGCCAACCATGGCCACCAGGCCAAGCGGTGGTGCGATTTGCTCATCCCGTTACCTTCCTGCTTCACGCCAAAACATCAGAACTGTCCCGGCCTCAGGCTCTGGGCGGCACAGTTTCGTGTATACAACCGTAATGCAGGTAGCTGTGCATGGCAGGCGCAAGGTTTCGTATCGGCCGGAGCCCTAGGCTGACCACGTGGACTTATTCGACCCCAAGGTCAGGTTCACGCAGTCCCCGGTAGCCCGAATGGCCACGATTACGCCCGGCGGCCTGCCGCACCTGGTGCCGGTGGTGTTTGCGGTCGACAGTGGCTCCCGGGACGGCCACGACGTGGTATACACCGCGGTCGACGCGAAACCGAAATCCACGCGACGACTGCGCCGCTTGGCCAACATCGAGAGCAATCCCCAGGTGAGCCTGCTCGTCGACCACTACGCCGACGATTGGACGCAGTTGTGGTGGGTCCGGGCCGACGGTTTCGCCACACTCCATTCCGACGGCGAAGCCATGGCCCTCGGATACCGGCTGCTGCGCGCCAAATACCCTCAGTATCAATCCGTCCCGTTGGATGGTCCGGTGATCGCCGTGGTAGTGCGCCGCTGGTCCAGCTGGCATCCGCGAGCCTAGGGGGGTTTGCCGCCCTTCGGCCCGGGCTTGGCCAGGTCATCGCGGCGACCATCAGCACCGTGTCGGCCCGGAGCGTCGGCAATGCCCGACTTGCCGCAATTTTTGCCCACCGTGGCGATCGGCTGCCCGGCCCGGCTCGTTGTGCGGTCGGTCGATCGTCGTATGCGGTTCTACCGCAGCATAAGTCGCGCACCACCCGACCGCCCGGCAGGCCCGCCCCGGTTCGCGTGACACCCGCCGCCGACGGTTTCGGCGGTCAACGTTTCGAGCCGGACCTCTTGTGGTGGGCGGTGGTTGGGTGAATGGTAGCTAGTTAGGTGTACGGGCGGACGCGACCTGGGAAACTCGGAGGAAAGCCATGGCGGACAGGACGAATACTTCCCAGGGTGCGGGTAGTGCTCCCACCGCCAACGGTCCGGGCGACATTCGCAACGTGGTTCTGGTGGGGCCGTCGGGGGGCGGCAAGACCACGCTCGTGGAAGCCCTGCTGGTTGCGGCCGGAGTGCTCAACCGAGCGGGCTCGGTCACCGACGGCAGCACCGTCTGCGACTACGACGAGGCAGAGATCCGCCAACAGCGATCGGTGGGCGTTGCTGTGGCCTCACTGTCACACGACGGCGTGAAGGTCAACTTGGTCGACACACCGGGCTACGCCGATTTCGTCGGCGAGTTGCGGGCCGGGTTGCGCGCCGCGGACTGCGCGCTGTTCGTGATCGCGGCAAACGAGGGCGTCGACGAGCCGACCAAATTACTGTGGCGGGAATGCAGCGAGGTCGGCATGCCCCGCGCCGTAGTGATCACCAAGCTCGACCACGCGCGCGCGAACTACCAGGAGGCACTGGCCGCCGCGCAAAACGCGTTCGGCGACAAGGTCTTACCGCTCTACCTGCCGACCGGCCTACCATCCTGCGAAGGCCTGATCGGATTGCTGTCGCAGACGCGCTACCAATACGCCGATGGCAAGCGGACCATGCACCAGCCGGACCCGTCGGACGCCGAGCGGATCGGGGAAGCGCGCGGCGCTTTGATCGAAGGAATCATCGAGGAATCCGAGGACGAGTCGCTGATGGACCGCTACCTCGGCGGTGAGGCCATTGACGAGTCGGTGCTCATCGAGGACTTGGAGAGAGCCGTTGCCAGAGGCTCGTTTTTCCCGGTGATCCCGGTATGCAGCAGCACCGGTGTCGGCACCCTGGAATTGCTGGAGGTGGCCACGCGCGGATTCCCGTCTCCGATGGAACATCCGCTGCCGGAGGTCTTTACGGCGCAGGGCGCCCCGCACGCAACGCTGGCCTGTGACACAGCGGCGCCGTTGCTCGCCGAGGTGGTGAAGACGACGTCGGACCCCTACGTCGGCAGGGTCAGCCTGGTCCGGGTGTTCTCCGGCACGATCAGGCCCGACACGACGCTTCATGTGTCGGGCCATTTTGCGTCGTTCTTCGGTGCGACCAACGGGAATGGGAGTACGCATCCCGACCACGACGAAGACGAACGCATCGGCGTGCTGTCCTTCCCGCTCGGTAAGCAGCAGCGACCCGCCTCCGCTGTGGTGGCGGGCGACATCTGCGCGATCGGAAAGCTGAGCCGGGCCGAAACGGGCGACACGCTCTCGGACAAGTCGGAGCCGCTGGTACTGAAACCGTGGACGATGCCGGAGCCGTTGCTGCCGGTTGCCATCGCCGCGCACGCCAAGACCGACGAAGACAAATTGTCGGTGGGGCTGGGGCGGCTGGCCGCCGAGGACCCGACCCTGCGGATCGAGCAGAACCAGGAGACCCACCAGATTGTGCTCTGGTGCATGGGCGAGGCGCATGCGGGCGTCGTCCTCGACGCGTTGGCCAACCGGTACGGCGTCACCGTTGACACGGTGGAACTCCGTGTTCCACTGCGAGAAACCTTCAGCGGCAAAGCAAAGGGCCATGGCCGCCATGTGAAGCAGTCCGGCGGGCACGGCCAGTATGCGGTTTGCGATGTCGAGGTGGAACCACTGCCGGAGGGCTCCGGATTCGAGTTCGTCGATAAAGTGGTCGGCGGAGCGGTGCCGCGGCAGTTCATTCCCAGTGTGGAGAAGGGCGTACGCGCACAGATGGAGAAGGGCGTGCACGCCGGTTACCCGGTGGTCGACATCCGGGTCACCCTGCTCGATGGCAAGGCGCACAGCGTGGACTCGTCGGACTTCGCGTTCCAGATGGCGGGCGCGCTGGCATTGCGCGAGGCGGCGGCGGCGACGAAGGTGGCCCTGCTGGAGCCCATCGACGAGATCTCGGTACTGGTACCCGACGATTACGTCGGGGCGGTGATGGGCGACCTGTCGGGTCGTCGCGGCCGAGTGCTCGGCACCGACACCGCGGGTAACGAACGCACCGCGGTGAAAGCGGAGGTACCCCAGGTCGAGTTGACCCGATATGCGATCGACTTGCGCTCATTGGCACACGGGGCGGCGTCATTCACCCGTTCGTTTGTCCGCTACGAGCCCATGCCGGAATCCGCAGCCGCCCGGGTACAGGCCCCCGTCTGACCGGTTGCTAGGTTCCGCGAGCGAACTGTTCGGCCACAGCACGACGGTCCAGCGAGCCCTTTGCGGTATGCGGCAGTTCACTTGCCTCCTGGAAGCTGGCCGGCACCTCGAAGGGCGCCAACCGCTCACGGCAGAACGCCGCCAGCTCGGCCGGAGTCGGCGCGGCCGACCCGCGGGGCACGATCACCGCACCCACGATCTCCCCGTACATCTTGTCCGGCACACCGAACACCGCCACCTCCAGCACATCGGGATGGCCGGCCAGCACGTCCTCGACGTGCTCCGGTGAAATCTTTTCGCCGCCGCGGTTGATGAGTTCCTTGATCCGACCGCGGATCGTCAGATCGCCGGCCGCTGACAACGACCCCAGATCACCGGTGCGCAGCCACCCATCGGTGAAATTGGCGGCCGTGATCGCCGGGTCACCGAGGTAGCCGCGCACCACGGTCGGCCCATGCAACCACACCTCTCCGACGCCGTCCGCGGGCGCGGGCCGGCCGTCGGACCCGATAATCCGGATCTCCGGTCCGGTCGAACGGCCGACGAGCCCGGGTGTGGCAGCGGGGTTTTGGTCTTGGGCGCTCCCCCCGATGGCCGTGGTCGCCACCTGATGGGTGGCTTCGGTCATTCCGAAAGCGCACACCACCGGTGCCGAAAACGCGTCGTGCAACGCCTGCGCCGTTTCGGCGGTGAGCGGAGCGCTGCAACTGCGGATGAAACGCAAAGCGGCTCGCTTGCCTCCCTGCTCGTCGGTCGTGGCGCGCTCCAGCAAGATCTGGTGAATCGTCGGGACCGCCGTGTACCAGGTGGCTTTAACGGCGTCGATGTCGTCCCAGAACGTGTGGGCCGAAAACCGGCCACGCGCGGGCAACAACACCGAACCACCGGAGGCCAGGGTCGCCAGCAGCGCGGCGAGCAGTCCGTGACCGTGGTAAAGCGGCATGACCGCGACCGTCGCATCTTCCGGACCGAGCCCGTATCCGGCGACGATGCCCCGTACCGAGCCGGCGATGTTTCCTCGCGTCCAGGGGACCATTTTCGGCACACCCGTAGTTCCGCCGGTGAACATGATCATGGCGTCGTCGTCGTGGAGCCCCTCGGGCGTCGAAAAATCGTCCTCGGGACCGCTCGCTGCGTCCAGATTGACGGCCACGGCGCGGTCCCCATTGCCGCCGGTGACCGCGATCGGCCACCACCGCAAGGCCGGTCCGTCCTTGTCACCCGCGCCTTGCGAATCGAGGCTGTCGACGAGCACCGCCCGCGCGCCCACCGCCGCACTTCGCGCGCGCTGCTCGCTGACCGGCAGGGCCGGGTCCAGCGGGACGGCGATCAGGTCCGCTCGTGAAGCCGCCAGCAATCCGACAACGAATTCGGCGTTGCTGCCGGCACGCAGGGCGACCCGATCGCCCGGCCCCAGGCCGGCACGCCTCAGCTGCCCGGCCAGGTCGTCAACCAGGCGCATCAGCTCGCGGTAGCTGACCGGTATGCGATCCGAGGTGATGACCAGCGCCGGTGCCTCTGGCGACTGCCTTGCCACCGCCTCGACCAGGTCGGCGATGCGTGGGCTAGGGAATCCCGTCGACCCCGCAACCTCGTTGCCGGTGATCGCGTCAGACGTCATCGCCGCACTCCTTCCATTACCAGCGAAAGCACCTGCTAGCACCATGCCGGGTTGGCTGTCCGACCGTCCAATACCGGTTCCCTCACGACCGATAACCGTCAGCTATTGAATTGGCGTCACCCGCGCCACCGGCGCCGATAGACAGCGTAAATCGCCGCATAGCGGCTTAGTCTTGGACACCGGGTAACAGCTGGCGTCATTGTGATGACCGAGGCATAACCACACCGGGCGGACCATCCGGCCCGCCGACCACAGGCACACGAGGAGTCGCCATCATGACCACATATTCGGCACCTCCCAGCGACGCGCAACAGTCGACCCGGTTGATCGACGGCTTCCACCTGGTCGTAGACGCGCTCAAGACCAACGATGTCGACACCATCTATGGGGTGGTCGGCATCCCGATCACGGATCTCGCCCGGGTGGCCCAGGCCTCCGGAATCCGCTACATCGGCTTTCGACAGGAGACCTCGGCCGGTAATGCCGCGGCCGTGGCGGGGTTCCTCACCCGCCGGCCTGGCGTCTGCCTGACGGTGTCGGCACCCGGCTTCCTCAACGGCCTGGCCGCACTGGCGAACGCCACGACGAATTGCTTCCCGATGATCCAGATCTCGGGTTCGAGCGATCGAGCGATGGTGGATCTGCAGCGGGGCGAATACGGCGAGCTCGACCAGCTCAACGCCGCGCGGCCGTTCGCCAAGGCGGCCTACCGGATCAACCGGATCGAGGACATCGGGCGCGGCATCGCCCGCGCCATTCGCACTGCGGTCTCGGGTCGTCCGGGCGGCGTCTACCTCGATATCCCGGGCGATGTGCTGGGCCAGGCCATGACGGCGTCGGCCGCCGCTGACACCATCTGGCGGGTTGTCGACCCCGCTCCCCGTCAGCTGCCGGCACCGGAAGCGGTCGATCGCGCACTACAGGTGCTCTCGGAGGCGCAGCGGCCGTTGATCGTGCTCGGCAAGGGGGCGGCATACGCGCAGGCGGACAGCGAGATTCGGCAATTCGTCGAGGCCACCGGGATTCCGTTTCTGCCGATGTCGATGGCCAAAGGGCTGCTGCCGGACTCCCACCCACAGTCCGCCGCCGCCGCGCGCTCGCTGGCGGTTGCCCGCGCCGATGCGGTCTTGCTGGTCGGCGCCCGGCTGAATTGGCTACTCGGCCATGGGGAATCACCCCAGTGGGCTGCCAATGCCAAGTTCGTGCAAATCGATATCGAGGCTTGCGAGTTCGACAGCAATCAGCCGATCGTTGCACCGCTGGTCGGCGACATCGGCTCGGTGATGTCGGCGCTGCGCGAGGGCCTGGCAACCCGGCCGGTCACCGCGCCCGCGGAATGGACCGGCGAGCTGACCGAGCGCAAAGTACGCAACGACGCCAAGATGCGTCAGCGCCTGGCCGAGAATCCGCACCCTATGCGTTTTTACAACGCCCTCGGCGCCATCCGCTCGGTCCTGCAGGAAAACTCGGACGTTTACGTCGTCAACGAGGGGGCCAACGCACTGGACCTCGCCCGAAATGTGATCGACATGGAAGTGCCGCGCCACCGGCTGGACACCGGGACCTGGGGCGTGATGGGTATAGGGATGGGTTACGCCATCGCTGCTACCGTCGAGACCGGCAAGCCAGTGGTGGCGATCGAAGGTGACAGCGCATTCGGTTTCAGCGGTATGGAGATCGAGACCATCTGCCGCTACCGGCTTCCGGTGACCGTCGTCATCCTCAACAATGGCGGTGTGTACCGCGGCGATGAAGCATCCAACGGAAGCGATCCGGCGCCCACCGTATTGACTGCGCGGGCGCACCACGAGCTGATCGCAGAGGCGTTCGGCGGCAAGGGGTATCACGTCACCACGCCGTCCGAGTTGCGGGCGGCACTGGCCGAATCCATTGAATCTCATGGGCCCTCGATCATCGACTGCGAGCTCGACCCGGCGGCCGGCGTGGAAAGCGGCCATCTGGCGAGCCTGAATCCGACCAGCGCAGCCCAGCCGCCGACGACGGCAGTCAGCGCCGGCGTGTGATTCCCGCCAGCTGAGCTTCAAAGAAGTCGTTGAGCGCCAGTTGCCCGGCACACACGGCGAGCGCACGGGCGATCGGCGAGCCGGGCCCGGTGGAGTTGGTGGCGAGGGCAATGTCGGCTTTGAGTACCGGATCAACCATTTCAACCGCGCGGATCTCTGCGCCCAGCGGCGATGTCCACAGCCACGTGTGGGGCACGATGCATGCCCAGTTGCCGGCGGTAACTTGGGCGAATAATGAAGCAACGGAGTCGGTTTCGACCTGTGGGGTGACGGTGATGGCGTGGTCGGCAAAGGCCTTGTCGATGATCTGGCGGTCGCGCATCTCGGTCGTGAGCAGCGCCAGTGGCAACTGCGCGGCCTCCGGCCAGGTCAGCGTCGACGCACCCGAGGGCAACATGTCTGCCGGTGACAGCAACACATAACGCTCCTCATACAGCCGCACCAGATGCACGTCGTGGGCCTCGTCAGGCGCCGCATGCACTATCGCGGCATCCAACTCGAATTCGCGCAGGCGGCGGTACAGTTCGGTGGCGGCCAACCGGGAAAGGATCTGCACCTTCGCCAACGGGTGCGCCGAACAGAATGCCGAAAGAACCAGGGAGGCTGTGGTCGAGGCGGTTGGAACCGTGCCAAGCCGAAGCGTTCCGGTGATACCCGATCGCACGGCATCCACCTCGGCCTTGAACGCATCATGCTCGGCGAGAATGCGTTTGGCCCACACGACCAGTCGTTCGCCTTCGGGGGTAAGGCCCTCGAAAGTGTGTCCGCGATTGATCAGCGTGACATTCAGCTCACGTTCCAGTTTGGCGATCGCTGCGGATAGCGCGGGCTGGGAAACGTAGCATTTCTCGGCCGCGCGGGCGAAGTGCCGCTCGGAAGCGACCGCAACGAAATATTCCAGTTGACGGAAGAGCACCCGCACCTCCTCGGCCTTCGGGCGATCCCGCTGAGGCTAACGCGTCCAGAACGCGCCGGCCAATCCGGCCGCCATCGAAGCCATTGCGCTGTTGCATGCGTCGCGCCGCCGCGAGCTCTCTGCGCATCCCCGTGCCATGCGATTCCCGCCGGACGACTTCCCGGGTGAGAGTTTGCCCGTGACGGCACCGAGGTCACCCGGTGACCAGACTGTTATCCGCCCGCCGGCGAACCCACCGATGTTTGCTGAAGCGGGCGATACGGGGCCAGCCCGTAGAATACGATCGTGTCGATCGCACCATCGCGAAGGGCGGACGCTATGCGCCGAGGGGTTCGTTATCTTTCTGTTATGGTCGCGATCACGGCCATGGGGATAATCGGACCGGCTGCCCGCGGTATCGCCGCAGCCCCGATCCCCCAGCCCGTTCCGACCGTCGCCTCGATTTTGCCCGCTGACGGCGCAGTGGTGGGCGTGGCGCACCCGGTCGTGGTGAGGTTTACCGCGCCCATCACCGATCGCGCCGCCGCGGAACGGTCAATCCACGTCGCGTCGCCGAGCAAGACGCCCGGGCACTTCGAGTGGGTCGAGGGCAGTGTCGTGCAGTGGGTTCCGAACCACTATTGGCCCGCCCACAGCCACGTCTCGGTCGGTGTGCAGGCGCTGACGACCGGCTTCGAGACCGGCGACCAGCTGCTCGGTGTCGCCGACATCTCCGCGCACACCTTCACCGTCAGCAGAAACGGGGAAGTGCTGCGCACCATGCCGGCGTCCATGGGCAAGCCCAGCCGCCCCACACCGATCGGCAACTTCGCCGCGCTGCAGAAGCAGCGCACCGTGGTCATGGACTCCCGGACCATCGGTATTCCGCTCAGTTCCCCCGAGGGATACAAGATCACCGCCAGTTACGCGGTTCGCGTGACGTGGAGCGGTGTATACGTGCACTCGGCCCCCTGGTCAGTGAACTCCCAGGGCTACGCCAACGTCAGTCACGGGTGCATCAATCTCAGCCCCGACAACGCTGCGTGGTACTTCAACCAGGTGAACGTCGGCGATCCCATCCGGGTCGTCGCTTAACAGTCGTCTGCGCCGGCAAGATCGGGGCTCGGCTAGCCGGGCAATCCCCTCTTGATCGCGGCGTCCTGCTTGCGGCCGATCTCGGCCGCGACGCCCGGATCGGTCGGATCATCGGGCGGGCTGTCGAATTCCAGGTTGACAAGTGCCCTGCCCTCGGTGAACAACAGCACCGTCACTGCTTGGGAGTTGTCTGGCGAACTACCGGAAATCATCGCCCCGTTGGAGCCCACATCGACCGGCTGCCATGTGCCAATGACCTTGCCCGCGTAGTTGCCTTGGGTGTTTTCGACACCGGCCGCTGCCGCCGCGGGGTCAGCGACGATCAGAATGGTGTCGCCGATTCTCCGGCTGTTGTCCGCATTGGCGAACAACTGCGCAACGCCCGGCGCGTTATTGGGGTTGAGCACCGGTGGTTGCGGCGTGGTGAAATCGCCACCGATGTCACCCGGCGTGATCAGCAAAGCGCTGTAGTCGGTGGGCTGTCCCGGCGAAGGGCTCACCACCGCACTCGAACTGGACGATGAAGCGGCGGAGCTCGACGAGTTGGCCGACGAGGCGTCGTTCCCACTGGCGCAGCCGGCGGCCGCGGTGCCGACCATGATGGTGGCGACGGCCCAACGGGCGGCACCGACCCGGGCAACGTCCATGGATGTTCCTTTCAGCGGCACTGATGTGACCGGACAACGTGTAGAAAACATACCCCGCGCATGCCGACGGCCGGGTACCGGTTTGCGGCCTATGCTGGCGTCGGGAAGGGGCATGCCCCCGGGGAGGGAGTCCGATGACGGATGCAGTGGCGCGCGCCGTACGGTTCGACCGCTACGGCGGCCGGGATGTGTTGTACGTGGCGGACATCGATATGCCCTCGCCCGGGCCGGGCGAGGTGGTGGTCGAAGTTCGGGCCGCCGGGATCAACCCCGGCGAGGCCGGTATCCGAGTCGGGGCGATGCACGAGATGTTCCCCGCCACGTTCCCGTCCGGCGAGGGCAGCGACCTCGCCGGCATCGTGACGGCGCTAGGTTCCGGGGTCACCGAATTCTCCGTCGGCGACGAGGTCCTCGGGTTCAGCCTGCGCCGGTCCAGCCACGCAACTCACACCGCTGTCCCGGTGGGGCAACTGATCCGCAAGCCGCCCCAGATGCGTTGGGAGGTAGCGGGTTCGCTCTACGTCGTCGGGGTGACCGCGTATGCGGCTGTCCGCGCGGTAGCACCCGAGCCGGGCGAGACGGTCGCCGTGTCGGCGGCTGCCGGTGGAGTTGGCAGCCTTGTCGTGCAGCTGCTGGGCCTGCGGAAGGCGCGAATCCTGGGTATTGCGGGGCCGGGTAACGCTGACTGGTTGCGCTCCCACGGCGTCCTCCCGATCGCCTACGGTGACGGGCTGGCCGCACGGCTGCGTGACGCCGCACCGGACGGAATCGACGCGTTCATCGACCTGTTCGGGCCGGACTACCTCCAACTGGCGGTGGATCTGGGGGTGGCACCTGAGCGGATAGAGACCATCATCTCCTTTCAGAAGGCCGGCGAAATCGGCGCCCTAACCGAGGGCAGCATGGACGCGTCGACACCGGAGGTACTCGCCGAAGTCGCCGACCTGGTCGCGACCGGCGCCGTCGATTTCGACGTCGCCGCCACCTTCCCGCTTGACCAGGTCGCTGACGCCTTCGCCGTGCTCGAGCAGCGGCACACCCACGGCAAAATCGTTCTGCTGCCCAACGGTTCGCCCTAAGGCCGCCGCCGGGGCGCGGCTTGCGGGCCGGACGAGGGCGCCGCGAGCACGGCGATCGGCAGCCGCGACACATACAGGTCGGCCCGCTCTTGCGGAGTGGGGCAGCGCAATGTGAAAAACCTGTTGGTCAGCACCCGGCCCGCACGCAGCATCGACCGTCCGCGCAACCTCATCGCACCGAAAACACGTTGTGTGACGACAAAAGTCATGGTCCTCTCCTACCGGAGTCCCGATCGGTGTGGTAGCGGCCGGCGCCAAGCATCAGCCGCGAGGAGTCCACAGCGCCCGAAGGTCAGGCCGGGAACCGAATGCCGGAACCGGATCGGGAAGAGATGGATTTCGGATAGGGGCTATCACCCGGACTGGATTCGCTCATCTTCGCCCTCACCTCCTCACGGCCAGGACACACGCGGGTGTCACCACATTCACCTGAACGGGAGAGGCACAACTGGCCGGCGGGCGCCCGCAGACCACACCCCTCTCGACGGAGCTTCGGCACTGCACGGCGTATCCGGGACATCGCCCAGAAGCCACTTGGGCTCAACCCTTGTGTCCGGGAGGAGCTGTCCTGACCCGGGGCGTCTCTCGACGTTCGGGGTCAGTGGCCTGTATCCATGCAGACGCCTCACCTACCGAGGTGCTTGCTCATACATGCTCGCATCGCCGCCCAAGGCCCGTCAAACGCGTGGGCCAGATCGTTACCGACGTGCCGTGCGCAAACGCCGCAAAGCCGCTGCCGGCCCACGTATTCATTCGGCCTACTCTCGAAGCATGGTCAATACTTTGCAGAACACGCGGGTGGCGTCGACGCTCGATCGCATGTACGGCGAGGCCAAGAACCAGATGTCGCTGCTGCGGGAGAGACGTCATGAATTGGCGCGGCAAATGACCACACGGGAACGCGCCGAGGCGATGAGCGATTTGTACATCCCGGTGACTCCGGAAGCCGGCCGGCTGCTGTACGCACTGATCCGGGCAACCCGCCCGGCGACGGTCGTCGAATTCGGCATGTCGTTCGGCATTTCCGCTCTTCACTTGGCAGCTGCGGTGCGCGACAACGGCACCGGTCGAGTGATCACCACCGAGCTCAGTGCCGCCAAGATCTCCGCCGCAAAGAAAACGTTCGCCGAGACCGGTTTGGACGACGTCATCACCATTCTCGAAGGGGATGCGCTGTCCACGCTGGGAGGCCTGGACACACCCGTCGATTTCGTGTTGCTCGACGGTTGGAAAGACCTCTATCTGCCGGTGATCGAGCTGCTCGAACCGCGCCTGTCCCCCGGTGTATTGATCGTCGCCGACAACACCAATTCGGCCGAGACCCAGCCGTATCTGGACCGCGTACGTAATCCTGACAACGGGTACGTGAGCTTCAATTTCCTCGCCCGAGACAGCGACAGCATGGAAATCAGCTGCCGCACTGGCAGCTGACAGCTACCGGAGGGACTCCTCCAGCCACGGCGTCAGCCACTTCACGCCTTCCGGAGTGAGGTGGACTCCGTCGCTGCGGACCTTGATCCCGTCGACCTTGGCCGTGTAAACACCGTCCGGACATAGTTTTTTGTTCAGATCCAAAATTTGGACGCCGCTGTGGTGACTCACCGTTTTGCGTAACATGCTGTTCCACAGGTTGACCCGATCCGGTTGGTCTTCCGGATACAGGCGGCCATCTGGCTTTTCGCCGCCCCTGCTGTAGGGCACGGTGGCAACCACCACTCGAACACCGGTGGAACCAACGATGTTCAATGCCCGCTCGAGTTCGCCGTTCAGGTAGGCGTCGAAGGTCGGGTCACCAATGTGGGTCCACTGCCCCTCGTTGACACGGTCGACCGTCTCCCAGCGGCCGATGATCAGCAGCGCGACGTCCGGCTGATCCCGGCTGACCTGCCTCGCCCACCTGAGTGGCCAGCTGTCGCATTCTGTTCTTTGTTCCAGGGTTTGGCCGATGTACCGATAGGGGCTGCCGCGTACCAGGCTGCAGCCGATCACGGTGTGGTCGAGGAACGTGAATCCGGGCGTCGGAGGGAGGTAGTGCATCCACGTCCATCCGATCGAATCGCCGAACACGGAAACGGTGAACGGCCGATTGGGGTCTCGTGCCACCGGCCTTGGCTGGCTTTCATCCGGCGGGGAAGGTGAGACGGCGGCGACCGCCGAGACTCCCGGCGGCAGTCCGACCTCGCGTAACGCGGGTCCGGTACCCACCGGGACCACCAGCAATGTCACCGCCGCGGCGCTGGCCAGTGTCGCCGCAGCCAACGGCAACAACGGCACCCGCACCGGTCGCCAGCGCCGGATCGGTTGCTCGATCAGCCACCATGACGCAGCGGCCACCGCTACCGTGGCGGCACAGCGAGCGCCGAACAGCGGGAGTCCGGCCCATCCGGTGCGTTCGCCGTTGAGCGCCAGAAAGATCGGCCAGTGCCACAGATAGATGCCATAGGAGATGGTGCCCAGCCACACCAATGGGCGCCGGGCGAGAAGGCGCGCGACCGCTCCGCGTTGCTCCAATGCCACCGGGGCGACCACCAAGACCGCCGCGATTGCGACCACGATCAGCAGACCGTGGCGGAATTCGCCTGCGCTTCCCGTGGCGTAGTGGGTCGCGGCCGCCAGCCCGACCAGACCGAGGAGCGGGAGCAGGCGGGCGACCCGCCTTGCCCACCGAGTCCGGATCAGGCACCAGCCGCGGTTCAGCGATGGCCAATCACGAACCAGCAGGGCCGCTGCCGCGGAGCCGGTCAGCAACGCCTGCGCTCGGGTGTCGGTCCCGAAATATATCCGGTCCCGGGTGGTATCGGAAGCCATGACCATGGCGACTACGGCGGAAGCCAACGCACCGAAAGTGGCAATGATGAACGCGACGAACCGGACACCCCCTACGGTGGCCCAGGTGAAGCGGCGTCTCGCGCGCGCGGCCAACAGCAGGGTAACCGCGATGAGCAGGAGTGGCCAGGTGAAGTAGTACTGCTCCTCCACACCGAGAGACCAGGTGTGCTGCAGCGGTGACGGTGGAGCGCCTTGGGTGAAGTAGTCGGTCTTCTGGGCGACGAACCGCCAGTTCGCCATCCACAGGAACGCCGCGACCGCGTCGCGGCGCAGGCCGCTGAGGGCCTGCTCGGGAAGAAGTTCGCGAGCGGCCGCCACCGTGAGCACCATCAGCACCAGGGCAGGCAGCAGCCGACGCGCGCGCCGAATCCAGAAGCCGGTCAACTCGATACGTCCGGCGCGCCCCAGTTCGTCCAGCAGCAGCGAGGTAATCAGGAATCCGCTGAGGACGAAGAAGATGTCGACGCCGATGAACCCACCACTCACGCCGGGGATGCCGCCATGTCCGACGAGCACCAACGCGACCGCTATCGCGCGCAGCCCATCGAGCGCCGGAATCCCGCTGCGCCGCTCCGGTTGATCCCAAATTGCCAGGCGGCCGACACGGCGCACGGGCGCGACCCATCGGGGCCGCCGAGCACGACGAGCCGGTACGGGATCAAGCCCGCCCGGCTCAGCCCTCGCCGTTAACGCGCCCCGACCACCATGTCGCCCGGCGCCATAGTTGATGCCGATACGTCGTTGCCCCTCCTGTTGATCGCAGCAAGCTTAATTACGCCGCAGCACGATTCGGCAGAAGACACGCGCGAAAGCCCGGTTCCCTTTTTCCGG
>CAYNLB010000007.1:17039-47588 GCA_964397935.1 uncultured Mycobacterium sp.
GCCGCAGCACGATTCGGCAGAAGACACGCGCGAAAGCCCGGTTCCCTTTTTCCGGTAGGGAAGTGCCCAGATCAAGGTCGGTAGCACCGCGCTTGTCAGACCGGACGGCGCCGCGACTACCCGCCAATGCGTGGCTCTCAGTGCAAAAGGACATGGGCCGGCGCCCTTCACCCCAGACTTGCGCGCAGTTCCCGCTTGAGCACCTTGCCGTAGCTGTTCTTCGGTAACTCGTCGACGAATTCGTAGCGCTTGGGCCGTTTGAAGCGGGCAATCCGCTGCAACAGATGCGCGTCCAACTCGGCCGGCTCGGCCGCGCCGACGATGAATGCGATTACCACCTCACCCCACTCGGCGTCGGGCGCACCCAGCACGCATGCCTCTGACACCCCGGGGTGCTCGAGCAGAGCCTCTTCCACCTCCCGGGGATAGATGTTGCTTCCGCCGCTGATCACGACATCTTTTGACCGATCGCGCAGCGTGAGGAAACCGCGAGCGTCGAACGAACCCATGTCACCGGTGTAGAGCCAGCCATCCTTGAGCGTGGCGCGGGTCGCCTCGGGGTTCCCCCAGTACCCGGACATGACCGCATCGCCGCGGCACACAACCTCGCCGATCTCACCGGTCGGCGCCGGCCAGCCGTCCGGGCGCAACACCGCGACCTCCATACCCGACCGCGCATAGCCGACCGAGCCGAGGATGGCGTCATCGCCTGATTCGTGATCGGCACGACGCAGCCCGGTGATGGTCATCGGTGACTCGCCCTGCCCGTAAATCTGCGCGAAAATCGGGCCGAAGGCTGCCATCGCCTTTTTCAGGGGCTCGACGTACATCGCCCCGCCGCCGTAGACGATGGTCTGCAAATTGGCCGGACGGACGCGGCCCGTCTTCACCAGCCGCTGCACCATCGTCGGGGCCAGGAACGCGCTGCCGGCCGGGTGGTGCTCGCAGAGGTCCAGGAACTCGTCGGGATCGAATCCTTGTGACTCGGGCACGACCTGGCGGGCTGCGCGCAACACGTACGGCACGATGTAAAGACCGGAGCCGTGCGACATCGGCGCCGCGTGTATCAGGCTGCCGTCCTCGGTGGGAGTGTCGATGTCGGCCAGGTGCGCTACGGCCATCGCCGTCAAATTGCGGTGCGACAGCATCGCACCCTTCGACGGGCCAGTGGTTCCGCTGGTGTAGAACAGCCACGCCAGCGTCGACGGGTCAGTGTACGGTGGCGCCGATGGGGCGACGCTGAGCCGACGTGAATAACGCTCGGAACCAATGGTTTCGATTGGCCTGCTGGTCACGGGTACGAGCTCGGCGGCGATTTTGGATGAGGCGAACACCTGCGACACGCCGGCGTCGTCGAGGATCTGAGCCACCTCGCGCGGATGCAGCTTGTAGTTGATCGGGACGACCACGCACTCGGCAGCCCAGATCGCGAACATCAACTCGACGATCTCCGGGCGGTTGTGGCTGGCGATCGCGACACGGGCACCCGCGCCGTACTGTTGCCGGATCGATCTTGCCAGCCGCAAAGCCCGGTTGCGCAACTCGCGCCACGTGCACACGCGCCGGGTACCGTGATACACCGCGCCGCGATCGGCGAACCGGTTCGCAGCCTGATCGAGCAGTGCAAACAGGTTCACCGCGCGGTCCAGCGCGATTCCAACGCGAACTCAGACAGATACTTCGTCGAACTCCAGCCGCCATCGACAACGATTGTCTGCCCGTTGATGAAACTTCCGCCCGGTGAGCACAAGAACGCGACGGTGCTGGCAACGTCATCGACAGTGCCCAACCGCTGGTGTGGCGTCATCTCGGTGTTGAGCTTGCGGAATCGCTCGTCCTCCAGGCGTTTCTCTACCATCGGCGTCAACGTCACACCGGGCGCGACGGCGTTGCAGCGGATGCCGGACGCCCCGTACTGGCAGGCGATATGAGTGGTCAAAGCGGTCAGTCCGCCTTTGGCCGCGGAGTAGGCGCCCCCACGCAGCCCGCCGATCACCGCGAAAGTCGACGTGATGTTGATGATCGCCGATCCGGGTCGCATGTGCGGCAGCACGTCACGTGCGAGCCGAAACGGGGCGCGCAGCATCAATCCCAGGAAGTAATCCAGTGTTTCATCGTCGGTTTCGTGCAGCGGCCTGGGGCTGCCCGCTCCGGCATTGTTTATCAAAAAGTCGATGTGCCCCCACCGGGATACCGCAAGGTCCACGATGCGTCGCGGCGCGTCGTCGTGAGTCAAGTCGACGGCGAGCGTTGCTACCCGCCCTGGGGCATTGACGGCCTCTTCCAGCTCGGCCAGCCGGTCCTTGTCACGGCCGGTGCCAACGACCGCCATGCCCGCCTCGGCGAGTTTCTTCGCACATCCCATACCGATGCCGCTGCTTGCGCCCGTGACGATTGCGACCTGCATCTCACCCATCCTGTGTCAACACCGCTCGGATCTGATGCTTGAGTATCTTCCCGGCATCGTTCTTCGGCAGCGCATCCCAGATGACGACCTGTTCTGGCGCCTTGAATTTCGCGACACCCTTGCTCTCCAACAGCGCACGCAGGCTTGCGACATCCGGGCGGGCGACCGCGCCCGTTGGCACGATCACCGCACAAGCCCGTTCTCCGCTGCGGTCGTCGGGGAGCCCGATGACCGCGATGTCGGCAATGCCGGGGTGGTCGGCGAGCAGGTCCTCGACTTCCTTGGCGGAGATGTTCTCCCCGTTGCGGATGATGACATCTTTGGCCCGGCCGGTCACGACCAGGTACTCGCCATCGGCCCAGCGCCCAAGATCTCCGGTGCGGAAAAACCCTGCGGCATCGAAGGAGTCGACGTCATCCTCGGGATGCAGGTAGCCCAGCAGCATCTGCGGGCCGCGCACGCAGATTTCGCCGGAACCGGCGGGCGCGGCCTCGTGTGCGGCGAGCTTGATCTCGGCGATGCCGGGCCGTCCGTCGGTGGTTGCGGCGAAGTCGGCTTCGTCCCGCCCGGGTGCGCCGATCGTCGTGACGGGGACCTCCGTGCAGCCGTACACCCGGGTGATCACCGCACGGTCGAAATACTCGGCGGCTCGGCGGATCAGCATAGGTGACACCGAGGCGCCACCGCAGATGAACACCTTCAAGTCCGGCAGGCCGCTGCCGGCACACTGCGCAGCCGGCAACAGCTGCTGCAGAAACGGTGTCGCCCCGGCCATGTGGGTGCACCGCTCGCTGACCATCAGCGTCACGGCCGCCGCCGCGTCCCACCGGTCCATGAGTACCGCGGTGGTGCCCAGCAAGAGCGGACACTCGAACGCGTAGATCGAGCCGCCGATGTGGGCGATCGGCGAGGGCACCAGGAACGTGTCGCCCGGATCGACGCTCCAGTGGTCGCGGATCTGACAGATCAGCGCATGTATCGAATTATGGCTGTGTAGAACGCCTTTGGCGCGGCCTGCGGTACCGGATGTGTAAAGGACCATCCGCACGGCGTCGGGATCAAGCGTCGGCAGCCGCGCGGGATCGGGCTCGCCCGACAGCGCCGGATACGGTGTGTGTGGGCCCGCTTGCCCGCGCAGCACCACCACTTCGGGGGCTGGGCTCATCGCCGCGGTCACGCGTTCGAGCATCGCCGCGTAGTCATGGCCGCCGAATCGGTGCGGGATGAATACCATCGCGGTTTCGACATCTTCGAGAATGAAGCGCACGTCGTGGTCGCGCAGCGACGGCAGGATCGGGTTCACGACCATCCCGGCAAGCGTCGCGGCCAGGTAGATGACGGCGGCCTCATGCCAGTTCGGCAGCATGAAGGACACGACGCTGCCCGCCGGCATCCGCTCCCGCAGGGTGTTCGCCAGCCCGGCGGCCTGAGCGTATAGCGTTGCGCAGTTCATCCGAACATTATTGTCCACCAATATAGTTCGTTGCGGCGAAGACTCTGCGGCCGCGCGCAGCGCATCGGCCAGTGTGGTGTCCACCCACAGACCACGCCGATAGGCCGCCGCCGCGCGTGCGGTGTCCTGGTGGGCCCGGGACGTCACCTCAGCCGGCCTGACCATCCACGCGGCGCATCGTCATCGCGTACCGAAAATTCGACGACAGGTGGGTGTTGATCGTCACCTGGGCCACCTCGCCCTCCGAAGTCTTGTAGGTGCGCCGCATCTGCAGTGCCGCCGTCCCCGCCTCGACTCCGAGAGCGTCGGCCAACTCGGGTGGGAGGAGCACGGCGGCGATCTCCTGATGCAACTCGGCAATGCTCACGCCGAAGAGGTCCTCGATCAAGGGAAAAATCGGCCCGGTGTGGCGCTGCAGCAGCCTGCCAACCGCAGCGAAGTCGCGGTTGATGTAGTACTCCGTTCGGCACAGGGGCGCCGACGCGCCGTCGGCTTGCCGGTAGCCGCGCACGGACAGCCACTGCGAGCCGGCATCGAGTCCGGTCCGGGCGGCGAGATCGTCGCCGAGGGTCACCATCGCGTTGGACTCGATGGTCAGCTGCGCGCCGGCCGCGAAGGCGAGCAGGTCGTCGATCGACATCACGTCCTGGGCGTAGGCACTGGACGCCGGACGGGGCACCACGTGGGTGCCGGCTCGCGGACGCGAGGCGACGAGGTTGTCCTCGCGCAGCCGGCGTAGCGCTTCGCGAACCGTGTAGCGGCTGACCGCGAACCGCTGGCACAGCTGATGTTCGGTCGGCAGCTGCGAGCCGACCGGATATACCCCGTCGACAATCTCTTTACGCAGCGTGCGCGCGATCTGCAGGTAGCGGTGCTCGCTGATGGCCTGGGACATCAGCGACCGCCCTGAGACGGGCGCAATGCCAGTATGCTGCCGTCACCGTCGGCCGAGATGTAGAGCGTCCCGTCGGGCGCGGCGGCGATGCCGGCAAACGGGCCCTGCGGCCCGGAAAACGGCGGCATTCCTTTCAACGGCTTGGGCACCACACCGGCGGGTGGGCCGACCGGTAACCCAGACGCGATGGTGTGCCGAACATGGCTGTTCAGATCGAACGCGATCAACGCCCGAGCGCCCGCGTCGACGATGTACAGCACACCGTCGTGCACCGAAATGCCTTGTGGCCGCATTAGGTCGGCGACGACGGTGTCCGTCCCCGAGCCGTCCGTCCTGACCACCCGCCCGGCGCCGGCCTCTGCGACCAGGCACGCACCGCCCGCGTCAGTCGCGACACCGACCGGCTCACGCAGGTTGGTCGCCAGCACCTCGACGCCGCCGCCGGGTCGCAACGCCAGCACCCGTCCCGTGCCCAGTTCGGCGACGACCACGCCGCTGGGGTTGACCGCGATCCCGTAGAGCTGGTCGAAACCATCTGCCAGCACCTCGCTTTCGCCGGCCGCCGGCCGGTAGCGGGCGACCTGGCCTCCCGACGTCGTCACGAGGAACTCGCCGGGCCCGCCAGGCGCAACACCACGCAGAAATCCGGGATAGCCGGGGCTGAACAACATCCCCACGGTCTGCAACGGCCCGCCGTCCAACGCGACATAGAAATACGTGCCGTCGGCGACGTAGAGCCGGCCGTCATGGCCCACAGCCAGATCCAGCGGCCAGTTGAGTCCGCCGGGTAACACCGTTCGCGTTTGGCCGCTTGGCGATATCTCGGTGATTTCCCCGGTGAAGTTCGATACCAGCACCAGGTCGCCGACCATGGTGCAGTTGTCCAGCCCCGGGTTGAGTTGGGCCAGCAGCCGCTTTTCGCCGCCGCGGGGATCGATGCGCAGCACCTGGCCGCTGGCAACCTGGGTCGAGACGATATAGCCCTGCGAGTCGAACTTGACCGAATCGGGCACACCGAGATCGCCGGCCACACAGTGCGGCTCGCCCCCCTCGGGGTCGACGCGCCAGATCTCGTTGGCGCCCATCACCGGGAAATACAGCAGGCCGTCCGGGCCGACCTCCATCGCATTCGGTGACGGCACGTTCTCCAGCAGCACCCGTGGCGCCCCGCCGTCCAGGCCGAGCTCCAGCAGGCGTCCAGCCTCACGGCATTCACCCACAAACAACCGGCCCCGGTGAAAGGTGATGCCATTGGCCGACGGAACATCGTCGCGCAGCACCCGCGTCCTGCCGGCGGCGTCGAGCATGCTGACCCGGCCGTCCATCACCTCGGTCGCATACAGGCTGCCGCCGTCATCGAACGCGACGTCGTCGGGGGCGACGATGTCGCCGCCCTTGGGGCTCACGGTTTCCAGTTGGCCGGTGCGGTGATCCAGCGCGCTGATCTGGCTACCGGTCACCTGCGCGATGTAAACGCGGCCGTCCGGGCCGGTGCGCACGCCGTTGGCGCCGAACAGGCGGCTGGGAGCGGTGACCCGCTCGAGTCGCCACGACTCCGCGACATCGACCGGGTGGTCCAGTACCTGCCGGGATGGCTGCGCCGCGATCGCCATGGTCTCGCCGGGATCCTTCCGTCAGCTGTTTGGGCTGGACGTTATCAAGCCGTGCTAGTCCAGACAATAGTCGCCGTAGGGCTGCAATTGACCTTGACAGGCGGCTAAAACCTTCGGAATAGTGTTCTCCATTCGGCAGAACCGCATATGTTGTCCGGACAAGGCAGCGCATTTCTGTTGTGGTCCCTCGAGGTTTCCGCAGCAGGGGAAAGCAGGACATGCAGGATCTCCTGGGGCTCGACGGTCGCGTCGTGGTGGTTTCCGGTGCCGGCGGTGGTGGCATCGGCACGACCGTGACGGCGATGACGGCTCGGGCCGGGGCCACCGTGATCGCGGTGAGCCGCTCGAAGGAGAACCTCGACGAGCACGTCGCTCCGCTGGCCGGGCAGGGTCTCGCGGTCGTGCCCGTCGCGGCCGACGCGTCCACGGACGAGGGCATCGCGGCGGTGATCGACCACGCGCGGCGTGCCGATGGCAGCCTCTACGGGCTGGTGAACGTGGCCGGCGGCGCCGCGCCGTCGACGTGGATGCCGTCGACCCGGGTGACGCGCAACGACTGGCGCGAAATCTTCGCCGCCAACCTCGAGACCGCCTTCTTCATGGGCCGGGCCGTGGCGGCCGAACTCGTCTCACAGCAGCGACCCGGATCGATCGTGTCGATTTCCTCGATCAGCGGTATGAACACCGCACCGTTTCACATCGCCTATGGCACCGCCAAGGCCGCGATCGCGGCGATGACCCGCACCATGGCGCTCGAGCTGGCGCTGGACGGTATCCGGGTAAATGCCATAGCACCGGGAGTCACCGAGACCGCGGCCTCGCGCACCTATGTCGACGAGGACCCGGACCGGGATCGGCAGGCGATCGCGATGGGCCGACGCGGGCGTCCCGAGGAACAGGCCGGCGCGATCCTGTTCCTGCTCTCGGAGTTGTCGAGCTACATCACCGGCCAGACGCTGCTCGTCGACGGCGGGCTCGACCTCAAATGGAGCCACCTGGGCGCCGACAACACGTCGTTGTTCCTCAAAGACGAATCCTTCCGCGCGGCCATTAGGAGGATGTGATGACCGATTTGGCCAAAGACGTCAATCCCGCAGCCGCCGAGGAACTGTCGAAACCGATGACGATCGGTGTCGAAGCGTACATCAGCGAGAACTATGCCCGCGCCGAGCGCGACAAGCTGTGGCGGAAAGTCTGGCAGCAGGTCGGCCGCGTCGAAGAGCTGCCCGAGGTCGGCAGTTACCTGACCTACGACATCCTCGACGACTCGATCATCGTGGTGCGCACCGGCCCGAACGAATTCAAGGCCCACCACAACGTGTGCATGCACCGCGGCCGCCGGCTTGTCGACACACCCGAGGGCGCGAAGAACGCCCTTGGCCGCACCCGCAAGTCGTTCGTCTGCGGTTTCCACGGCTGGACCTACGGGCTCGACGGAGGGTGCACTCACATCCGCGAGCAAGACGACTGGCAGGGGACGCTGACCCCCGACAACACCCACCTGCGGCCGGTCGAGGTCGACAACTGGGGCGGCTGGCTGTGGATCAACATGGACCCCGACTGCGAGCCGCTGGCCGACTACTTGTTCCCCGCGGCAAAGATTCTCGACCCGTTCGGACTGGAGAACATGCGCTACAAGTGGCGCAAGTGGCTAGAGTTCGACTGCAACTGGAAAGTCGCGCTGGAGGCCTTCAACGAGACCTATCACGTCTTCACCACCCATCCTGAGTTCAACAAGTTCGGCGAGTTCAAGGGCTGGGCCAAAGCACAAGGCAAACACAGCAACATCGGCTATGACGCCCCGGACGACCTCGAGGCGACCAAGTCCAAGATCCGCCTCGGCACGGGCGCCGATCCGCGGATCTCGACTGCAGACATGCAGATCTACACCATGGAGGAAACCAACACCTCCACCACCGAAACGCTGGTGAACGCGGCCAAACGGTTGGTCGACGAACTGCCAGAGGGCACACCCGCCGACAAGGTGCTCGAACACTGGCTGGCGTCGGCGCGCCGCGACGACGAAGCGCGAGGCGTCATCTGGCCCACGATTCCCCCCGACATCCTGGGTCAGAGCGGCACCGCATGGCAGATCTTCCCCAACTTCCAGATCGGTCAGGGCCTGACTGTTGCGCTGTGCTACAGCGCCCGGCCGCATCCCAGCTACGACCCGAACAAGTGCATCTTCGAGGTCTCGGTGTTCGAATTGTACCCGAAAGGCGAAGAGCCGCAGACGGAATGGGAGTACACTCCGCCCGACGATCCGCGGTGGCGATCGGTGTTACCACAGGACTTCTCCAACATGGCCGCCGTGCAGCAGGGCATGAAATCCCTCGGCTTCCCGGGTACCAAGCCCAACCCGTACCGCGAACGCAGCACCGTGAACCTGCACTATCAACTGTCGAAGTACATGGGCACCGGCGAACCGCACGAGCTCGCGGACAAGGAGCGCCCCTGACATGACCACTCCTGACAAACCATGCGGACCGACGCAGACGCCCGACGACATCGACATCGACGCGCTGCGCGAGAAATACCGGCATGAGCGCGACAAGCGGCTGCGTCCGGAGGGCTCGAAACAGTATCTGGAACTCAAGGATGACTTCGCCGAGTTCTCCGAGGTCGATCCGCACACTCCGGTGACGCCACGCATGCCGATCGACGAGAACATCGAGGTGGCGGTGCTGGGCGGCGGCTTCAGCGGGCTGCTGGCCGGCGCGTATCTCAAAAAAGCAGGCGTCGATGACGTGCACATCATCGAGATGGGCGGGGACTTCGGCGGAGTCTGGTACTGGAATCGCTTCCCGGGAATCCAGTGCGACAACGACGCCTACTGCTACATCCCGATGTTGGAAGAACTCGACTACATCCCGTCGAAGAAGTTCGCCGACGGCGCCGAGATCTTCGAGCACTGCCGTCGCATCGCAAAGCATTTCGGGCTCTATGACGGCGCGATCTTCTCCACCCAGGTTCGCGCGGCGCGATGGGATGAGTCGATAAATCGCTGGCGTTTGAGCACCAACCGCGGTGATGAAATTCGTGCCCGGTTCGTGGTGATGGCGCAGGGCTCGTTCAACCGGCCGAAACTGCCCGGCATTCCCGGCATCAGGGACTTCAAGGGACACATGTTCCATTCCGCCCGCTGGGATTACGACTACACGGGTGGGGATGCCGACGGCGGACTGCACAAGCTGCACGACAAGCGGGTTGCGCTTGTCGGTACCGGCGCGACCGGCGTGCAGCTTGTTCCGCACCTGGGCCGAGACGCACAGCATCTCTACGTGTTTCAGCGCACGCCGTCATCGGTGGACCTACGCGGCAACGAGCCGACCAACCCGCAGTGGGCGGCCTCCCTGCGGCCCGGTTGGCAGGAGGAACGCAAGCGCAACTTTCACCGGTGGTCACCGTTGGGTGACGGTGTGGTGTTCGACGAGCCAGATATGGTCTGCGATTTCTGGACCGAACTGGGGCGCAACCTGACCGCGCGGGTCGCGGCTCTCGACGATCCCGCAGCCCTGACCGTCGAGCAGATCATGGTGATGCGCGAAGAAGAAGACTACAAGATGATGGAGCGGCTGCGGCGACGCGTCGAGGAGGTCGTCGAGGACCCGGAGACCGCCGAAGCGCTCAAACCGTTCTACCGGTTCATGTGCAAGCGGCCCTGCAGCAACGACGAATACCTGCCGACGTTCAATCGCGCGAACGTCACTCTGGTCGACGTGTCGGAATCCAAAGGGGTGGAACGGCTCACCGAGAACGGGATCGTCGCGGGCGGCGTTGAATATGAAGTCGATTGCATCATCTTCGCCAGCGGTTTCGAGATCACCACCGATATCAGTCGTCGGTACGCAGTCGACGTGATCGAGGGCCGCGGGGCCCTGTCGCTCTTCGATCACTGGCGCGACAGCTACAAGTCACTCCACGGGATGACCAGCCGAGGCTTCCCCAACCAGTTCTTCACCGGCTTCATCCAGGGCGGCGTCGCAGGGAACACCACCGCGATGCTCGAACAACAGGCCAGACACATCGCCTACATCATTTCCCAAGCACTGGCCCGCCACGCGACGACCGTCGAGCCGAGCCAGGAAGCCCAGGACAACTGGATCAAGACGATCCGCGAAACCTCGATAGACGGCTCGGATTTCGCGGTGTCCTGCACGCCCGGCTATTACAACAACGAGGGCGGCGGTGGCGGCGAGGGGATCCGCTCGGCCATCGGCGACCCCTACATGCCGGGCTTCTACGCGTTCGACGACTTGCTCAAAGAATGGCGTGCCAAAGGCGACCTAGACGGTCTGATCCTTGAGAACATAGATGGCTAATTTGAGATCCTTGGACTTCGAGGGCAGGGTGGCAGTCGTCACCGGGGGTGGCCGAGGGCTCGGCCGCTCCTATGCCACGTTGCTCGCGTCGAAGGGGGCGAAGGTTGTCGTCAACGACCCCGGCGGCAGCCTCACCGGTGACGGCAGCGACGCCGCTCCTGCCGGCGATGTGGTGCGTGAGATCAACGCTGCCGGCGGTCAAGCGGTCGCCAACACGGACTCGGTGACCACCGCGGCCGGTGGTAAGGCGATCGTCGAAGCGGCCCTCGATATGTACGGCCGCATCGACATCCTCATTCACAACGCCGGAATCGTACGTAGCTCATCCCTGAAAGAGATGAGCTACGACGACTTCGATGCCGTGCTCGACGTGCACCTGCGCGGCGCGTTCAACGTTGTGCGGCCGGCGTTTCCGATCATGTGCGACGCGGGGTACGGGCGCATCGTGTTGACCTCCTCGATCGGCGGGCTGTACGGAAACCATGGCGTAGCCAACTATGCGGCCGCCAAGGCCGGCGTGATCGGACTGTCCAACGTCGCGGCCCTGGAAGGCGCCGCCAACGGCGTGGCATGCAACGTGATCGTTCCGGCCGCGGTGACCAGAATGGCCGCCGGGATCGACACCTCGGCCTACCCACCGATGGGTCCCGAACTCGTCGCGCCCGTGGTGGGTTGGCTCGCACATGAATCGTGTGCGGTAACCGGGGAAGTGTTCGTCGCGCTGGCGGGCCGGGTGGCACGTGCGGTCGTCGCCGAAAGCCCGGGCGTGTACCGGCCGTCGTGGACCGTCGAGGACGTCGGCGAGTATCTCGATGCGATTCGATACATGGAGTCGCCGCTGATTTTTCCGGTCTTGCCCGATGGTCACGGCAAGCACATCCGGTACAGCTTCGACCTGGCGCACCACTCGACCGACCATGGAGCGCTCCATGGCTAGCATGTCGGGAACGGGCCCGCTGGCCGGTGTGCGGGTGATCGACCTCACCGCGATGGTGATGGGACCGTACTGCACACAGATCATGGCCGATATGGGCGCTGATGTGATCAAAGTCGAGCCGCCGCAAGGCGATAACACCCGCTACATCTCGGTTGGTCCGGCGCCGGGCATGAGTGGCGTGTTCGTCAATGTCAACCGGGGCAAGCGCAGCATCGTGCTGGACCTGCAGACCGACGCCGGAACGGCCGCGCTGGGCGCGCTTGTGGAGACCGCGGACGTATTCATCCACTCGATGCGCGCCAAAGCGATCGCCAAGCTCGGCTTCGGCTACGACGACGTCGCCGCGATCAACCCGGCGATCGTCTATACCAATTGCTACGGATACGGTCGCCGCGGGCCCGAACGGGACCGGCCCGCCTACGACGACACGATCCAGGCCGAATGCGGCCTGCCGGCGGTTCAGCAGCAATTGACCGGCGAGGCCGACTACGTCGGAACCATCATGGCCGACAAGGTCGCCGGGTTGACGGCGCTGTATGCGACGACCATGGCGTTGTTTCACCGCGAGCGCACCGGGGAAGGCCAGGAGGTCGAGGTCGCCATGTTCGAAACCATGGCCTCGTTCATGCTCGTCGAACACGCCAACGGCGCCCTGTTCGACCCGCCGCTGGGGCCGGCGGTGTATCCGCGCACGGTGGCGCCCAACCGCCGTCCCTACCGCACCAGCGACGGTCACATCGCGGCGCTGATCTACAACGACAAACACTGGAACGCGTTCATCGACGCCGTGCAGCCGCCGTGGGCCGGTGACCTGTATTCCACGCTGGAACAGCGCGCGCGCCAGATCGACACCGTCTACGGGCTGGTGGCCGAGACGATGAAAGAGCGCTCGACCGACGAATGGCTGGCCCTGTTTCGGGAACTCGAGATACCCGCAGCGCCGCTGAACACGCCCGGCGCGCTGTTCGACGACCCGCATCTCAACGCGGTCGGCATGTTCGAAACCGTGGACACCCCGCACGGACCCGTGCGCTTCCCGGGCGTGCCGACCTGGTTTTCGGGGACGCCGGGCCGCGTCGCGGGGCCGGCGCCCGAACTCGGCGCCCACACCGAAGAAGTGCTCGCCGAAATCGGTGCGAGCAGCGCCGATATTATCCGAAATACCCTGCCAGAGGGTGATTTTGCGTTCTCCCGCAAGCGGGCGGTACCCCCAGCTCGCAATGTAAAGGAGTTGTAACCATGGGTGTGCCCGTTTACCAGCGCATTCTCGACCTGTTCGAGGCCGAGGGAGTGAATACGTTGTTCGGTATCCCGGACCCGAACTTCGTGCACATGTTCCTTGAGGCCGAATCGCGTGGCTGGACGGTGGTCTCGCCCCATCACGAAGAGAGCGCCGGTTTCATGGCCGAGGCTGTGTCGCGGATGACCGGCAAGCCGGGCCTGTGCATCGGCACGCTGGGGCCGGGCGTCGCCAACATCGCCGGGGCGATGATGTGCGCCAAGGTGGAGAACTCGCCGGTCATCTTCCTCGGCGGTCAACGGGCGCGCATCACCGAACGCCGGGTGCGCCGTGGGCGTATCCAGTTCGTCCGCCAGGAAGGGCTTTTCGAGCCGGCGGTGAAGTACAGCGCATCGATCGAATACACGGATCAGACCGACGAAATCGTTCGGGAGGCCATTCGGCGCGCGATGTCGACAACGCCCGGCCCCACCTACATCGAGTATCCATCCCATGTCATTCTGGATGAGCTGGATGTAGCAGATCCGTTGCCCCCGAGCGCGTATCGCCTCGTCAATCAGGGTGCAGGCGCACGGGAGATCGGCGAGGCGGCCAGGCTGATCCGCGAGGCCAAGAGCCCGATCTTGCTGGTCGGCCACGGCGTGCACACGTCGCGGACTCAGGAGGCGGTTCGGGAACTGGCCGAGTTGATGGCCTGCCCGGTGATCCAGACCTCCGGCGGCACGTCGTTCATCCCCGGGATCGCGGATCGGACCTTTCCCTACGGCTTTTCGGACGCGGCGGTCGAAGCCGTGGTCACCTCGGACGTGTGCGTCGCACTCGGCACCGAACTCGGCGAGCCGGTGCACTACGGCAAGACCCGGCACTGGGCGGAGCGCAACCACACCCGCAAGTGGATCTACGTCGAGCAGGACCCGATGGCGATCGGCGTGAACCGGCCGATCGATGTGGCGCTGGTGGGAGACCTGCGCGGCGTGGTGCCCCAGCTGGTAGACGCGTTGAAGGACAGCCCGCGATCGCCGTCGGGCGATCTCGAACGCTGGATCAAGCAGGACGCCGACCGGCTCGCGGAATTGGCCGAGACCGCGCCCAGCGGCCGGACCCCGATCCACCCGGCGCGCTTTGTGGTCGAGGCGACCAACGCTTTCCCGGTCGACGGCATCATGGTGCGCGACGGCGGCGCCACGGTCATCTTCGGTTGGACCTATTCGCAGGCCAAGCCACGCGACGTCATCTGGAACCAGAACTTCGGGCACCTCGGCACGGGCTTGCCCTACGCCGTCGGCGCTTCGGTCGCCGACGGCGGCAAGCGGCCGGTCATGTTGCTCACCAGCGACTCGTCGTTCATGTTTCACATCGCCGAGCTGGAGACCGCGGCCCGCCTGAAGCTGCCATTGGTGTGCGTGGTGGGCGTCGACCACCAGTGGGGTCTCGAGGTCGGCGTCTACAAGCGCACGTTCACCCAGCCGTCCGCGCAGCCCGGCGTGCACTGGAGCAAGGATGTGCGCTTCGACAAGGTCGCCGAAGGCTTCGGCTGCCACGGCGAATACGTCGAAAAAGCTGAGGAGATCGGCCCGGCGATCAAGCGGGCCTATGCCAGCGGACGGACCGCCGTCGTGCACGTCTGCATCGACCCGAAGGCCAACTCCGAGGAGATGCCGAACTACGGTGAGTTCCGCACCTGGTACGCCGAAGGCACCCAATAGACAGGCACTAGAAGAAAAGGATGGAGTCATGCGCGAATACCTGCAGTTCTACATCGACGGCAAGTGGGTCGACCCGGTGCGACCCAATCCTTTTGACGTAGAGAACCCGGCGACCGAGCAGGTTTCCGGGCGCATCTCGCTCGGCTCGGCCGCAGACGTCGACGTGGCGGTCAAAGCGGCCCGGCGAGCTTTCGCGAGCTGGTCGCAAAGCAGCCGCAAAGAGCGGCTGGACCTGCTGGAGGCCATCCTTGCCGAATACCAGAAGCGCGCCGGCGATCTCGCCGACGCGGTCACCGAGGAGATGGGCGCGCCGCCCTCGCTGGCCGCCGGGCCGCAGGTCCAGCTCGGGATCGGTCATCTGGCCACGGCGATCGACGTGCTGAAGAACTTCTCATTTGAGGAACAGCACGGGGTGACGCTGATCGCCAGGGAGCCGATCGGTGTCTGCGGGCTGATCACGCCGTGGAACTGGCCGCTCAACCAGATCGCGGTCAAGGTGTACCCGGCGTTGGCGACGGGATGCACCGTGATCCTGAAACCCTCTGAGGTCGCGCCGTATTCGGCCTACATCTTCACCGAGGTTCTGGATGCCGCGGGCGTGCCGGCCGGCGTGTACAACCTGATCAACGGTGACGGCCCCGGCGTCGGCGTCGCCCTGGCGAGCCACCCCGACATCGACATGGTGTCGTTCACCGGATCTACCCGCGCCGGCGTCGAAGTGGCGAAAAACGCCGCTCCGACGGTGAAGCGGGTGACCCAGGAGCTCGGCGGCAAGAGCCCCAACATCGTGCTCAACGATACGGGCTTTGCCGACGGCGTCCGCGCCGGCGTGGCGAACATGATGCCGAATTCCGGGCAGAGCTGTAATGCGCCGTCGCGCATGCTGGTCCCGAACTCGCGGATGGACGAGGCCGTCACCATCGCACGCGAGATCGCCGAGCAGGTGAAGGTGGCCAGCCCCGACGACAAGAGGGCGATCGGGCCCGTGGCGTCGAGGGCGCAGTTCGACAAGGTCCAGCGGCTGATCCAGAAGGGAATCGACGAGGGCGCGACCGTCGTCGCCGGCGGCCCGGGTCGGCCGTCGGGGCTGGACACGGGTTACTACGTCAAGCCGACCGTCTTCGCGAACGTCACCAATGACATGACGATCGCGCGCGAGGAGATCTTCGGTCCTGTGCTGTGTGTACTCGGCTACGACGATCTCGATCAGGCCGTCGAGATCGCCAACGACACCGAATACGGCCTGGCCGGCTATGTCTCGGGAGCCGACCTCGACACGGCACGGGAGGTGGCCCGCAAGATCAGGGCCGGCTCGGTGACGATCAACCATGCGTTCGACATGAACGCGCCGTTCGGCGGTTACAAGCGCAGCGGCAACGGTCGAGAGTGGTGCGAGTTCGGGTTCCACGAGTACTTGGAGGTCAAGAGCATCCTGGGCTACGCGCCCGACAAGGCTGCGCAATAGCTTGCCCGACGAGAACGGCCGGGGAGCTACGTTTTCAGCGGCTTTGCGAAAGCCCCGGGATTACGCCGACTCGAAGTACCGGCGGATACCGGCCAACATCGCGATATGCGCCTTGACCGCTTCACGAGTCGTCATTGCGGCCAATACGCGGGGCGCCGCTATCCGGATTCGCTCGGTGATTCGGGTGCCCGTCTCGATCGGCTCGAAACTTACAGTCCCGCGCAGACGTACCCCGGGGGACTGATCGGCCTCGGTCAGCACGTCACCGACGGCGGGTACCCGTAGCCGGGCCCGGTAGGTGATCGTCAGGGTGAACGGCCCCAGCGGAATCCGGTCTCGCACGCGATAGCTCTGCAGGTAACCGTCCGGGGTATCGCTGCGCGACACCCCCTGCACCGACACGATCAGCGGGTGAACCAGGCTGAGGTTGTTCAAGTCCACATAGAAATCGCGGACCTCGTCGGGTGATGCGGGCACGTCCTGTGCCACGGTGCGCTCGGTATGGGCGGTCCACCAGCTCATGCCGAGAACTCCAGCAGCAGTCCGGCGGTGCGCCACCAGATCAGCACGGCGAACGCAACCAAGACGACGATCGTCACGGTGGCCTGGACCATGTTCCGGCGTTCCGGCGGCGGGTAAACGTAGGCCGCCGCGACCAGTCCACCGGTGACCAGGCCACCCACATGGGCCTGCCAGCTGATCAGATGCGCGGTGACCGCCGGGATGAGGAACGTGAAAACCAGGTTGATCGCGATCACTGCGACAACCCAGCGGACGTCGATGGCCAGCCGCTTGCCCACCACGAATGTGGCGCCGAAGAGCCCGAAGATCGCGCCCGAGGCACCCGCCGTCGCCGTGTTGAGCGGTGACAGCAGATACACCAGTACCGAGCCGCCGAGCCCGCTCAGGGCGTACAGCGTGCCGAAACGCAGCCGGCCCAGCCACATCTCGAGCGGTGGACCGACGACATACAGCGCCCACATGTTCAGCAGCAGATGCGTTGCGCCGTAGTGCAGGAACGCCGCAGTCACCAAGCGATAGAACTGGCCGTCGGCGACGGCCGGTGGAAACAGCGTGAGCTGCCTTTCCAAGTTCCCGGACGCCATCTGCGCGATGGCCGCCAGCACGTTCACCGCGATCAGGGCATAGGTGACCACCGGCGTGTCCGACCGCTGCCTTCCGCCGAAGCGCGTCCGCGGCTGTCGGATGGTCCGGGCGCCCGCCCGGACACACTCCACACACTGGTGACCGACGGCGGCGTCGCGCATGCATTCCCCGCAGATATAGCGTTCACACCGGTTGCATCGGACATATGCCGGACGCCCCGGATGCCGGTAACAGCTGGGCACCGCCGGCGAGTACGGTCCGCTGGGTCCGCTCATCGCCCCATTCTTGCCTGCGCCGCCGACCGGGGAGCAACGCTTCACCGAACGTATTGCAGCCCTAATTTTGTGGTCCACGAGTTGCGCTCGGTGTGTTTTCCGTGAAGTCACCGACGTGACGGTCCTTGGCACCGGCGTGCGGGAGCGCACCTGGAGTGCCTGGCCGCACGTGATCGGTCAGCGTGTTCTCCACGCAGCGTGCGGATTGACGCCGATGGGCACCCTATTCCGTCGCTCGTGGAATTGATTTAACGTGTCAAGGATGGAGGCAGACGGAACCCCGGAGTCGGTGCCGGTCGAGAATTTGCACTCGGGCGACCCGATTACCGATTGTGGTCAGCGGTACATTGTTCTCGAATCGAAAGCAGTCGGCGATAGCTGCGTGGTTCTCGAGCTGGAGTCCAGAGTGGACCATCAGCTGCAGGTCATCGAGAAGTCATTCCCGGCCGGGTATCAGGTGGGCAGGGCAAACCACCGAATTTTGTAGATCGAATTTCCAAGCCGGATATTGCGCGCGTAGCCGTTCGACGGCTACCGCGCATTCGTGTTATCCGGGACTGCGAAACCAATTATGATCAGCCGGACTTCAGCCGCTGCGCCGCGGGTGGGGGTCGTTGGGATCTTCGGGGCCGGGGCTCCCCGAACCACCGCGAGCGCGGGCGCTCGCCGTATTGGTCGTGCCATTCCCACCACTCGTACGCCGCGGTATGCGGATAGCCCCTCCGGCGGATCACCCCGGCTCTTCGGCCCGTCGATCCGTCGGGCAACGCGGCCAGTGCGTCACCAGCGCGGGGTCAGCTCCTTCTCCTTCACCAGCAGTCGCTGGCACGGCGCCTCCTACACCTGCGCCGACACGATTCGGGGTGTGGTCATTGCTCTCCGCGCTCTCCGCGATGGGTTTGCCCGCAACCCGGTAAGCTTTCCGCCAGGGACGCGATCGCACCCGAATAACGAAGAAAATCCCGACCCGCCATGGTCGTCGGTGTTGTCGCACGATTATCTTGCGCGTCCATTTGTGGACGAGTCCCTGGTACGCCAGGATTATCAGGCGCGGAGAATTGAAGGGTGACGGAGTGAAATTTCCGGGCGTGGCCGGTGTCGTCGCCGGCGTGACCGGTGGAGCCGCGCAGGTGGTACGAGCCGGCATGTCCACTGCGGCCGGGGCCGCCGGAACTCTGCAGGTGTTGGCCAGCCCGGTGACGGAGCTGGCCGGCCCGGTGGTTCAGTCGATGACTCAAACGACGGGCCGCGCGATCGGGCTGGGCGCCGCCGCCGACGGCTCCCCGGCCGGGGTCACGCCGCCGGTGCGCTGGCAGAGCGGGCGGCGAGTACATCTGGACCTGGATCCCTTGCTGCCGTTCCCCGACTGGCACGAGCACGCGCCGGTGTTGGAAGAGCCGGTTCGCAGGATTCCGGGAGTGGCTGCGGCCCATGTCGAGGGCTCGCTCGGCCGCCTGGTGATCGAATTCGAAAATGAGACCGGCAGCGACGCCATCCTGGACCGGGTGCGCGAAACCGTGCGCGCCGTTGCGGCGGACTTGAATCTGGTGGCGCCCAGGGCGGCACCTCGGACGGCGCCCTTCGCCGACCCGGGAAACCCATTGGCGATCCTGGTTCCGTTCAGCGCCGCGGCAATGGACGTCGCGGCGATCGGTGCCGCGGTGACCGGCTGGGTGGGCCGGCTGCCCGTCGCGCCCCGCAGCGCACGCGCCGCGGCCGCGCTGCTGAACCATCAACCACGGATAGTGTCCATCCTGGAGTCGCGGCTGGGTCGCGTCGGCACCGACATTGCACTGAGCGCGTCGGCGGCGGTGGCCAACGGAATGACCCAGGCGATCGGCACTCCCCTGCTGGATCTGACGCAACGGAGTCTTCAGATCTCCGAAGCGACGGCCCACCGTCAGCGGTGGCGGGAACGCGAGCCGCAGCTGGCCTCGCCGAAGCGGCCGCAAGCCCCCGTGGTTCCTGTCATTTCATCGGCCGGTCCCAAATCGCAGCCCGTGCGGCACAATTGGGCGGCCGCAGACGCCGGTGAGGCTTCCCACGTCCTGGTCGGTGGCGCCGTCGACGCCGCCATCGACACCGCGAAGGGATCGATGGCCGGGCCGGTGGAGGAGTACGCCGACCAGGCCGCGAACGCCTCGTTGATCGCGGCGGCAACTGCGCTGCTGGCCGGCGGTGGCACCGACGACGCCGCCGGCGCGCTGCTGGCCGGCGTACCCAGAGCCGCACACATGGGTCGGCAGGGGTTCGCCGCCGTGCTGGGTCGTGGGCTTGCCAACGACGGACAACTGGTCCTGGATCCGGGCGCTCTGCGGCGTCTGGATCGCGTCAAGGTGGTCGTCATCGACGGGGCGGCCCTGCGCGGTGACCATCGCGCCGTGTTACAGGCACAGGGCGACATACCGGGCTGGGATGAGGACCGGGTCTACGAGGTCGCCGACGCGCTGCTGCACGGCGAAGAGGCACCCGAGCCGGACCCAGACGAGTTACCGGCCACCGGAGCCCGGCTGCGATGGGTTCGGGCCCAGGGACCGTCGGCGGCGCCCGCGCAGGGTCTCGAACACGCCGACCTGGTGGTCGACGGCGAACGCGTGGGCGGCGTCGATGTGGGATGGGAGGTCGACCCGTTCGCAGTCCCGCTGCTGCAGACGGCGCACCGGACCGGAGCCCGGGTGGTGCTGCGCCACGTTGCCGGCACCGAGGATCTGACCGCCAGCGTCGCCGTGACCCACCCGGCGGGCACGCCCTTGCTGAAGTTGGTCCGCGACCTGCGGACGGATCGCGGGCCCGTCTTGCTGATCACGGCCCTGCACCGGGACTTCGCCTCGACCGACACGTTGGCGGCGCTGGCCGTCGCCGACGTCGGGGTGGCTCTGGATGATCCGCAAGCCGCGACGCCGTGGACCGCGGACATCATCACCGGCACCGACCTGGCCGCGGCGGTGCGAATCTTGTCGGCGCTACCGGTGGCCCGGGAGGCGACGGAATCGTCGGTGCGGCTGGCGAAGGGCGGCAGCACGCTGTCCGGGCTGTTGCTGGTCACGGGCGATCCGCGAACCGCCAATCCACTCGCTTTCCAGCGGTGGCTCAATCCGGTCAACGCCGCTGCCGCAGCCGCCTTGGTGCAGGGAACCTTCTCGGCCGCCAGGGTGCTCCGGCTGCCGGATCCGACGCCGCAGCCACTGACCGCCTGGCATGCCCTGGACCCGGAGATCGTCTACAGCCGATTGACCAGCCGCACCAGACCCCTGGCCGTCGAGCCCGGCGTCGCGCCCTGGCGGCAGCTGCTCGACGATTTGTCCTACAACCCGGTGGTGGCGCCGCTGCGCGGTCCGGCAGGCCAAGTGGGGCGGTTGCTGGGCGCAACGCGGGCCGAGCTCGCCGACCCCTTGACACCGATCCTGGCCGTGGGAGCGGCGGCCTCGGCCATCGTCGGTAGCAGCATAGACGCGCTGCTGGTCGCGGGTGTGATGACCGCGAACGCGCTCGCCGGCGGGGTGCAACGGTTGCGGGCCGAGGCGGCGGTCGCCGAGCTGTTCGCCGAACAGGACCAACACGCGCGCCGCGTGGTGCTCCCGGCCGTGGCGACGGCGCGCCGCCGGTTAGAGGCGGCCCGGACCACCCAGCGAACCGTCGCGGTGAACGCGAAATCATTGCGTCCGGGCGACATCATCGATCTGACCGCGCCGGAGGTGGTACCGGCCGATGCACGCCTGCTGGTGGCCGAGGACCTCGAGGTCGACGAGTCATTCCTGACCGGTGAGTCGCTCCCGGTGGACAAGCAGGCCGAGCCCGTCGCCGCCGGCGATGCCGACCGGGCCAGCATGTTGTTCGAGGGCAGCACCATTGTCGCCGGACATGCTCGGGCAATCGTCGTGGCCACCGGCGCCGGTACCGCTGCGCAGCGCGCGATTTCGGCGATTGCCGATGTGGAGTCGGCGGCCGGAGTGCAGGCGCGGCTGCGCGAGCTGACCAGCAAGGTGCTTCCGCTCACACTTGCCGGCGGCGCGGCGGTGACCGGTTTGGCGCTGCTGCACAAAGGATCGCTACGGCAGGCGGTCGCCGACGGCGTCGCAATTGCCGTGGCTGCCGTGCCCGAGGGCCTGCCGTTGGTCGCGACCCTGGCCCAGCTTGCCGCCGCCCAGCGTCTGTCGCGGCGCGGAGCACTGGTCCGCACGCCACGGGCCGTGGAAGCTCTGGGTCGCGTCGAGACGGTGTGTTTCGACAAGACCGGCACACTCACCGAAAATCATCTGCGGGTGGTCCGCAGCGTGCCGCACGAGACGAGCGCGGACGGTCCGTTCCCCGATGCGACGGACCCGCGGGCCGCGGCGGTGTTGCGCGCGGCCGCGCGCAGCAGCACCCAGCCACAAAATGGGCAGGGGCACGCCCACGCCACCGACGAGGCGATCCTGACGGCAGCGAATTCACTTAACGGCCAGGGCGATTCGGGGTGGACCGTACTCGCGGAGGTGCCTTTCGAATCCAGCCGTGGCTACTCCGCCGCGATCGGCACCACGAGCGCTGATACGGCGCCGGTGTTGGTGGTGAAGGGCGCTCCCGAGGAGATCCTGCCCCGCTGCCGGTTCGCCGATACCGCCGCCGGCCTCGACCATGCGGAGTCTTTGGTCTTGCACCTGGCCGAGCAAGGCCTGCGTGTGCTGGCGGTGGCGCAGCGCCGTTGGGATCACGGCACCACCGAGGACGACACCGACGCCGATGCCGTCGATGCCGCCGCGCATGACCTCGAGGTGATCGGCTACGTCGGTTTGGCCGACACCGCGCGGGCATCGGCCCGGCCACTGATCGAGGCACTGGTCGATTCCGGCCGCAGGGTCGTGCTGATCACCGGCGACCACCCGGTGACCGCACGGGCGATCGCACGTCAGTTGGGACTGCCAGCGGATGCGCGCGAGATCACCGGTGCCGAACTGACCGCGCTTGATGAGGACACTCGCGCCAGGGTCGCCGCCGACGTGCAGGTCTTCGCCCGGGTCAGCCCGGAGCAAAAGGTACAGATCGTCTCGGCGCTACAGGCCTGCGGACAGGTGACCGCGATGGTCGGCGACGGTGCCAACGATGCCGCCGCGATCCGGATGGCCGATGTGGGCATCGGGGTGAGCGGTCGCGGGTCATCGGCCGCGCGCGGCGCGGCCGACATCGTGCTGACGGACAAGGATCTGGGCGTGCTGCTCGACGCGCTGGTCGAGGGGCGCGGCATGTGGGGCGGTGTCCGGGACGCGGTCAGCATCCTGGTCGGCGGGAACGTCGGCGAAGTGCTCTTCACGATCATCGGCACGGCACTGGGCACCGGGCGGGCGCCGGTGGGCACCCGGCAGCTGCTGTTGGTGAACCTGCTCACCGACATGTTCCCCGCACTCGCGGTGGCCGTCACCCCCCAGTATGCCCAGCCGGAAGAGCCCTCGGACGAGGACGGGGCGGACCGCGACGCGGAGGCGATGCATCGCGCGTTCCAGCGTGCGACCCTTTCCGGGCCGTCGCCGTCGCTCGATGCGCCGCTCATGCGTCAGATCGTCACCCGTGGCGCCGTCACGGCCGCCGGTGCGACCGCGGCCTGGGGCATCGGTCGTTACACGTTCGGGACCGAACGCCGCACGGCCACAATGGGCTTGACTGCACTGGTGACGACGCAGCTGGCGCAAACGCTGCTGACGCGCCGCCACAGCCCACTGGTGCTGGGCACGGCGCTGGGCAGCGCGGGCGTATTGGTGGCCATCGTGCAAACTCCGGGCGTCAGCCACTTCTTCGGCTGCACCCCGCTGGGGCCCGTCGCCTGGAGCGGTGTCATCGGCGCGACTGCCGGTGCGACCGCCGTCTCGGTGCTGGCGCCCAACTGGCTGGCCGACCGGGTGGCCGCGCTGGAACCCAAGCAGGGTGACATTCCCGCGCCGCTCGCCGGCATCTGGAATGGCGGCCCGAAGCCGGAATAGATCTGCGCCGCAAGGGGGGCCACTCAGGTGGGCAGCTCCGTGCGCAGCACCTTGCCCGCGGCATTACGCGGAATGCTGGAGACGATGTGGATGTCCCGGGGCTGCTCGAAGCGAGAAACCCTGTCCTTCAGGTACTCCCGCAACGCCGAAACGTCGACTCCGCCTTCCGGCTGCAAGACCACGAAGGCCGCCAACCGATGGCCGAACCGCTCATCCGGAACACCGATGACCGCCTTTTCGGTGATGTCGGGGTGTTCGGCGAGCGCGTTTTCCACCGCGCGCGGATAGACGTTCTCGCCGCCGGAGATGATCATGTCGTCTTCGCGTCCGACGATATAGAGCCGGCCCACGTTGTCGAGGTAGCCCATGTCGCCCGTGCTGGTCATACCATTGACGACGGTTTTCGCCTCCCCGACAACCGAGCCGCCGGTGTAGCCCTCACTCGCCAGTTCCCCGCCGACGAAGATGCGTCCGGTCACGCGGGGACCGACGGGTCTGTCGTTTTTGCCGAGGATGCACACCGGACAGCCGGCGACCGGTTTCCCGACGGTTTCGGGGGCGTCCCGCAGGTCCGCCGGTGTGGCCAGGGCGCCGATACCGACCTCGGTGGAGCCGTAGCCGTTGTAGAGGACATCACCGTAGGCATCCATGAACCGCTGCCCGAGGGCGGGATCGAGCCGGTCCCCGCTGGATATCACCACCCGCAGGTGTGGCACCGGATTTCGGGCCCGCACGCGTTCCGGCAGGTCGAGGATGCGCGCGAGCACGACCGGCACCGCCGTGAACGCGTCGGCGCGATGCAGCGATGCCTGCGCGAGCGCGGCTTCGGCGTCGAAGTGGCGATGGGTCAGAACCGTCCCGCCGAGGGCAACCGTAAGCATCAGCATGCCAAGCCCGAGGCCGTGAAACATCGGCATTACGACCGAGATCCGTGACCCGGTCCGCAGTCGGGTGCGATCGAGGATCGTCACCCACACGCCCAACGCGGAACGCATCTGGGGTGTGCGCGGCACGCCCTTGGGCTTCCCGGTGGTACCCGATGTGAGCAGAACGATCCGCCCCGGCGTGGCGACGTCGGGCCGCGGGTCGCCCTCCTGGGCATCGACCGTGGCCGGGTCGACGATGGCGACCGATTCGTCAGCGACCCGGATGCGCTCCGCGAATTCGTTGTCGGCGAGCATGGTTACGATCTGGTGCGCGCGCAATGCGGCCGCCAGCGCATCACTGCGGAAATCGGTATTGACGAGGACAACGTCGGCGCCCACCAGGGCAGCTGCGAAGACCGACGCAACGAAACCGTGTCCGTTGCGGCACATCACGCCGACAGCCTGACCCGGTCCGACGCCATTGCCGGACAACCGACGCGCCACGGACTCGGTCGCTGACTGCAGCTGGCGGTAGCTGAGGACACCGTCGTCATCGACGATCGCTGCGCGGTCCGGCCACCGGGCCGCCGTAACGGCCAACAACGAGTAGGGATTCGTGCCGCCCCGGTGAACCTCCCGGACGAGTCGCAGAGCCGCGAGCGGCGAAGGCACCCTGAGCAACCCTGAGTGCACCAACGCCCGCGCCGCGGCCGCGACCAAGCTGTCGTTCGTCATCCTTGCGCCTCGCGACGGGCATCGGAGTCGGCGAAAAACCGGCGGTACCACAGCCGGGCCGCGCGATCGGCCGGCCCGGCCAGCAGCACCGAGGCCACCTCGGCCGGCAACAGCCAGGGCGGCTCGTTGGTGCGGGGCCGCTCGATGACCGCTTTGGCGATCGCGTCGGCGGCTCCGTCCGGAGACAAGCCGGGAAGCCGGCCGAGCACGGGCGTGGGTGCGATCATCCGGGTACGGACCAGCGCGAAGTAGACGGTGGTCACGTCCACACCGTCGGCCTGCAGTTCTGGGGCCACACTGCGCAGCCAGCGGTCGAATGCCCCCTTCGACGCTTGGTAGGCACCCCACTGCGGGCCGGGCACGACGCGTACCCCGACGCTGGAAACATTCACGACGTGCCCGCCGCCGTTCGCGCGCATGGCGGGCAGCAGCCCCAGCAAGAGCCAGATCGGCCCCAGGTAGTTGATGTCGATCGTGCGTTGGAAGTCGTGCGACCGGTCGTACTGATCATGCAGCGAGCGGCGCAACGACTTGCCGGCATTGCTCACCACGATGTCGAGCGGGCCGTGGTACTCGGTGACCTGCTTCGTCAGGGCGTTGACGGCGGCCTCATCGGTGAGATCGGTCGGGTAGGCGACGGCGCGCCCGCCGCCGGCGTTGATCGAGGCCGCCAGGTCGCAGAGCCTTTCCGCCGATCGGGCGACGACCAGCACGGTAGCCCCGGCGGCGGCCAGCCTGCGCGCCGTCGCCTGGCCGATTCCGTAGGAGGCGCCAGTCACCAGGACGGTCTTGCCGCAAACGGAGGCGCGTAGCTTGTCGGGGTCCGACACCCGTGCGGGATTGGCCAAGTGGTCCCCCACCCTGTTGAGGACCTCGCTTGTGACCTGCGCTAATACATTCAACTTTGCCGCTGCATTCACTCGGGCTGCGTGTCGAGGGTCGACTCTTGCTCCACCGTGCGCTCGCCAAGTGTATAGCTAGCAGACCACATCGGTGTCCGTGCGTCGGATGAACGGCCGCAGCCATGGCGGATGCACGTCGCGCGCAACTCATCTCAGCCTGCATGGCCGCGCCATGCCGGTTTATGTGAACTTGCAGTAATTTTCACCGATTCCCCTGTTAAGCGGGGCGCTGAATGGGCACAATTGCGGCATGATCGCACGGCAAATCGCCCGTTTTCTCGGTCCGGCAGTGGTTGCGGCGTCCGGCCTCGGCGCTTCGACTCTTGTTGGTTCGATTCTGCCCCCCGCCGCCGCCCAGTGTCCGGACGTGCAGGTGGTGTTCGCTCGGGGTACCGATGAGCCTCCTGGTCTTGGCCCGACCGGACAGGCATTCGTCGACTCCCTGCGTCCGCGCGTCGGCGCAAAGTCCTTCGACGTATATCCCGTCAACTACCCCGCAACCCATGAATGGGGGACCGGCCTCGACGGTATTAGAGACGCGGGAGCTCACGTGGTTTCGATGACGAAGCAGTGCCCTGCCACCCAGATGGTGCTCGGCGGTTACTCTCAGGGCGCGGCCATCATGGGCTTCGTCACCTCGCCTACCGTGCCGGACGGGATCGATCCCGCGACCGTACCCAAACCGATGGATCCCGAAGTCGCGAACCACGTCTCCTCGGTCGTGCTCTTCGGCATGCCCAACGCCCGGGCGATGAACTTCCTCGGCGAGCCTCCGGTCGTCATCGGCCCGCTGTACCAGGCAAAGACCATCAAGGTGTGTGCTCCTGAGGACCCGATCTGTTCTGACGGGCTGAATTTCGCTGCGCACGAGACATACGACGGGGCGATGATCGACAAGGGGGTGGCTTTTGCGGCCAGTCATCTCGGCGCGGGCCCGGCCGGGCCCGCGGCGGTCGTCGCGGCTCCGGGTGGTGGCTTCGGAGGCTGACCAGTAGCCGCCGAGGTTGCCCGCTCAGTCCCGAATGAAGCCCTTGTTGCGCATCAGGGCGTCCGCCAGGAACCCATCGTGCGGGATAGCGGGTGATGCGTAGTAGGTGGGGTGCCGGCCACAGTAGACGTTGGCCACCGTCGGTTCGGCGAGCAGCTCGTCGATCAGTCCTTCGTCCCCGGTGATGGCGGTGACGACCAACGAGTGCCGCAACGGCTCGACGCCGGCGGCGCGTGACCACGACGACACCCACACACACGGGAACGGCAGCTCTACGTTGAGCTTGCCCACGTCAGGCTCGGTCATCAGGTGCACGGCCGGACGCAGAGCTGCATAGCCGTCGCCTATCGGCGCGACCACCTGATCCGCGCCGAGCAGCGCGATCGTTCCCGCGGCCTTGGCCGCCACCAAGTTCGCCAGGGCCCGCGCCCTGTCGACGGGCTGGGTGGGCAGGACCGCTCGCTCGTCGTCGGTGGCTAGCGGCTCGATGGTTGCCAGTCGCTCGGCGACCGCCCGGGCCAATGCGCCGGCATCGCCCTCATGGAGCACCGCGGTGGTGTTGACGCACGCCATCCCGCCGAGGTTGGCGATCGAGTCGACGATGACGTCGATGTACTCGCGCCAATCCCGGTCGGCTGTGATCAGGATCTTGGCGCGTCCCGGGCCGTTGACGATCACCGTCGGATCGGTGGCGTACTTGTCGACAACGTCCTGACCCCCGTACACCATGGCCAGGTCGGCCGACCGGATGATCTCGTCGGCGCCGGCATGGTCGGTGGGCAGATAAACGACGTCTTCGGTGCGAAAACCCGCTTCCCGCAGGGCATACACCAGCCGATGTGCCGTCAGCGGCTCACGGCGCGACGGACGCACCGCGACCCGGTAGCCCAGCGCCAGCGCCTGGGGCCACAGGCCGTGCACACCCGGGCCGTTTCCCGCGGCGTGCACGGCAAACACCTCCCCGCGCCGTGCCCAGACCGCACTGCCCGTACGGGCGCGGTCCGCCCGCCAGTCCAGCGCCGCACCCACGGGCCGAGCCGGCCGCACCGCATCGAACGCACAGCCAACAGCCTCGGCGACGCTGCGCGCCCCGGCACGGGTCACCGCGATCGGCAGCCCGGCAATCCGGCTGGTCAGCCCGACGTAGGCCGCGAAGTCCAAACCGGCGACAACGCCGTTGGCAAAGATGTCGGCCGCAGCCGACAGCGCCGCCTCGCGCTGCATGACCGGCAGCGGCATCACCTTGCGTTGCGCCCCGAGGGTGCGCGAAACATAGAGCGGCGGAACCATACTCAGCTCGGCGACCGCGGCACCGGCGGTGGTTCTGATGACTTCGCGGTTGCGAGTCCGGTATTCGCCGCTTACGCCGAGCGCATCGACGAACGCCGGCTCGGCCGGGATGCTGGTTTTCCCGCCCACCATGCTCAGTACACACCTTCGACGACGGCCTCGCCTTCGAAGGTGGTCACCGGATGGACCTGACTGACCGAGTCGCCGAGTTGCCCTGCCGGCCCGGGCATCCGGATCGCCAGATCGCGCTCGAGGTTGTTGGGTATGAACATCCCCTTGCTGATGTGGTTCATCACCACCTGACCCCGCTGACCGTACGGCACCCGTTGCCCGGTCTCCGGATCGACCACCCAGAACACCACGTATGGCGTGCGCGGGTCGAAGACGAAGTCGCCGTCGGTGATTCGGGTCGCCGCTTGGGATAGCACCATCGTGCTGCCGAACGCCATGGTGATCGTTGTCGCCGGAAAGATCTCGCGAAGCAGGTCAAGCGTGTCGGCGTCCACATGAGCACCGCTGAGCAACAGGTAGCGGATCTTGTCGTTCACCAGGTCGACCACGCGGTCCTGCCGGGCGATGGCCTCGATGAGTGGCGGAGTGGTGTGCAAGTTGGCAACGTTCTGCGTCTGGAGAACAAACACCGCCTGCTCGATGACGTGGTCGACATAGGCGGCCACCGCGGAGGCCGCTTCGTGGGCCGCGGTGCCAAAGGCGATCTTTTTGACCCAGCGGGGATCGATGTCGATGGCATGAAAGACCGCGCCGAGCCGTTCGGAAACCAACCGGGAGAAGTAGCCGACACCGTGCGGGCCGCTCGGCATCAGGCACAGGAAGCCCCGATCGCGTACAAAGCCGCCGGTGGCGAAGTCCTCGGTTTGCCACTGCACAACCTGCGCAATCCAATCCGGCAACTGCACAGTCCTTTTCGGAGCACCGGTGGTGCCGCCGGATTCGAATATCTGGGGCAGCGGTGGCTGGGATCCCCGGGAGCCGTAGCCGCGTGGAATGAGATCCTCAACCGGCACGCTGCGCAGGTCGTTGACCAGGTTGGGAAAAAGACGAAGATCGGCAAAAGTGTTGACCTCCTTCATGGGGTTGAAGTTCAAGGTCCGTGCGGTACGCAGCCAGAACGGAGAACCGGTGTCCTCACCGAAGTGCCAGGTGATCGCAGCGCGCAAATAGGCGTCGGGGTCCTCGACCGGTACCGATCTCGGAACGTCCAACAACGAGAAATCGATATCGGCCATGCCCCCGATCCTGTCCCATCGCGAGCCCGCTCGCCAAGTACCGCACTCCGTCAGTGCCGGTTGTGGGCCGCGCTATCGCGGTATTTCACAGGGAATTCCGATTGTGTGCACGCAAAGTTCAGGCTGCCGTCGGGGGGTGGTTGTGCCGCCCGCGTGGGTCGACGCCCACGCGGTTCCACGCCTTGGCCGCCCAAGGGGTGTAGATGAGCCACAGGGGTAGCCGATTGATGACTGGATTGAGCGCCCGCATGGCTGCGGCGAACCGCTGGAATCGCTTCTCCTTCTTCATGTCCCACTGCAGCTGGCACACCGCGCGCATCTGCGGGGGCAGCGTGCCGACCAGAACCAGGCGGGTGTATGCGTTGAGCGGCGCAGACAAAACCGTCCATACCGGCTTGGGAATCCAGCGCGGCCCCGGTATTCCCTTCCTTAGGTAGCCCGTTCCGTACAGGACCGTCTTGTGTGGGACGAACCGGTCGAGCATCTCGTCCCAATAGGCGACGAAGTCATCGTAGGTCTGCGGTTGGCCGCGGTCGCTGACGCCGTACAGGCTGTACCAAACCTTGCCCTCGTTGAAGATCCGCTCCTTTTCCGCACGCGACAGCCGGCGGATGAACATGTCGGTGTTGTAGATGACCTGATCGACGAAGGTGGCGTGCGCCCAGTAGAACAACTCCGGATTCAGCGCGTGATACCTCGAGCCGTCGCTGATGGTGCCTTTGATTGTGCTGTGGAAGTCCCGCACTTTCCGGCCCCACTCGTGCGGTTCGTCGGCATAGACGGTTTTCATCAGGGGCGGGGCCGTCCGCTTGGCCCGACCCAACGTGTCGCTGAAGACCACGGAGTGATCCAGTACGCCTTGGCCGAGTTGTTCGATGCAGTTCTCGACACCGGCAGTGCGCTGGAACCCGAAGAACTGAATGCGGTTGTCTCCGTAGTACTTCCATATCAACGAGTCGGGGCCCAGCCGGGGCGAGGCGCCGGGCGGACCGTCACCGAGCGGCATCGGCACCGCCTCGCGAACACCGCTGTCGAAACGGGAGCCGGCCGACTGCTCGTCCTGGGCCGTCATGCCCACCTCCTTACGGCACGCGTATCGGCACGCGCCGGAACTTGTGAAGCAATGACACAAAATAGTATCTTTGTT
>CAYNLB010000007.1:47688-56283 GCA_964397935.1 uncultured Mycobacterium sp.
CTGCAATACGTGCCAACGCGATCCCGCCGAGGAGTGGACACGATGCCGCTGATCACGCGGTCCGAGCCCGGCCCCGCCACCGCCGAGTCGGTAACCGATCTCGACCGCATCATTCTGGACACCGCGCGAACCGTCTTCGAAACCTACGGCGTGCGGCGCGCGAACATCGAAGATATCGCCGCGCGCGCCGGCGTCAGCCGTAGCACCATTTACCGGCGGTTCCCCTCCAAAGACGACCTCTTCGGGCACGTGGTACGGCGCGAGGCCGAGCTCTTCTTCACCACGCTCGACCAATCCACGACGGGCTGCGATCCGCACCAGGCCGTCATCGAGGCATTCGCGCTCGGGGTTCGTCTGGTGCAAGACTCACCGCTGTATTCGCGCATCGTCGAAAGCGAGCCCGAACTGTTCGGCATGTTCTCCCGGTCGCACGTCTTCCCGATTCGTCAGTTCGCCGACGGGATCGCCCGCACGCTCCGGCGTTGCGGGGCTGAAATTCCCGAGCCAGACCTGGACGACATCGCGGATATCCTGTTACGCGTCGCCCTCGGCATCATCGTCTTTCCCACTGACCGGCTCGACACGTCGGATCCGGCCGCCGTCCGCGAGTACGCCGCGCGCTATCTGGTTCCGATCATCCGCCGCTCCTAGGCCCCCGGTAGGCGTGGAATTGTTGCCGTCCTGAACTAGCCTTGAACCGTGATGTCGGTTCCGCGGACCCGGTACGCCAGTTGCGGTGAGATCGACATCGCCTATCAGGTCTTCGGCGATGGGCCGATCGACCTGCTCGTGCTGCCAGGGCCATTGATCCCGATCGACTGCGTCGATCTCGAGCCGTCGATGTACCGCTTCCATCGGCGCCTGGCGTCGTTCTGCCGGGTGATCCGGTTCGACCAGCGCGGGATCGGCCTGTCTTCACGGGTCCCGGCGCCGGACATGATCGGACCGGAATCCTGGGCCCAGGACGCGATTGCGGTCATGAACGCGGCCGGGTGCGAACGGGCAACCATCTTGGCGCCCAGTTTCACTTCGCTGGCCGGACTCGTCCTGGCGGCCGATCACCCCGAGCGGGTGAAGAGCCTGGTGATCGTCAACGGCGCGGCGCGGACGCTGCACGCTCCGGACTACCCGATGGGTGCCGAGGTGGGCGCCGCCGATCCATACACGACGGTCGGCGTCGAGCCCGACGCCGTCGAGCAGGGCTTCGACATCCTCGGCATCATCGCTCCGTCCGTGGCGGCCGACGACGCATTCCGGTCGTGGTGGGACATGGCCGGCAACCGAGCCGCGTCGCCGAGCATGGCGCGCGCCTTCATCAAGAAGATCAGGGAGGGTGATGTGCGCGACCGGCTCGAACACATCACCCTGCCCACCCTGATCCTGCATCGCGACAACTCGAGTTTCAGCCCCGTCGGGCACGCTCATTACCTCGCCGAGCACATCGCCGGAGCCCGCCTCGTGGAGTTGCCGGGCGAAGACACTTTGTACTGGGTGGGCGATACCGCTCCAATGCTCGACGAGATCGAAGAGTTCATCACCGGCGTGCGCGGCGGCTCCGACGCCGAGCGGCTGCTCACTACGATCGTGTTCACCGATATCGTCAGCTCCACTGAGCGCGCCGCCCTGCTTGGCGACAACCGGTGGCGCGACCTGCTGGACAACCACGACACCATCGTGCGTCATGAACTGCAGCGGTTTGCCGGGCGTGAAGTCAACACGGCCGGAGATGGATTCGTCGCGACCTTCACCAGTCCCAGCGCCGCGATCGCGTGCGCCGACGCCATCGTCGACGCGGTCCATGTTCTGGGTATCGAGGTGCGGGTCGGCATCCACGCAGGCGAAGTCGAGGTGCGCGGCACCTTGAAAGATGACGTCGCCGGCATGGCCGTGCACATCGGCGCGCGCGTGGCTGCACTGGCCGGCCCCAGCGAAGTGCTGGTGTCGTCGACGGTGCGCGACATCGTCACCGGATCCCGGCACAGGTTCGGCGACCGCGGCGAGACCGCGCTCAAAGGGGTGCCCGGCCAGTGGCGGCTGTATGCGCTGCTACGCGAGCGCGCCGTCGTTACGCGGTAACCAATCCCACAACACCTGACACCTCGGCGCACGGGTGGGCTAGCCTGTTCAGGGACCGCCGTTCCATTCGATTTGTGGCGCACAGCTTGGTATTTGGTTGAAGGAGTACACATGACCGACGTGCACGTCTCGCTGCCTCCCGCGTTGCAGCGAGCGATGGGTCTCCTCGCTGATCCGCCGGCCGATCCCGACGTGAGCAAGGGCTATCTCGATCTGCTCGGAACAGGATCGGCCGACCTTGTTCCGAAAAACACCGGCCCGATCCAGGCAGTGTGGGCATCGCCGATCGGGTCGATGCTCTATGACAACGCCCAGGCCTTCTCGCGCCGGCTGGTCAGCGCATGGCAACTGCCCATCGGTTGGTTGAACATCCCGCCCGGCGGCATCGCCCTGGACGTCGGCTCGGGCCCGGGCAACATCACCGCATCACTGGCACGTACCGCCGGACCGGACGGACTCGCCCTGGGCGTCGATATCTCCGAGGCCATGCTGCAGCGCGCCGTCCGTAATGAGGCAGGGCCCCAGGTCGGCTTCATAAAGGCCGATGCACAGCGACTCCCCTTCCGTGACAACACCTTCGACGCGGCGACCTCAATGGCGGTGCTGCAACTGGTCCCGGACCCGACAGCGGCTCTTGCCGAGATGGCGCGGGTGTTGCGGCCGGGCGCAAGGCTGGCCGTCATGGTCCCGACCGCCGGGCGTCTTGCCCGGCTTGCACAAATGCTGCCGAACGTGGGGGCGCACGTGTTCGGTGACGACGAAATCGGCGACATCCTCGAAGGCAATGGATTCGCGAGCGTTCGGGTCAAGACCTTCGGCACCTTCCAGTGGGTGCGCGGCAAGAAAGGCTGACTCCGAGATCTTCCGTTATGGCGGGCTAGCCGGAGTCGAGGCTTTGCGCCAGGACGGCAAGCCGGTCTATCGACGCGCGCAACATGTCGGCCGTGGTCGAACGAGCCCTGGCCAACCGGGTGCTGTCGGTCAGCGCTGTCCAATCGTAGATGTGCGTCACGCTGGTGAGCGTGGGGTTGATCTGGCTCAGCTCCCATCGCCAGAGATGCCCGGGGGGTTGCCGTCTAGGTTCCGCCGGACACCAGGCGATCTGGCTACCCTCGATGAACTCCACGACGTGGTTTTCCCGCACCGCACCATTGGTCAGCGTCGTCTTGAACACGTCGCCGACCCGGCGGACGCGCTGCCCCGCAGCGGCCGAGGCCAAATTGTCATTGCCATCCCAGCGCGGCTGGCGGGATGGATCGGCGATCAGTTCGAAAATCCTCTCCGCACTGGCAGAGATCATGCGGGTGGCGCTCACCACACGTTCGAGGTCGCTGTCGGACATACCACTATCCAAACACGTCACCTGTGCGCATTCCGTCGATCTGAATGTGACTTTGGGCCGATGCGGTGAGGACCTTCGGCCGTCGCACCACCGCCGGGTGGGCTGCGATCATGTCAATGCCGGGGTAACCCGGTGGTCTGCCCGAAGTGCAGCAAGCCCATTTTTGGGCGAGGCCTCCGCAGGGCCTGCTTGACCCACCGTCAGAAGACGGGGATCTGCCTTCGGGCAGGCCCTTTCATGCGGTGCCGCTCACCGCACATGAAGGCCTCGACCCGGCCTGGACAGCGCCGCCCTCGACATGGTGGGTGTCGTCAGCGGCCGGCGCCATCAGCAGCGCTCGGCGCCCCTGGGCATAAGACGCGGATTGGTGCCGGCTTGCCGTGGGGTGCTCCTCAGCACCGCCTGCAACGCGCCGCAGGCGCGCGCCTTGATCGGAGCCACCACGTCACGGCCGGCAGGGGTCTGGCTGATCCAGGAGTTCAGTGTGGACATGGTTCGGTTCCTTAGGTTTTTCGGACAATGCGCCGACTCGATTGGATTCCACCGGGGCTGCTTTACGCGCGCGCCGCGCCGGGGTAAACGTCACGAAAAGCCGGGTTGTGGCGTAACGCACAGCCATGCCATCTGGAATGGTGCGTCACAACTCCGTTCCCGGCCGCCGACTTCTGAACCGCCGCAGATAGCCCAGCATCCGATGCGCCGGGACCGCCTTGGGCCAGTCGTCGGCGCGGAAATAGGCGTCCGAGCCGCCGTCGACAAAAAGTATGCTGCCGCACAGGAAGTCCGCGGAGTCCGACAGCATGAAACACATCCAGTCGGCCATGTGCCGGGCCTCACCGAAGCCGCCGAGAGGAACCGGGAACGACCGGACCGCTTTCGCCTGCCTGGGCGTCGCCAACTGCTCTTGCAGTAACGGAGTCATGACCGCGCCCGGCGCGAGAGCGTTCAGGCGCACCCCCGACCCCGCCCATTCGGGCAACACTGCGTGGCGCCGCACCCAACGGCTGACAGCAATTTTCGATGCCGCATACATCATCGTCGGCGCGCCTGGACCAAACAATCGCACCGATCGCAACGCCTTGTCGGCGTCATGCGCGAGCAACGCTTTCACGGCCCGGCCAGGTACCGCGGGCACTGTCGTGGCGGAGTTGCTGGCGACGACGACGACTTTGGCGCGTTCAGCCGCCGCCAGTGCCGGTCGCCAGGCGCCAAGCAGCTCAACGACCCCGAGGTAGTTGACCTGAGCGATCTGCCGCGGACGGTCCCGGCCGGGGCCGGGCCCCAGACCGGCAGCCAGCACGGCACCGTTCAGCTTGCCGCCCGAAGCCGCCAGCACACCGTCCGCAGCTTCCTTGCGTCCTTGCGCCGTCGACAGGTCTGCGAGGACATCGGCATCCTTGATGTCGACGCCGACCACGATGTGTCCCTCGTCCCGAAGCCGCTGCGCGGTTTCGCGGCCCATCCCGGACGCTGATCCGGTGATCGCATAGGTGCCCATTGAATTCTCCATTTCTACCAGGCGCAGTATGCCCGGTGCGGCAGTCGTTTCGACGGGCGGTGCTGCCACCTATGGACGCACTGTTAGGTTGCGGGCATGCATGACCAAACGCCCTGCATCGATTTCAGCCGGTGCGAGTCGGTTTACGTGCCGCTGGCCGAATCAATCCGCCGACTCATCGACCTCAGCATTCGCACCGAAGCCGGGCCCGCGGCCGTGGCAGCGGCGAAGGCCAGGATCGACAGTGCCGCAGACGAGTTGAGCGAAATGCTACATCCGGGGCCGGTGGGCGTGCGGCAGCTGCCGGACGGCCAGACCATTGCGTGGGGCAACGCGGTGGTCGGCCTGCGCAACCCGGTGGCGCCGCCGCTGGTCATACATCACGAACCCAACGGCCTGGTGTGGTCGGATTTCGTTCTCGGTGCGGCCTACGAAGGCCCCCCGGGCAATGTGCACGGCGGTGTATGCGCCCTGGTGCTCGATCACGTGCTCGGCGCCACGACTCACCGTCCGGGCAGACCCGCATACACCGGCACCCTCACCCTGCGCTACCGGCGCCCGACACCACTGGGACAGCCGCTGCGCGCGGAGGCTCACGTCGAGCGCACCGAGGGGGTCAAGATGTTCGCGGTCGGCCACCTTGCCGATGCGGACGGTGTCACGGTGGAAGCCGAAGGGATTTTCATTCACCCCAGGCAAAGGCCGGGTTGAGAGATTCAGCGCCGCGCATCAACGTTCTTCAGCGTGTCGTCCACCCACGCCCGCAGCGTGGCGAGCGGTGCGGCACCGGATTGCCGGCCGAGTACTTGACCCTCTTGCAAGAGCAGCAAAGTCGGGACCGCGCGAACCGCGAACCGCTGCGACAGCATGGGGGCCACGTCAACATCGACCTTGACCAATTTCAGCCGGCCCGCCCGCTCCTGGGCCAGTTGTTCCAGTGCGGGGCTGACCATCCGGCACGGACCGCACCAGGTCGCCCACAAGTCGACGAGTACCGGCACCGAAGAGTTCTCGGCCGTTTGCGCGAAGGTGTCGTCGCTGGCGTCGACAATCCACGGAAGCCATTGGTGGCACTGTGCGCAGCGCGGTTTGCCGGCGGCAGCGGCGGGCACACGGTTCTTTCGACCGCACTGGGGGCAGGTCACGATGCGCGTGTTCTCGGTCATACCCACGATCCCACCACGAAGCCAAAGCGTTTCACCAGTGGCACTTTCGGCGCGCGGAGCGGGTCACGTCCTGGTAGCGGCCCGTTCGACGTCGAGGAGCTGCTCGCCGTGTCGCTCCTGCTCGTAGGCTTTGCGGCCACCGCGTAGGCCGAACAGCCGTTTGGAGACCAGCAAATAGGTCACGGCGGCCACATTGATACTGAACGTCACCACCCGAGTCATCGTGATGCCCTTGACCAACTCCGAAATCTCCAAGGGCAGGAACACCGAGGTAGCCACCACCGCAAAGTACTCACCCCAGCGCTTCAGCAACCACAACCCGACGCCCTCGACGGCTTCGACCAGCGCGTAGGCGGCCAGCGCCACCGTGAGCAGGGTCAGCGTGGACGGCTTGGCGGCCAGCGCCTTTTCCAGCTCGTGTACCGCGGTCATCTGGTCGACCTGGAAGCCACTGGCGCGCAACAGGGGCAGGTCCCGGTCCAGCGTGGCCTGGATGGATCCGCGCGACCCGCGGAACTTCCATACCGCATACGCAGCCAGCCCGATCAGCAGCGCCCGCAGCAGGCGCTCCACCCCGAGCATGCGGATGATGATGGCTTGTCGCAAAGCCTTGCCGCGCATGATCATCGGTGCGCCGTCGGCGCGGCCTTGTCGGTCCGGCTCGCCAAGGACGAACTCTCCGCAGCGCAGGCAGCGCCACACCTGCCCCAGCCCGGTGCTACCGCTCAGCCGGTCGGCGAGCGCGTCGTCATCGGGTGCATACGTGACGTGTCCGTGCAGCCCGCAGGTGACCAACTCCCACCGGTTGCCGCCGTGATCTTGGTGCATGGCCCCAGATCATTCAGTCCGGTCGGCAAACGGCGCAAGGCGGCGCGCGCAGGCGGGATGCGCCATGACTCTTCACCGTCCAGGCAGGGCTATGCCGAGCCTAGATGCGCTCACCGTCGGCGGAAAGCGCTAGACGGCGTGGTCGACGACCTCGGGTTGCAGGCGAGGTTCGCTGATGGCCGTCGTCTCGTCGGTGAGATGTTTTCCGATGACACGGACCTGCCGGGCGCCGAGCGGGCACAGCGGGTGCACGGCAACCATCAGGGCAACGTGGTGGTGCTGATCGAAAACGGGGGCGGAAATGGTTACCACGGGCTGCTTCCGGCGACCGGGGTTGTCGTCGGACAGGAACCCGATGGTGGTGAATTCGGCAAGCAACTGGTCCAGGATGTGGCGCACCGGAGTTGGCATTTCGTTGCTGTCCAGGGTGGTTACCAACTGGACGGCCTGCGCCAGCGCGGGTGTTGTCCAGTCGACGTCGAACCCGCGCTCGCGCGTGTGTTCCAATACCCGTTCCAGGCGACGCGTGCGATCGGGATTGTCGCCGGCGCCGCGCCGGATCCACGCGCGTTGCTCGGGCTCGTTGTCCCAGGCGGCGAATGCGACGCCGAACGGCGGAGCATAGGGGATGCGATCGCCGGGTATCCCCGACGGCTGCGTGGCGGGTTCACCCTCAAAGGCGGTGACCACCAAAGAATCACCGAATCGCTCAACCACCGAGCAGGCGTAGCCGACCTCGAGCGACAGCCGCAGCGCCGCGGAACGGGCGGCATGCGCGAGCGGCCGAGCAGTGTCCGTGCGTGCGGCCACCACGGCGAGCGCGGGACCAAGGGCGAAAGTCTTCGCGATCGGATCGCGGCTGGCCCACCCCCGGTCACACAACGTCTTCAGGATCGCGTGCGCCGTCGCCTGCGTGAGGTCCAGCTCGCGCACGATGTCGGAGAACCGCAGCCGCACATGTCCGGACCGCGCCAGGAGCTCGACAACGTCGAGCACCCGGGCCGTCGGCGCTGACGTCGATCCGCGAATTGCTTGACTCCTCTGTGACGGGGTTTCTACAGTTAGACGAACATTCGAGATCCTATATCGATTATTCGAGAAAGTTAACGTTTTGCGCGCTGTGGTGCTGCGGGACGCCAGACTGGAGGTCCGCGAGACGCCGGATCCCGTGCCCGGACCGGGAGAGCTGTTGCTGCGCACGCTGAGCACCGCGATCTGCGCTTCAGACGTCCACTTCATGGACCACCCGGAACTTGCCGTCGACGACCCGACCGGTCGCTCGCTGTATGACAGCGACCGCGATATCGTGCTCGGCCATGAGTTCGTGGGCGAGGTCGTCGGGCATGGGCTCGGCTGTACCGATCAGTTCGCGATCGGTGCGCGTGTGACGGCCATGCCGGTGCGCCTCGTCGACGGTGGCGCCGGCGGCATGCGCATCATCGGTCAGCATCCGGAAGCCCAGGGTAGTTTCGCTGAGCTGCTGGTGGTTTCGGAAACGGCGGCCAAGGCAGTCCCGGGTGACGTCTCCAGCGACGCTGTCGCACTGACCGATGCATTCGCCGTGGGTGAGTTCTACGTCAGGTCGGCGCGGATGCAACCGGGCGAGATCGCCATCGTCATCGGTGCGGGAGCGATCGGCCTCTCGGCCGTCGCCGCCTTGACCAGCCGCGGCTTCGAACCGATCA
>CAYNLB010000007.1:56383-62261 GCA_964397935.1 uncultured Mycobacterium sp.
GCGATCGGCCTCTCGGCCGTCGCCGCCTTGACCAGCCGCGGCTTCGAACCGATCATCGTCGCGGACTACAAGCTCGATCGCCGTGCGCTGGCCCGCGATCGCTTCGGCGCCCACGTTGTGGTCGATCCCGCCGAGAAGTCGCCGTTCGACACGTTCAATGAGGTTCGCGCCCAACGCGGATTGCCCGGTCCGGCTGTCGTATTCGAGTGTGTGGGAGCGCCAGGGCTCATCCAGACATTGGTCGAATCCGCTGACATGGGAACGCGTATCTATTGCGCGGGCGGCTGGTACACGGGCGACACGCTCGACATCACCACCGCCACGCGCCAAGGCGTCACCATCCAGTTCGGCGGCGGACCACATCCCCAGGACTGGTACGGCACCCTCGAGGCCATCACGTCGGGACGGCTGGACCCGCAGCCGAGCGTCGGAGAGATCATTGGCCTCGACGAGGTCCCCGGTGCACTCGAACTGGCCCGTAGGTCCGACGGTCCGCCGCGTATCGTGGTCCATCCGAACGGGGAGTCCCCATGACCGAACCAGATGACCGACAAGCCATTTCCGACCTGCTCGTGCGCTATGCCACCGGGATCGACCGGCGGGACTGGTCCTTGTTCCGCACCGTGTTCACCGACGACTGCGAACTCGACTACGGCGATATCGGCGCCTGGACCGGTGTCGACGCGGTGACCGCCTTCATGGAACAGGCACACGCGATGGCGGGGCACACGCTGCACCGCTTGACCAATCAGGTCGTCACGGTCGACGGCGACAAGGCCGTGGCGCGCACTTACGTCGATGCGCTGATCATGTTCGGCGACAACCAAACCGGTGGCGCCGGCGCCAATGGGATCGGTTTCTACGATGACGAGATCGTCCGGACCTCCGACGGATGGCGCATCGCCCGCCGCCGCTTCACCGCAGTGCGCGTTGCTACGGTCGGGAACGCCTAGATGACGTTCGCCGCCAAGTACGGACCATGGGCGCTTGTCGCCGGGGCATCGGACGGTGTGGGTGCCGCCTTCGCCATGGGGCTCGCCGAACGCGGCGTCAATGTCGTGTTGCTCGCCCGCCGACAAATTGTCCTGGACCAGGTCGCCGCCGAGATCGAGTCGAAGACCTCGGCGTCCACCCGCACTGTCGCAATCGATCTCGCGACACCGGGAGCGGCATCGGCCATCGCCGCGGCCACCAGCGACCTGCAGATCGGGTTCCTCGTCTACTGCGCCGGCGCGGACCCGAATTTCGAGCCGTTCCTCGCCAATCCGATCGAGGCCGCCGAGGCGATGGTGCAACGCAACTGCATGGTGCCGATGCAGCTGTGCCACCACTTCGCTGCGCCCATGGTGCAGCGAGGCGGCGGCGGCATCGTCATCTTCGGGTCCGGCGCCGGGCTGGCCGGCGGCCCCAACATGGTCGCCTACGGCGCCACCAAGGCGTTCGACATGGTTTTCGCCGAGGCGCTATGGGCCGAGCTGCACGACAAAGGCGTCGATGTCCTGGGCCTCATCCTGGGCAAGACCGATACACCCGCGTTGCGGCAACTCGAATACAGCCGCGGACAGATAGCTTCACCCGACGAGGCGCCGGCGGGCGCGGCCGCCGTCGCGGATGTCATCGCGGAGGCGTTCGACAACCTGGGCAATGGCCCCACGGTGATGGTCGGCGACACCATGCGCGCCGCCGCGCAAATGTTGGCGGCGCTGCCCCGCAGCCAGGCCGTCGAGCTCTTCGCCCAAGCCGCAGCCGCGGCCATGGGTCCGGACGATTAGCTGGAACCTTGGCTGTGCGCGGTGCTTCGTGGTGGACACGTCGCGGGCCGCCTCAACGCTCAAAACGGTTTGCCATAATTAAGGATTAGGGCGTCCTAACTTTCCCGCCTATGAGCGGCTGTCCAGCAAAGATAGCGTCCGTGGCGCCGCAGCTACGCTCGACTGCAATAGTTGCTGGCCGGGCACCGCGGGGGTAACTTGGGTAACCGGTTCACCGCGGCAAGCCAGCCGAAGTGGCCGCCGATGATCGCCACGCCTCCGCGATTTGAAGGATGACGATGCTCGCCATGGACAGGCCCGCGGGCCGGGTCTCGACGGCGGCACGCTCGCGGCGTCGCACCCTGGCCCGTTCGGCACTGCTCACCGCGGTATTCATTACCCCGGCGATAGCGGTACGGGTTGCCGGCCTGAACCCGGACCCGATTGCCGCCCTGCTGATATTCGGGGCCGCGGTGGTGGCGGCCAGCTTCCTGCTGGCGTGGGCCGCCGAAGCCGCGCAGATCGACGTGTCCGGTGGTCTTGCGATCGCCCTACTCGCGCTGATCGCGGTTCTGCCCGAATACGCCGTTGACCTCTACTACGCGTACGCTTCGGGCCACAATCCGGATTACACCCAATACGCAGCCGCCAACATGACCGGATCCAACCGGCTGCTGATGGGCCTGGGCTGGCCCGTCGTGGTATTGGTCAGCATTGTGGTGGCGCGCAGGGGTCGCACCACCAAACCCGCCGGTGTGGCGCTGGCGCCCGCCAACCGCGTCGAACTGGGGTTTTTGTTGATCTCCGGTGTCGTCGCATTCGTAATGCCGGCAAGTGGCCAAATTCATCTGGCGCTGGGCTTGACGCTGCTGGCCTGGTTCGGGTTTTACCTCTACAAAATCGGACACGGCGACGTGGAGGAGCCAGATCTCATCGGTACGGCCGCCGCCCTCGGGGAACTCCCCGATCGTCGCCGGCGCGTCGCCGTCATCGCGCTCTTCGCCGCGTCCGGCGCGGTGATCGTGCTATGCGCCAAACCGTTCGCCGACAACCTCATCGCCGCCGGCGCCGAACTGGGCATCGACCGGTTCCTACTGGTGCAGTGGCTCGCGCCGTTGGCCTCCGAAGCCCCCGAGTTCATCATCGCAACGATCTTCGCCGCCCGGGGCAAGGGAACCGCGGCCATCGCCATGCTGATCTCCGCCAAAGTCAACCAGTGGACGCTGCTGATCGGATCGTTGCCGGTCGCCCACCTGCTTGGCGGTGGCGGATTCGCCCTACTGCTGGACGCGCGCCAGGTCGAGGAAGTGCTGCTCACCGCCGCCCAAACCATGATGGGTGTGGCACTGCTGCTGTCATTGCGTTTCCACCGAGCTGCGGCCTGGATGCTGCTGGTGCTGTTCGCCGTCCAGTTCCCCATCGCCTCTACCCGGGGGCGGCTGCTGCTCTGCGGTGTCTACATGGCGGTGGCCATCGTCGGGCTGGTCATCAATCGCCGCCACCTGGCCGCCACCCTCCGGGCGCCGGTCTTCGGGACGGCCGTCCATCACAGCGGTCACCCGCACCAGTTGGGGCCGGAGAACCCCACACCCGCGAGTATGTAATCGGCGAACGAACCCGGCCCACGCCCGGGTCCGAAACCACTCTGCGTATACGGTCCAGGTATGCATCGAGTGTCGGTGATCACGGGCGGTGCGGGTGGCATGGGTCTGGCCACGGCCAAAATCGTCGGCCGCGACCACACCGTGGTCCTCTGCGACGTCAGGCAGGACCGGCTGGCTACCGCCGCTGCGGCCCTCAACGATCTCGGGATGACACCCACGATCGTCAACTGTGACGTGACCGACCGGCATGCAGTCGCAGACCTGCTCGACACCGCAAACAACCTCGGGACGATCGCCTCCGTCATCCACACCGCGGGCGTGAGCCCGAGCATGGGGCCCGCCGACTACATCATGCGGACCAATGCGCTCGGCACGGTGAACGTCGATGAGGCGTTCCACGCGGTAGCCGGCGAGGGCTCCGCGATCGTCAACGTGGCATCGATGGCGGCCCACATGTTACCCGCGGAGATGATTCCGACCGGGCAATTTCCGCTGGCACTTCACGACGCCGACGCCTTCATGGATGCCATGATGACTGCTTGCAACGCCTTCCCCGAGGATGGGCGGTCCGGCATCGCCTACGCCTTGAGCAAGAGCTTCGTGAGGTGGTACACCCAGTCACAAGCGGAGAGATTCAACGCACGCGGACTACGCATCGTCTCCGTCTCTCCGGGGTCCATCGACACCGAGATGGGCAGGCTCGAGGAGCAAGCCGGGGCCGGAGCAATGGTCACCGAAGCCGCGGTACCGCGGTGGGGCAAGCCGGAGGAGATGGCAGAGCTACTCGCCTTCTGCGCCAGTGACAAAGCCGGCTACCTCACCGGCACCGACATCCTCAACGACGGTGGCGTGATCGCCTCGATGACGGAGCGGGCCAGAGTGGCCGCCGCTAACGGCTGACCTTCGCCAAACCCGCGGAGGGCCATCGCCGACTGCCGCCGAGCGCGCTCGTTGCCGCCCGCCCCGTGAGAGTCTCTGCAGCCCAAGCGATTCCGTGCCGTGATCGGAACCCGGCGACGCCGGAGCATCTAATCAACCGCTTGATAGTATCTTTGGGATTGCGCTGCCCACGAGAGAAAGGCGGCAAGACTCGATGCGGAGCCGTGCGGCCATCCTCTACGAATACGGCCGTCCGTGGACCGTCGAAGAGTTCGAACTCGATCCACCGCAGGCCGGCGAGGTCCTCATCCGGCTGGCCGCCACCGGGCTCTGCCACTCCGATGAACATATCCGGCAGGGAAAGCTCGCCGCGCCGCCGGAAACCCTCCGCGCCCTGGGATTACCGGCCATGTCGCCGACGATCGGCGGGCACGAGGGCTCCGGTGTCGTGGTCGACGTCGGAGACGGCGTCACCCGATTCGCGCCCGGCGATCACGTGGTGACGTCCTTCGTCGCGGTGTGCGGGCAGTGCCGGTGGTGCGCCTCGGGGATGGAGTACCTGTGTGACACGGGATCGGGAACCTTGGCGCCCGGCATGCCGACGGACGGCACGTTTCGCCACCACACCGTCGACGGCCGAAACCTCGGTCACGTGTCAAAGATCGGGGCATTCGCCGAACACACCGTCGTGGCTACGAATTCGCTCGTCAAGATCGATCCGAGTATCCCGCTGGTCCCCGCCGCGCTGCTGGCGTGCGCGGTTCCGACCGGCTACGGCTCGGCGGCCCGACGCGCCGATGTGCGCGGCGGGCACACGGCAGTGGTGATCGGCGTAGGCGGGATCGGCACCGCGGCCGTTCAGGGCGCGCGCATCAGCGGGGCGGCCGACATCGTCGCAGTGGACGTGAGCGAGTACAAGCGCACCGCCGCACTCACCTTCGGTGCGACTCATACCGCCACGACGGCGGCCGAGGCCGTCGACATTGTGCGTGAGCTGACCCGCGGGGTCATGGCGGACGCGGTCGTTGTCTCCCCCGCGGCGATCGGCGAGGCGGATGTCGGGACGGCGCTGACCCTCACCCGCAAGGGCGGCACCTGCGTACTCACCGGCCTGCCATCGCCGGCGACGCACGCGGTCGCGTTCGCCCTGCAAGACTTCATCCTGATGAATAAGACGTTGCGCGGCACAGTGTTTGGTTCCTGCAACCCTAAAAGTGACATCCCACTGCTGGCCACGCTGTACCAGTCGGGGCAACTACTCCTCGACGAAATGGTCACCAAGCGCTACCGGCTCGACCAGATCAATGACGCCTACGCCGATCTGGTCGCGGGCAAGCTGATCCGCGGCGTCATCGACTTTGCCCTCGACTAGTCGCGGCCCGCTGGCGGGGGCGGTGCGGGTGCGGTGCACCCAGTCTCGTGGCCTTAGCCGCCAAGTGCGGCGAGCGTACTCCAGCTCCGTGTAGGGCCACTGCGTGACGATCCGGCCGGTCGGCGAACGGAAGTAGCTGTCGCACTTCGTCCAGATGGTCCGCTCCAGGTCAGCGGAAAGCTCATCGTTGAACCGCTGCTCGGCTTCCGGACGCACCTCGACATAACCGCCCCGACGCGCCACGCGGCGCACCGCGCTGGCGACCAGTCGCG
>CAYNLB010000008.1:0-59157 GCA_964397935.1 uncultured Mycobacterium sp.
CCGACGATGCGGCACCGGCGGGCGAGGGGCTAGCCCCCAGCCCGCCGGCCGGCTTGTTGACCGTGTCGTTCACCCGTAACGCTGACCTTCCAGAGCACGAACGCGCCGTGGCTGACGCTGACCCGCGTAGCGCTGCCCAGATCCATGATGCCTTGACTGTCGCGCCGGGCGGGCGGCTGTTCGGGAGAAAGCGGGCCGCAGCGGGGCATCAGGGTTGCGGGAAGCCTTGCCCGCGGGCGGCGTAGCGGCCTTCCGGCCCCCCTTTCGGGGGGCGGTCCCTTTGGCCGGCTGCGGACGACCACCCTTACGGGCGCGGAATGTCTCCAGCCGGGTCGGCACATACGGCTCCGGCAGCGGCAGCCGCAGCAGCCGGTTCACCCTGTCGTCGCGGCCGGCTCGCAACGCGGCCACCGCCTCGGGTTCGTGCCGCGCCGCACTGGCCATGATCCCGATCATGAAAAGCGTTGCGGCGGTTGATGTTCCACCCGCAGAGATGAGCGGCAGCTGAATGCCCGTGACTGGAAGTATGCCGATCACGTAACCGATGTTGACGAACGCCTGACCCAATACCCACATCGTCGTGGTGGCGGTCAAGAGCCTCAGGAACGGGTCGGCCGACCGACGCGCGATCCGCATCCCCGTGTAGGCGAACAGCCCGAAAAGGACCAGCAGCCCGAACGCACCGATGAAACCGAGCTCCTCCCCGATGATCGCGAAGATGAAGTCGTTGTGGGCGTTGGGCAGATAGTTCCACTTGGCCACGCCCTGTCCCAGACCGTCCCCGAAGATACCGCCGTGGGCCAGCGCGAACTTCGCCTGCCGGGCCTGGTAGCCGGTGTCTTGCGGGTCGTTCTCGGGATTGATCCAGGACCGCACCCGTTCCGAGCGGTAACCCGCGGACATCGCCAGGATCGCACCGGCCATGAACACCGCAAACAGGGAGGTGGCGAAAACCCGCAGCGGCAGCCCGGCGTACCACAACAAAGCCAGCAGGATGATGCCCAGCGACACCGTCTGCCCGAGGTCGGGCTGGGCCACGATCAGCGCCAGCGCGATGACCGCGGCGGGCACCAGCGGAATCAGCATGTCGCGCAGCGATGCCCGCTCCATCCGGCGAGCGGCCAGCAGATGCGCGCCCCAGATGGCAAAGGCAATTTTCGCCAGTTCGGACGGCTGCATCGAGAAGCCCGCCACCACGAACCACTTACGGGAGCCGTTGGCCAGGTTGCCGATCCCGGGAACGAGCACCAGCACCAACAAAATGACGGTGACGACGTAACCGGTGAAGGCGACGCGGCGGAGAAACCGCACCGGCATCCGCAACGAAACGTAGCAACCGATGAGGCCGATGATCGTCCACAACACCTGCTTGCCGAAAATCACCCAGGCCGATCCGTCGGCGTCGTAGGACCGCACGCCGGATGCCGACAGCACCATGATCAGACCGAGCGTGGTCAGCAACCCGGACACGGCGATGATCAGGTGGAACGAGGTCATGGGCCGACCCAGCCAGGCGCCGAAACGGCTGCGCGGACCGCGTTCTTCGGCCGCCTTTGCGGCCGCGGGAGCCTCATTTGCCGACGTTGGGGTTTCCGGCGAGCCGGGCTTCGCGGACTCCCCCGGTTCGGTCGCGGCGGTTCCTGTGGTGTCCTTCCCCCGGCGCAGCAGCCGGGTCAGCGGGTTACCCACCCCCGCCTACCGGAGCGCCGCACGCACGGCCGCCGCGAATGCGTCACCACGGTCGGCGTAGCCGGTGAACTGGTCGAACGATGCGCCGGCCGGCGCCAGCAGCACCGTGTCGCCGGGCTTTGCCAAGTCGCGGGCCGCCGCCACCGCAGCTTTCATGACCGAAGTGCCGACGTGCCCGCCCAAAGATTTCACTTTTGTCACATTGGCACCAAAAACCACAGGCGTCGCATCCATACCATCATCCTCGCCTGTCACAACATGGACGACGGGGACATCCGGCGCGTGTCGCGATAACGCCTCTGCAACCTCTTGGCGGTCTCGGCCGATGAGCACCACCCCGACCAGCCGGGACGCGATCCGGGCGACCTCGGCGTCCACCGATGCGCCCTTCAGCAAACCGCCGGCCACCCAGACCACCCGCGGATAGGCCAGCACGGACGCCTCGGCGGCGTGCGGATTGGTGGCCTTGGAATCGTCGACGTAGGTGATCCCATCGGCGACGGCGACCACCTCGGCCCGATGCCGGCCCACCCGAAAGGACGCGATCGCGGCCGCTATCGCGTCGGGAGGCACACCGACGGACCGCGCCAGGGCCGCCGCGGCCAGGGCGTCGAGCACCCCGACGGGACCCGGCACCGGTATCGATTCGACCGGCAAAAGCGCCAGGTCGTCGGCGAAGGCGCGGTCGATGAGCTGGCCATCGCGCACGCCGAGTTCGCCGGCGGCCGGTTCGCCGAGCCGGAAGCCGACCCGCACCGGCGCCGTCGAGGCCTCCAGCAACGCCGCGGCCCGACTGTCGTCCAGCCCGGCCACCGCGACGCGACCGCCCAGCACCCGGGCCTTTGCCGCGGAGTACTCGGCCATCGTCGTATGCCAATCCAGATGGTCTTCGGCGATGTTGAGGACGACGCCTGCCTCGGGCCGCAGCGAGGGCGCCCAGTGCAGCTGGAAACTGGACAGCTCGACGGCCAGCAGGTCGGCGGGCTCCCCCAGCACGTCGAGCACCGGGCTGCCGATGTTGCCGCACAACAGGCTGCGCCGGCCCGCGGCGGTCAGCATGGCGTGCAGCATCGACGTCGTGGTCGTCTTGCCGTTGGTGCCGGTCACGACCAGCCAGCGGCGCGGCGGTCCATAGCGGCCCGCGGCATCGAGCCGCCAGGCCAATTCCACGTCACCCCAGATGGGCACTCCAGCCGTCGCCGCGGCGACCAGCAGCGGCGTGGCCGGCGAGAAGCCCGGACTGGTGACCACCAGAGCGTAGCTGCCTGGGTTGTCGAAGATGCGTTGCACGGCCGCCGACGTGGTCAAGGTCGCCACGCCACCGGCGGCCCCTCTTCCGGCGAAGCTGCGCAGCGTGGCCGGGTCGTCGTCGCACAGGGTTGGCGCGGCACCAAATCGGGTCAGGGTCGCCAGCACCGCCTTGCCGGTTACTCCGCCACCGGCCACCAGCACCGGCACGCCCGGCACCAAGGGGTCAAGACCGCTCATCAGGCACCGATCGTGGCCAGCCACTCACCGTAGAACAGGGCCACGCCCAGACCGCAGGTGATCGCGGTGAGCAGCCAGAAGCGGATGATCACCGTGGTCTCGGCCCAGCCGGCCAATTCGAAGTGGTGGTGGAAGGGCGCCATCCGGAACACCCGGCGGCCGGTGGTACGAAAGGCCAGGATCTGCAGCACGACAGAACTGACCTCGGCGACGAACAGCGAACCCAGCACGACGGCAAGGATCTCGGTGCGGCTGGTGACCGACAGACCCGCGATGATGCCGCCCAGCGCCAGGGATCCGGTGTCGCCCATGAAGATCTTGGCCGGGGCGGCATTCCACCACAAAAAGCCGATGCAGGCACCCGCGGTGGCGGCAGCGACCAGCGCCAGGTCCAGCGGATCGCGCACGTTGTAGCAACCCAGGCCCGGCGCGGTGACGCACGCGTTGCGGTACTGCCAGAAGGTGATCAACACATAGGCGGCGGTGACCATCGCCATGCTGCCGGCCGCCAGCCCGTCCAGCCCGTCGGTGAAATTGACCGCGTTGGACCAGGCGCTGACGATGACCACGCAGAACAGCACGAACAGTGCCGGGGCCAGGGTCACAGTGGCGATCTCACGCACGTACGACAGGTCCGCGCTGGCCGGCGTCAGGCCGCTGGCATTGCGAAACTGCAACACCAGCACCCCGAACAGCACCGCGGCGGAGATTTGTCCCACCGTCTTGGCCGTCTTGTTCAGCCCGAGGTTGCGCGCCCGGCGGATCTTGATCAAATCGTCGACGAATCCGACGCCGCCCAGCACGGTGGCCAGACCCAAAACCAGCAGACCGGACGCTGAGATCCCTTCACCATGAAACGCCAGCCCGGCCAGGTGCGTCCCCAGGTAGCCCGCCCAGATGCCGGCCAGAATGGCCACTCCGCCCATCGACGGCGTGCCGCGCTTCGTGTGGTGGCTGGGTGGGCCGTCGTCACGAATGTGATGGCCGAATCCCTGCTTGGTGAACAACCGGATCAGCGCCGGGGTCAACAGGATGGACACCGTCAGCGCGACAGCTACGGCGACGAGGATTTGTCTCACGGGCGCGTCCCGCCCGCAGCGCCGGCCCCCGGCATATCCGAGGCCAGGGCGTCGGCCAGCGCACCCAGCCCGGCCGCATTGGATGCCTTGACCAGCACCACATCGCCGGGTTTCACCTCGGCCCGCAACAGAGCCAGGGCGGCATCGCTGTCGGCTACGCTCACCGCTTCGGTGCCCCACGAGCCCTCCATGACCGCTCCGTGGTGCATGGCGCTCATCGACCTCCCACTTCCCACGACGACGAGTCGAGACACATCTAAGCGCACCGCCAGCCGACCGATGCGATCGTGCTCGGCTATCGCATCATCGCCGAGTTCTGCCATCTCACCGAGCACCGCCCAGCTGCGCCGCGGGCGCTGGTTCTGCTCGTTCCCGTCATGGGCGATCCAGGCCAGCGCCTGCAGGCCGGCCCGCATCGAGTCGGGATTGGCGTTGTAGGCGTCGTCGATCACCGTGACCCCGTCGGCGCGGGTGCTCACCTGCATCCGATGCCGCGACACCGGGCCCGTCCTGGCCAGTGCAGCCGCGACCTGCTCGACGCTGGCGCCACACTGCAGCGCGACCGCGCCGGCGCACAGCGCGTTGGTCACTTGGTGATCGCCGTACACGCCGAGCCGCACCTCGGCCGCCTTGTCAAGGGCGTGCAAGGTGAAGCGCGGCCTGGCCAGTTCGTCCAGCGACACGTTGTCGGCCCAGACGTCGCTGGACCCGGCCTCGGTATGGCTACTGCGGCTGACCCGCACCACCCAGGCGGTGGTGACGTACGCCATCGCCGCCACCACCGGGTCATCGACGTTGAGGATGACCGCCCCGGATGATGGAACGGCTTGTGGCAGCTCGGCTTTGGTGCGGGCGATGGATTCACGGGAGCCAAACTCACCCAGGTGCGCGGTGCCGACGTTGAGCACCACTCCGATGGCCGGCGGGGCGATCTCGGCCAGCGCGGCGATGTTGCCGGGGTGGCGTGCCGACATCTCTAGCACCAGGTAATCGGTGCGATGGGTCGCGCGCAACACAGTCCAGGGGTGTCCCAACTCGTTGTTGAACGACCCGGGCGGGGCGATCACCTCACCCAGCGGTTCGAGCACGGCGGCCACCAGGTCTTTGGTTGACGTCTTTCCCGACGAGCCGGTGATCCCGATGATGGTCAGCCCACCCGCCACCAGCTCGGCGGCCACCGCTTTGGCCAGCTTGGCCAGCGCCGCCAGCACCGCCGCGCCCGACCCGTCGGCGTCGTGCTCGAGCACCCCGGCCAGCGCACCCTCGGCGGTGCGGGCTACCGGCTCGACCACAATGGCGGGAACTCCCACCGGCCGCGCGGCCAGCACGGCCGCCGCGCCGGCCGCTATGGCCGAGGCGGCATGGTCGTGCCCGTCGGAGCGGGCCCCGGGCAGTGCCAGAAACAGCCCGCCGGGGCCGACGACACGTGAGTCGAATTCGACGTTCCCGGTGACGTGCAACTGGGCGGCGGCCTCCGGCGAGATGTCGGCCAGCGTGCCACCGACGATCTCGGCGATCTGGGCGACGGTCAGGTCGATCATCGCACCGCGTCCTCCAGCGCTCGGGCCAGCTCCACGCGGTCGTCGAACGGGCGGGTCCGCCCGGCAGCGCGCTGCCCGGTTTCGTGGCCCTTGCCGGCGATGAGGACCACGTCGCCGGGGCCCGCCCAGGCCACCGCGTGCCTGATCGCCGCCCGCCGGTCGGCGATCTCGACGACCTCGGCCGGCCCGCCGCTTCCGGCCGCCCCGGCCAAGATCTCGTGACGGATAGCCGCGGGGTCCTCGCCGCGCGGGTTGTCGTCGGTGACGACGACCAGATCGGCCAGCTCGACAGCGGTCGCGCCCATCGGCGCTCGCTTGCCCGGGTCGCGCTCGCCGCCGGCACCGAAGACCACCGCCACCCGGCGGCCCGGGCGCGCCAGGGCGGTCAGCACCGCCCGCAACGCACCGGGCTTATGGGCGTAGTCGACCAGCGCAAGGAAACCCTGGCCGCGGTCGACTTCTTCCATGCGCCCGGGCACCCGAGTGTCCAGCAGTCCCGGCGACGCCTGCTCCGGAGACACCCCCACCGCATCCAGGATCGCCAATGCCACAAGACAATTGGCGACATTGTAGTGGCCCGGCAGCCGGACGCCGACGCGGTGTTGCACCCCGGCGGGATCTATGACGGTGAACTGCTGTCCCCCGGTGCCCATCGTGGCCACGTCCACGGCGCGCCAGTCGGCGGGCTGGCCGGTGGCGCTGACGGTGATCGCGTCACCGGCCCGGGCGGCCATGGCGCGACCGGCGTCGTCGTCGAGGCACACCACGACACGGCGGGCCCGCAGCGGCGAAGCCGGGTCGAACAGCATCGCCTTGGCTTCGAAGTAGTCGGCCATGCTCGGGTGGAAGTCCAGGTGGTCGCGGGACAGGTTGGTGAACGCCGCTACCGCGAAGCCAGTGCCGTCCACCCGGCCCAGTGCCAGCGCGTGGCTGGACACCTCCATGACGACCGTGTCCACGCCTTTCTCGGCCATCGTCGCCAGCATCGCCTGCAACGCGGGCGCCTCGGGGGTGGTCAGCGCACTGGGAACGTCGGCCCCGTCGACGCGGATGCCGATGGTGCCGATCAGCCCGGCCGTCCGGCCGGCGGCGCGCAGGCCGGATTCGACCATGTACGTCGTGGTGGTCTTGCCCGATGTTCCGGTGATCCCGATAACCGTGATCCGTTCGGAGGGGTTTCCGTACACGGTGGCGGCCAGACCGCCGAGCACGCTGCGCGGCGCCGGGTGAACCAGCGTCGGCACCATCCCGGTTCGGGGGTGCGCGGATTCAGCCATTTCGGTGAGCCCGGCGGCGTCGGTGAGGACGGCGGCGGCGCCGCGTTCGATCGCGTCGGCGGCATAGCGGGCGCCGTGCGTCGACGAGCCGGGCAGCGCGGCGAACAAGTCACCGGGCACCACATCCTGGGCACGAAGTGTCACGCCGGTCACAGCCACGTCGGGGACCGCGGCACCCCGGTCCGCGAGTACGGCTCCGACTTGAGCCGCCAGCGCGGGCAGTCGCACACCGGCGCTGGGCCGCGAGTCGGGACCGATGGGCTGCGGCACCACTTCCGTCACACCTCCTCCGACGCTGCGTGATCCTCATGATCGGCCATGACACCCTACCTAGCCGCGCCCGGCCATGAGGCATTCCCGCCGCGCCCGCATTCGCGCGGGTCGTCTGGTCATTCGAGTGTGCGTTGAGGGTTTTCAGGGTGCGCTGGTGGCGTGCTACCGGCCGGCGGTTTCCGCCCTCAGCGCACACCCAAATCCTTCAGTGCACAGTCGACGCCCTCACTGCGCGATTCGCCGCTAGGTAGCCTGCAGTGTCAGCGGCGGTCCCGGATCGGGCGACAGCGGCACGTTCTCGCGCTGCATCAACCAGCCGGCGATGCTGTGGAACAGCGGGGCCGCCGAGTGGCCAGGCGTACCGTCGGCGTTGCGTTCGGGGTTGTCCATCATGATGCCGACAACGTAACGGGGGTTGTCTGCGGTGGCCATTCCGGCGAACGTGATCCAGTAGACGTTGTCGAAGTAGCAGCCGCAGGCGGGGTTGATCTGCTGCGCGGTACCGGTCTTGCCGGCCATCTGGTAGCCGGCCACCCCGGCGGCGGGACCGGTGCCCTGCTGATATCCCATGGGGTCGCGTTGCACGACGGCACGCAGCATGTTGCGGACGGTCTGAGCGGTCTGTCGCGACACCACGCGGACTCCTTCCGGACGCGGTTCTTCGGTCCGGGTACCGTCGGGCGCGATGGTGGCCTTGATGATGCGCGGTGGCATCCGCAGTCCGTCGTTGGCGATCGTCTGGTACATCCCGGCCATCTGCAGCAGTGTCATCGAAAGGCCCTGTCCGATTGGCAGGTTCGAGAAGGTGCTGCCCGACCATTGGTCGATGGGAGGCACCAGCCCGGCGCTCTCCCCGGGCAGCCCCACATTGGTGCGTTGACCGAGGCCGAATTTGCGGACCATGTCGTAAAAGCGTTCCGGGCCGACGCGCTGCGCCAGCATCAGGGTGCCGACGTTGGACGACTTCCCGAACACGCCGGTGGTGGTGTAGGGCATCACGCCGTGCGCCCAGGCGTCATGAATGGAAACTCCGCCCATCTGGATCGAGCCGGGAACCTGCAACACCTCATCGGGGTTTGACAGGCCGTACTCGATGACGGAGGAGGCGGTGATCACCTTGTTCACCGAGCCCGGTTCGAACGGCGACGACACCGCCGGGTTGCCCAACTGCTTGTTGCCCTGACGCCCGATGTCCTGGGACGGGTCGAACGTGTTGTCGTTGGCCATAGCCAGCACTTCGCCGGTCTTCGCGTCGAGCACGACAGCCGAAACATTGTGCGCACCAGATACGTTCTTGGCCTGCTGGACCTGCTGCTGTACGTAGAACTGGATGTCGTCGTCGATGGTCAGCTGGACGGTCGAACCGTTGACCGCCCGGTGCCGGTTACGGTAACTGCCGGGAATGACCACACCGTCGGATCCGCGGTCGTAGGTGACCGAACCGTCGGTCCCGGCCAACACGGCGTCCAGGGCGTCCTCCAACCCGAGCAGCCCGTGACCGTCCCAGGCGATGCCGCCGATGACGTTGGCCGCCAGCGATCCACCCGGATACTGGCGCAGATCCTGCCGTTCGGACCCCACCTCGGGATACTTGTCGGAGATCACGCCGGCGATCGCCGGGTCGACGGCGCGCGCCAGATAGACGAAGTTCTCGTCGCTTTGCACCTTCTTGAGCACGGTCGCGAAGTCCGGCTTGTTACTCAGCCGCGCCGCGACCTCGTTGGCGATATCCCGCAGTCGCTGCTGGGGGTCGGGGGCATCCGAGTTCTTCCTCTTGGCCTCCTCCAATTGCTTGCGAATCCGCTTCGGCTGAAACGTCAACGCCCGCGACTCGATGGTGAACGCGAGTTGGTCCTTGTTGCGGTCGATGATGCTGCCGCGCACGGCTTTTTCGACATCGGTGACCTTGAGTTGCCCGGCCGCCTGGGCGCGCAGGGTGGGGGCTCTGGTCACCTGCAGGGCGAACAACTGCGCCGCCGCCACCAGCATCAACACCAAGATGACCACATTGCCGGCCCGATGCCGGAAGACGAACGAGGCGCCGCGGGTTCCCGCTTGCATGATCTGCCGGGTGCGTCGCTGCGTTGCCGAGTGCCCGGCCGCTACCGCCTCCGGCCGCTCCGCCGTACGGGTTTTGTTGGCTTCCTTGGACTTCCGAAATCGTTTCGGTTCCCGGGTTGCGCTCGCCTGCTGCGGCTTCTGCCGCTTCTTCGGTTGCCGGTCGCCCTTGGTTTCCTGTGCGCTGCTCCGACCGCGCGTCGGTCGCGTGGACTGCGACCGACGCGGCCTTTTGGAGTCGCCGCGGCTCACTCGGGGACGCCCGGGGTCACGACGGTGGGCGCGCCGGGCTGTCCGCCGTCAGCCGGTTGCGGCGCCGGAGGGGGCCCCGGGGCGACGGGGACGGCGGGGGCCACAGCCTGCGGGCCGGCGGGCGCCGTCCCCGGTGGCACCGGAACCGGCACCTCGGCGGGGAGCGGCGCGGGCGCCTGGGCGGGAGGCGAGACGGGCAGTCCCGCAATCGGAACCGGAACTTCGGCGGGCACCGGGGCGGACGGTGGTCCCGGAGGCGCCGGCAACCCCGGCGCCGGCATGGTACCGGGGAGCTGTCCGGTGGCCGGGCCGCCGGGCATGCCGGGCAGCGGCGGAACGGTCTGCGTCAGGTGCTGACCGCCCACCGTGGACGCGCCGTCGGGAGCGCGCAACAGCGCCTCGGGTCCGGAGTGGGGCGGCACAGCCGCACCGGGGGGCGGTTGTATCCGTACCGGAACCTCCAGGGGCACCGCCGGCGGTTGCGGGGGCGGCGGCGGGCTTTCGTCGGGAAGCTTGGTGTTCAGCGGCGGGGGCGGAACACCGTCGGCCGGCTTCGGCGTGCCGACGACCACCCAGTTCCCGGCCGGGTCCTGCACCAGGTGTGCGGTATCCCTCGTCGGGATCATGCCCTGCTTGCGTGCCGCCTCCGCCAGCGCCGGCGCGGACTCCGCTTCGCGCACATCGCGTTCCAGCGCCTCCTTCTGCTGCTGTAGTAGCCGGTTCCGCTCGCGGGCATGACTCAACTGGTAGGAGCGTTCGGCGGAGGCGGTGGACAACCACAGCGTGAGGCCGAGCCCCATGCCGAGCGCACCGATGACCAGCACCACAAACGGAACCTTGCTCGCCAGTGTCCGGGGCCGCAGGTCAATCGATGCCAGGCGCGCGGCCAAACGTTCGGTCAGGGGCGGGCGAACGGCCTTGGGCGCTTTGGCTTTCCGCGCCTTGGCTCGTGCCTTGGCCTGGCTCGCGCTCTTGGGCCGGCCCGGTCGCTCAACCGGCCGGGTGATCGGGCTGGTCTGTGGTCCGGACTTGGGTGCCCGGGCCTCCCGGGCAGGTGCCGAGGTCCGGCCCGGCCGGCTACCGCGCGATGACGGGGAATCGGCCGCAGCACGCCTGCTTCTGCGGGCAGCGGCCTCGCGCCCACCCCGACGATCGCTGCCGCCGCGACGGTGCGGCGTCTCGCGGTTTGCCTTCATGAGTCGCCTTTCGGAGTAGCTTGCTGTGATTCCGCCCCGTGCCGGATCCGTTGCAGCGCCCTCAGTCGCACTGCCGCGCTGCGGGGGTTGCGTTCGATCTCGTCGGTGTCCGCGCGTTGCGCCCCGTGCGTCAACGACCGGAATCTCGGCTCATGGCCGGGAAGCTCGACCGGCAGATCCACCGGTGTGCGCGACGTGATCGCTTCGGCGAACACGCGTTTGACGACCCGGTCTTCCAGCGATTGGTAGGCCATCACCACGATGCGTCCGCCGACGGCGAGGGCGTCCAGCGCCGACGGAAGTGCCGTGCCCAGCGAGTTCAGCTCGTCGTTCACCGCGATCCGCAGCGCCTGGAAAGTCCGCTTGGCCGGATGCCCGCCGGTGCGCCGGGCCGGCGCCGGAATCGCTTGGTAGAGCAGGGTTACCAACTGTGCGGTCGACGTGAACGGGGTCTGGGCGCGCTGGCGGACGATCCGCGCGGCGATGCGACGGGCGAACCGCTCCTCGCCATAGCGGTGCAGGATGTCCGCCAGAGCCGCCTCGTCGTAGTTGTTGACGATGTCGGCCGCGGTCAGTGGTGACGCGGGGTCCATCCGCATGTCCAGCGGTGCGTCCTGGGCATACGCGAAACCCCGCTCCGGGCGGTCCAGCTGCATGGACGACACGCCGAGGTCGAACAGTATCCCGTCGACGGACTCTCCTGTCGCATAACCGGATTCGGCCAGTGCCGCGGCGAGGCCGTCATAGCGCGTGTGCGTCAGGGTGACGCGGTCGGCGAATGGCGCCAGCCGAACCCGGGCGATATCCAGGGCGTCGGGATCTCGGTCGAGCCCGAGCAGCCGCAGACCCGGCAATTCGGTCAAGAACCGCTCCGCGTGACCACCCGCGCCGACGGTCGCGTCGACGAGGACCGCCCCCGACCCGTCCGAGTGGTGACGGGTAAGTGCGGGTGTGAGCAGTTCCACGCAGCGCTGCAGCAGCACGGGAACATGCCCGAAGTCGTGCGACCCTGAACTGGAATTGTCAGCCACCGCAACGCCTCCACGCATCCGCCGGCACCCGTCGGTCCCTAGGGGCAAAGCCGATATCGCTCGAGGGGCTCCGCCGGAACAAGCCCTTGCATCGAGGACCCTGTCCGAAGGCACGAACCTGGCGTTGGGGAAGTACGCCAGGGTCGGTTCGGGCAGAGGCCACGTTGCACGGGCATGCGCCTCAGATAATGTCGCCGAGTGCTTCATCGCTGGCCGCGGAGAAGTTCTCTTCGTGGGTCTGCTGGTAGTCCTGCCAGGCCCGCGCATCCCAGATTTCGAGGTAGTCGACCGCTCCGATCACCACACAGTCCTTGGAAAGGTTTGCGTAACGACGGTGGTCGGCCGACAACGTGACGCGTCCCTGGGCGTCGGGATGCTGCTCGTCGGTGCCGGCGGCGAGGTTGCGCAGGAACGCTCTGGCTTCCGGATTGCTCCGCGAAGCCTTGCTGGCACGGCGGGCCAGGTGCTCGAATTCCGCGCGCGGGTAGACGGCGAGGCTGTGGTCTTGGCTTTTAGTCACCATCAACCCCCCTGCCAGTGCGTCGCGGAACTTGGCCGGCAACGTCAGTCGCCCCTTGTCGTCAAGCCTGGGCGTGTAGGTGCCGAGAAACACCAGCGCACCTCCCACTCGGGATCACCCAAACACTTCAGCCACCATACCCCACAATCCCCCACTTCTCCCCATTAAAGGTGTGTCGTTGCGGAGTTTCCCTCGCCATCTGCCACCCAACAAGGTTCACCGGGTGATCCGACCGCGTCCCGGGCCGCCCGGCGGCCCGATCGGGGCGACAGAAAAGCGCACCTCAGACGGCTAAATCGGGAAGACTGGCCGCAGCGGGGAAAGGGGTGGGGCCCAGTGGGGCTCAAATCCTGGACCCGGGCCTCGGTTCGAACTCAATTGGGCTTCAGAACGGACTCGACACGTCCGCGCTAGTCAACCGAACGCTCCGAACCTGCGACGATGGCGCCGACCCGGCGCCCGTTGGAGCGAGTCCGACGCTCGGCACCAACACAAAACGGGGTAGCCCGAGGGGGCCACCCCGTCCGTCCGGGATCGCGTCAGCCGTCGAAACGGCGGCGGAACCGATCCTCCATCCGGCTGGTGAACGAGCCTCCGCCACTCTTCTTACGGCGCTGCCGCAGCGGCCCGGCCGCCGATCCCGGGCTATCGGACCGGCCGGACAACCGTGGACCGGTGATGGCAAACACCACCCCGCCGAACATGACGATGAACCCGAAAATGCTGAGAATCGGCAGAGTTCCGATCCACGTGGCGTGGAACGCCACGCCGGAAACCAGCATCGCCAGGCCGATGACGAACAATGCCGCGCCCTGCAGGCGCCGGCGCGCGGTGGGTGCGCGGAACCCGCCGCCACGAACGCTCGACGCGAACTTTGGATCTTCGGCGTAGAGAGCGCTCTCGATCTGATCGAGCATTCGCTGCTCATGATCGGAGAGTGGCATTCGTCCCTCCTTGCCGACAGTTGGCGCGTAACTATCGATAGCACGCGGGTGCCCCTTTGGGAGCAACTAAATCAGATGATACGAGGTCAATCTGCGCCGTACCACTGGTTCAGCGGCATTCTATCCCGGCCGCATCCTGGCACCAATGGGTCGAGCACCGGCCCTGCGTTACAACCCGCTTGCCGGCCCGGCGCGGTTCGCCGCGACCGCTCGTCGATCGGACCCACCAGGGTCCGATAATGGCGGTGGCGACGTTGGGCCAACGGACGAGATCAAGCCGAAGGCTGTGTGAGAGCCGATCAGTGGATGAGGAGGACACCGCGAGTTGGCGATATTCCTCATCGATCTGCTCCCGAACGACATGGAGCGCCGTCTCGGCGACGCCCTGGCGGTGTATGTCGACGCGATGCGATACCCGCGGGGCACGGAGAACCAGCGCGCCGCGATGTGGCTGGACCACGTCCGGCGTCCTGGATGGCAAGGCGTGGGCGTCGTAGAAACTCGGGCCGCCGAAGGCGCAGGCGCACAGGCGCCGTCGGCTGCGGAATTGAGCAACGCGCCGTTGCTCGGCGTGGCCTACGGCTACCCCGGGGCACCCGGGCAGTGGTGGCAGCAACAGGTCATCCTGGGGCTGCAACGCGGCGGCCTGCCCTCGCAGGAGATCGCCCGGCTGATGCACAGCTACTTCGAGTTGACCGAGTTGCACATTCATCCCCGTGCCCAGGGCCGCGGCCTCGGCGAGGCACTGACGCGCCGGCTGCTCGCCGGTCGGGCCGAACGCAACGTGCTGCTCTCCACCCCCGAAACCAACGGCGAACCCAACCGGGCCTGGCGGTTGTACCGGCGACTGGGCTTCACGGACGTCATCCGCGGCTACCACTTCGCCGGCGACCCGCGGGCGTTCGCGATCCTGGGCCGCGAACTACCCCTCTAGCGGACCCGCGACGCGCCCGGTGCGCACATCGGACGACTCGCCGGGGCGCCACACCGAATCTGGCACGATGACCTGGTGCGTGCCGGCTCTCCCCCGCCCCGAACCCAAGGCTTCACCGCTCGGCGCCGTCGCCTGGTGGCCGCCGCGATGCTGCTGATGCTGGTGCCCCTGGCCACCGGATGCCTGCGCGTCCGGGCATCGATCACCATCTCACCCGATGACCTGGTGTCCGGGGAGATCGTCGCGGCAGCCAAACCCAAGAACCCCAAGGACAACGGCCCGCAGCTCGACAGCGACAACTTGCCGTTCAGCCAGAAAGTGGCGGTGTCGAACTACGGCAGCGACGGCTACGTGGGGTCGCAGGCGGTGTTCTCCGATCTGACGTTCGCCGAGTTGCCGCAGCTGGCCAACATGAATTCCGACGCCGCCGGGGTGAATTTGTCGCTGCGCCGAAACGGCAACCTGGTCATCTTGGAGGGACGGGCGGATCTGACGGCGCTGAGCGACCCCGAAGCCGACGTCGAGCTGACGGTCGCATTCCCCGGAGTGGTGACCTCCACCAACGGTGACCGGGTCGAGCCCGAGGTGGTGTCGTGGAAACTCAAGCCCGGAGTGGTGAGCACCATGACCGCCCAGGCCCGCTACACCGATCCCAATACCCGTTCCTTCACGGGAGCGGGCGTCTGGCTGGGCATCGCGTCCTTCGCGGCCGCCGGCGTGGTGGCACTGCTGGCCTGGGTCAACCGGGATCGTTCCCCGCGGTTCACCGCGCCCGGCGACCAACACCCGCCCGGTTAGATTGCCCGGCTCGCACCCGCAACCGGGCGATGTCCCCGCCCCGGGCCGTCTCGGACTGCGTCGTCGCCGAGCAGGTCAAACCCGCTGGGCGGGTGACCAGTAGTCAAGCATCTCCGCGAAGGTCTGGAAGGCGGGCGCGGAAACGCCGTACGTCGCCTCGAGATGGATGCTCAACGGAAAGCCGAGATCGGCGACGCCGTCGACGACACGTTTGTACAGGTCGACCATGAGCTGACGCTTCTGCGCCGGTTCACTGGCGGCCAGCCTTTTGACGAACTCCTGCTCATCGGCCACTGCGGCATTGCCCGGGTCCTGAATGAGCCAGTTGATCAGGCCGATGCTGTTCTCCACCTTCGGGACGAAGCCGAACGACAGCAGGATTTCGGGTCGATGGTCGGTGTGCTCGGCGAACTCGGTGAGGAAGCCGACGATTGCGTCGGAATACAGCAACTGGGTCATGCCGTAGGTCGCGCCCTGGTCGCACTTGAAGCTGAACCGGCCGTGTTCGGCGTCGCGGGTGGGGATCAGGATGACGCCGCGGTTGGCCAGCAGCTCGCGGTAGATCGACAGGGCGTCGGTCGGTGCCACACCGGAGCCTTCGCCGTCCTGCATCGTGCGGGGCACGCCGACGAAAACCACGCCTTCCATTCCGGCCGCGCGCAGATCGGTAAGCCGCCGGCGCAGCGCCGGCTCGTCCATGAACGCCGTGACCTGCGTGCACAAGCCCTTGACGCCGGGCAATTCCGGTTTGATGATCGACCAGAAGTCGAGCACGTCGAGCTTGGGTTTCATCGCGACGGGCCGGTCGTCCTCCTCGGCGATCATCCCGGGAATCATGACGTGCCGGAGCTGGCCGTCCAGACCGGATTCAGCCGAGTACCGCACCACTTTTCGGGCATCTTCGAGTGCCCGTTCCCGGCCTTCGTCGCAGTTCGGCGGCACCAGCTCGAGCGCGATGGTGTTGAGGGTCACGCGGCTCCTCTCCAGCAGACGACTATTGCCCTGGTGTGACCTGAGGCTTTTGCCCGCGCAACTTCGCGCCGAGCCCAGAGACTCCCGCCAGCATAGGCGTGGGGGTACCGCCCGCTTGCCCGGGGAATAGTGAGCCAGTCGAAGCAACCGGAATGCCCGCACCCGAAGCGGCCGGCCCGGTCATGCCGAAACGGTCCCCGGTGCCACGACGAATACACTGGTCGGGCCTGCAACACAGCAAAGCCACGCCGAGGGAGAAAGGGACGCCGCGCTGAGCCCAAAAGCCCCAGAAGCAGCGGCAACCGTCGAGTTGACCGGCGCCGTCACCGACCAACTCCGGCGGTACTTGCACGACCGCCGCGCCGACACGTCCTACATCGGTGGCGACTACGGCGTCCTGATCGCCGCCCTCGAAGACTTCGTGCTCAACGGGGGGAAACGGTTGCGACCCGCCTTCGCCTACTGGGGCTGGCGCGCCGTGGCCACCGCAGACCCCAATCCCGAAGTGCTGCTGTTGTTCTCCGCACTCGAGCTGCTGCATGCATGCGCACTGGTGCATGACGATGTGATCGACGACTCCGCCACCCGCCGCGGCCGCCCGACCGTTCACGTCCGCTTCGCGGCGCTGCACCGCGACCGGCGCTGGCGCGGCTCGTCGGAGCGGTTCGGAACATCGGCGGCCATCCTGCTCGGAGATCTCGCACTGGCCTGGGCCGACGACATCGTCTCCGGAGCGGGCCTGGCGCCCGAGGCTCGGCGCCGTGTCCAGCACCTCTGGGCCGCAATCCGCACCGAGGTGCTCGGTGGGCAATACCTCGACATCGTCGCCGAGGCCAGCGCCGCCGAATCGATCGCGTCGGCGATGAACGTCGACACGTTCAAAACCGCCTGCTACACCGTGTCGCGACCGTTGCAGCTGGGCGCGGCCGCCGCCGCGGACAGACCCGACGTTCAAGACGTCTTCAGCCGGTTCGGCACCGACCTCGGAGTCGCATTCCAGCTACGCGACGACGTACTGGGCGTGTTCGGGGACCCAGCGGTGACCGGCAAGCCGTCCGGTGACGATCTGCGATCGGGTAAGCGCACCGTGCTGCTGGCCGAGGCAGTGGAATTGGCGGACAAGTCAGATCCGGTGGCCGCCAACCTGTTGCGTAGCTCGATCGGCGCGCAGCTGACCGACGCACAAGTGGACGAACTGCGCGACGTCATCGAGTCGGTCGGCGCCCTGGCCGCAACCGAGCAGCGTATCGGCGCGCTGAGCCGGCGAGCGCTGGACACGCTGGCTGCCGCACCCATCAACCCGGCGGCCAAAGCGGGGCTGTCCGAACTGGCCAGGGTGGCCACGAACCGGTCCACCTGACCCATGAAGACTCCGTCGACCCCGACCGACACCCCCGCCGCCGGCGCGCCAGGGCCGAGCTCTTCGCTCAGGGAAGGGTTTTCACGGCTGTGGGCATTCGCCACCGCTGAAGAATCCGGGCCGGCGAAGTTGGGCGCGCTGGGTTCGGTGCTGATTACCGTGGGCGGGCTGGGAGCGGGCAGCACCCGCCAGCACGACCCGCTGCTGGAGTCGATTCACATGTCGTGGATGCGCTTTGGCCACGGCATGGTGCTCTCGTCGATTGTGTTGTGGGCGGGCGTGGGCCTCATGTTGATCGCGTGGCTGGGACTGGGTCGACGGGTGCTGGCCGGCGAAGCGACCGAGTTCATGATGAAGGCCACCACCGGCTTCTGGCTGGCGCCGTTGCTGGTGTCGGTGCCCGTCTTCAGCCGAGACACCTATTCGTATCTGGCCCAGGGAGCCTTGCTGCGTGATGGCCTGGATCCCTACGCCGTTGGTCCGGTCGCCAACCCGAACATTCTGCTGGACAACGTAAGTCCGATCTGGACGATCACCACCGCGCCCTACGGTCCGGCGTTCATTCTGGTGGCGAAGCTCGTCACCATGATCGTCGGTAACAACGTGGTGGCCGGCACCATGCTGCTACGGCTGTGCATGCTGCCCGGACTGGCGCTGCTGATCTGGGCCGCCCCCCGGTTGGCCCGCCACCTGGGCGCCGACGCCGCAATCGCGCTGTGGATCTGTGTTCTCAACCCGCTGGTGCTGATCCACCTGATGGGCGGGGTGCACAACGAGATGCTCATGGTGGGCCTGATGGCCGCCGGTATCGCGCTGACCTTCGGCGGCCGCCACGTTCTGGGCACGGCCCTGATCACGGTCGGGATCGCGGTCAAAGCCACCGCCGGACTCTCGTTGCCGTTTCTGGTGTGGGTGTGGATGCGCCATCTGCGCGACCGGCGCGGATACCGCCCCGCCCGGGCATTCGCAGCCGCCACGGCGATGTCGCTGCTGGTCTTCGCCGTCGTGTTCGGGATATTGTCCGCTGTGGCCGGTGTCGGCCTCGGGTGGCTGACCGCACTGGCCGGTTCGGTGAAGATCATCAACTGGCTGACCGTGCCGACCGGAGCCGCGAACCTGATCCACGCCCTGGGCAGCAACTTCTTTTCGCTCGACTTCTACACCCTGCTGCGGATCACCCGGTTCATCGGAATCGCGATCATCGCGGTGTCGCTGCCGCTGTTGTGGTGGCGGTTCCGGCGCGACGATCGGGCCGCGCTGACCGGCATCGCATGGTCGATGCTGATCGTGGTGCTGTTCGTCCCGGCCGCCCTGCCCTGGTACTACTCGTGGCCGCTGGCGGTGGTTTCCCCGCTGGCCCAGTCACGTCGGGCGGTCGCGGTCATCGCCGGCTTGTCCACCTGGGTGATGGTGATCTTCAAACCCGATGGCTCGCACGGCATGTACTCCTGGCTGCATTTTTGGCTGGCCACCGCCTGCGCACTGATTGCCTGGTACAGCCTGCGCCGCGCCCCGGGCCCGCGGGCGGACGAGGCCCAGGTCACCGCTCAATAGGCCATTGCCTGTGCCCGGCGCACGACTTCCCGAGCCTGGTGGGCATGCAGGGCGTCCACCGGGCGGGCATTGCCGATGGCCTCCCGGCTGCCGTCGCGAGTGATCGTCAGCGAGGGGTCCCGGGTGAACAACCACCGCACGATCTCGGTATCGCGATAGCCGCCGTCATGCAGGATTGTCAACAGCCCCGGCAGGCTCTTGACCACCTCGCCGGAATCGGTGAAGAACACCTGCGGCACGACCGGGGAGCCGTCGCGTCGCACTGCGACCAAATGACCTTCCCGTAATTGTTGCTGGACCTTGGTGACCGGCACGCCGAGCAACTCGGCGACCCGCGGCAGATCGTAGGTCGGTTCGTCGGGATCCAGAACATCGTCGCCGGCAGGAATACTGCTCACCGCGCAAGTGTAGGCCCTGCTACGCGCAGTGAGCCCAGGTTCTTTCCGCCCGATCAACACCGTCGCACCTACGATGGCCCCGTGGCCGGAGCCGGGACGGAGGACCCATTGGACGGCACCTTGCTGGATGGCCGCTACCTGGTCGGATCCAAGATCGCCAGCGGCGGCACCTCGACGGTCTACCGCGGCCTCGACACCCGGCTCGACCGCCCGGTCGCCATCAAGGTGATGGATTCCCGCTACGCCGGCGACGACGAGTTCCTGACCCGTTTCCAGCGCGAGGCCCGCACCGTGGCCCGGCTGAAGAATCCGGGCCTGGTCGCCGTCTACGACCAGGGTCTGGACGCCAGGCACCCGTTCTTGGTGATGGAGCTCATCGAGGGCGGCACCCTGCGCGAGCTGCTGGCCGAACGCGGTCCCATGCCACCCCATGCCGTGGTAGCGGTACTTCGCCCGGTGCTGGGCGGGCTGGCCGCCGCGCACCGGGCCGGCCTGGTGCATCGCGATGTCAAGCCCGAAAATGTGCTGATCTCCGATGACGGCGACGTCAAGATCGCCGATTTCGGCTTGGTGCGTGCCGTGGCGGCGGCTCAGATCACCTCCACCAGCGTTATTTTGGGCACCGCGGCCTACCTGTCGCCCGAGCAGGTGCGCGACGGCACCGCCACTCCCCGCAGCGACGTGTACTCCGCCGGCATCCTCTGCTACGAGCTGTTGACCGGCCGCACACCGTTCACCGGCGACTCGGCGTTGTCGATCGCCTACCAACGGCTGGATACCGATGTACCTCCGCCCAGCGTTGCCATCGACGGTGTGCCCCCGCAGTTCGACGAGTTCGTGGCGCGCGCGACCGCCCGCGACCCGGCCGGCCGGTACGCCGACGCGGTCGAAACGGACGCCGACCTGGAAGCGATCGCCGAAGAACTTGCGCTGCCGAACTTTCGGGTGCCGGCACCGCGTAACTCGGCACAGCACCGCTCAGCGGCGCCGCACCACAGCCGGCTCGGGCAACATGGAGCGACGACGCGGCAACCCGGCCCGCCGGGGCCAGCACCGGTTCGTCATCCCACCCGCCAGTTGACCCGCGGCCCCGGGGACTGGCACCAGCCGGCACGCCCGGCGCAGCCCGAACTCGAACCCGACAACTACGAATTCGAGCCTGTCACAGGAGAATTTGCCGGCATCCCGATAACCGAATTCGTGTGGGCCCGTCAGCACGGCCGGCGCATGGTGCTGATCTGGGTGGCGCTCGTGCTAGCGGTCACCGGACTGGTCGCGACCGCGGCATGGACCATCGGAAGCAATCTGAGCGGATTGCTCTAGCCGTTCGTGCGGCTCGCCGAGCGCGCGCAGATGTACGCCCACATCGGCGTGCCGTCGCATTGACGCGTGCCCACCGTGAAGGGTTCAGTCACGCAGCATTTCGGCGACCAGGAATGCCAACTCCAGCGACTGTTGGGTGTTCAGCCGCGGATCGCACGCCGTCTCGTAGCGGCCCACCAAGTCCAGGTCCGAGATGTCCTGTGCGCCACCGAGGCATTCCGTGACGTTCTCGCCGGTGATCTCGACGTGGATACCGCCCGGGTGGGTCCCCAGCGCGCGGTGCACCTCGAAAAAGCCCTGCACCTCATCGACGATCCGGTCGAAATGCCGAGTCTTGTACCCGTTGGACGACTCGTGGGTGTTGCCGTGCATGGGGTCACACTGCCAAATCACCTGGTGACCGGTGGCCTGAACCTTTTCGACGATGGCCGGGAGCAGATCACGCACCTTGTTGTTGCCCATCCTGCTCACCAATGTCAGCCGGCCCGGCTTGTTGTGTGGGTCGAGTCGCTCCACGTATTCCATTGCCAGTTCCGGGGTCATCGTCGGACCCATCTTGACGCCGATCGGGTTGGCGATCACCTCCGCGAACGCGATGTGTGCGCCGTCGAGCTGGCGGGTCCGCTCGCCGACCCAGACGGTGTGCGCCGACAGGTCGAACAGCCGGGGCCCCTCGCCGTCGGTCTCCGACAACCGCAGCATCGCCCGCTCGTAGTCGAGCACCAAAGCCTCATGGCTGGCATAGATTTCGGCGGTTTGCAGATTGCGGTCGGCCACGTCGCAGGCGCTCATGAAGCGCAGGGCCCGATCGATCTCGGCGGCCAGGGCCTCATAGCGCGCACCTGCCGGCGAGGTCCGGACGAATTCGCGGTTCCAGTCGTGGACAAGGTGCAGCGAGGCCAGCCCCGAGGACGTCAGCGCCCGCACCAGGTTCATCGCCGCGCTGGCATTGGCGTAGGCGCGCACCAGCCGCGACGGGTCGTGCTCGCGCGCGGCGGCATCCGGAGCGAAGCCGTTGATCATGTCGCCGCGGTAGGACTTCAAGCCGAGCGCGTCGATGTCAGCCGACCGGGGCTTGGCGTACTGGCCGGCGATACGGGCCACCTTGACCACCGGCATGCTGGCGCCGTAGGTCAGTACCACGGCCATCTGCAGCAGGGTGCGGATCGTGCCCCGGATGTGAGGTTCGGTGTTGTCGGTGAACGTCTCCGCGCAGTCGCCCCCCTGCAGCAGGAATGCTTCGCCCTTGGCGACCAGCGCCAGGTGCTCTTGCAGTCGGACGATCTCGGCGGGCACCGTCACCGGTGGCACGCTCTCCAAGACCGTGCGCATCGCCGCCGCCTGGTCGGCGGGCCAGCTGGGCTGCTGGGCGGCCGGTTTGGCCAGAGCGGCGTCCAGCCGTGCCCGCAGGTCGGCCGGCAGCGGCGGCAGCGGCGGCAGCTGGTCGATCGGGATGTCGACGGTCCAGTTCATCGGTCCATGGTAACCGGGACACACTGATCGCTGATCAGGGCGAACGCCGCTCGGCGATCACCGACGGCCGGGGTCATCACCTGACGTGATCAGCCGGAATCGGCGCAGCTGATCGCGGGCGTCGACCAGGGCGTCGTGGGCATCGCGGGCCCGCGGCGGCATCGGGGGGCAGCCGCGGTCCTCCCACAATTGGCGTATTTCCCGGGTGAAACGGGGCAGCGCCCGCGGCAAGTCGGGCATCGGGCCCCACAACTGACACAAGGCGACGTGGTCGTAGGCCCCGACCCAGGCCCACAGCTCGATCGGCTCGGTGCCCTCGACACCGCAGACGCCGAAGAACTCCTCCAGGTCCAGGCGTATCTGCCTGCGCGAGCGCCACAACTGCGACGCCGGCGGCGGCAGCTTGGGCAGCACGTGGGCGCGCACCCAGCTGCCGGCGCGTTCGGGATCGAATTCGGTGGACACGGCATAGTATTCGCGGCCGTCTTCGGCGACCACCCCGATCGAGATCAACTCGATGGTGCGGCCGTCCTCGATGAATTCCGTGTCGTAGAAGTACCGCACCGGAGAAAGTCTAGGTGTGCGACGGACGGCCGCGGGACGAGCCGGGGCCGTCGCCCAACGGCAGCCCAGGGGCAGGCTATTTCCCGATCAGGATGGGCTCGGTGTTCTCGGGCGGTGGCGCGGGACGCACCTGTTGGTCGAGGGTGGCATCGACCACGCGGTCATCGGGCAGACGCGGGGTACCGGCGATCGCGGACTGTAACGCCAGCTTGGCCCGCACGACGGGCCGGCGCAGTGTCCGTTCCCGTTGCAGCGCGCGCCGCATCTTCTCCGGCCGGGTCGTGTACCGCCAGCGGGCCCACGGGGCATGCGGACGCGACAACCGGACCGCCCCGACAACCAGCAGAACGACGATGAACATGCCCAGCAAACCCGTCCAGACCTTGCCCTTGAGCACCACCACCACCGCCAGCGGCAACGCCAATGCCAACGCGCCGCCCACCGCGGCCCGCAGCGCTATCGAATCGGCGCCGTGCCAGACCGGCAGAAAAAACATCAGCGGATGAAGACCCATGATCAACAGCCCGGCCACCGCCACCGCGGCGAAGACGGCGTCCACCGAGGTGCGGCCGTCCTCGGACCAGTAGACGTCGGACAGGTGCAGGATCAACGCGTACTCGTCGAGGACCAACGCGGCGCCGACCCCGAAAAGGATTGCCGCCAATGTGTATTCAGACTCGTGCCCGTCGATGGACAGGGTCACCAACGTCAACCCGGAGAGCAGCACCAAAACCACTCCGAAGGTCACGTGGTGGATGTGCACTCCCCCGATATGGACGTTGCGCGGGTGCCACCATCGCGTTGGGCGACCGGTGTGCGCGCTTTGGCGGATGAAGCGCACGAACGTTCGCGTGACGAAAAAGGTCAGGATGAAGGCGACCAGACAGCACAGCAACGGCAGCCGGCCACCTTCATGGATGTCGTGCGCGAACCAACGAGCCACCCTCGGCACGAACGAATGGAGCACCCCTGAAACCTACGCCCGTCTGCGTCGGCACCGCAGGAGCCGCGCTGCAGTGCATATTCGGGCGCCGAAACCGATTACGCTGTTGTGCGACATGACTAGATCGCGGGCGCCCGGCGTGGGCTTGCTTGGCAGAAGTGGCTCCGGGCCGGTGCTGTTATGGTGCCTGCTCTGGTTGCTGGCCGCCGCGGGGCTGGGCTATGTGGCCTGGTATTTGTTCGGGCACACGCCCTATCGCATCGATATCGACATCTATCAGATGGGCGCCCGGGCCTGGTTGGATGGCCGTCCGCTCTACCGGGGCGATGTGTTGTTCCACACACCGATCGGACTGAACCTGCCGTTCACCTATCCCCCGCTGGCGGCCATCATGTTCTGCCCGTTCGCCTGGCTGCACATGCCGGCCGCCAGCGTCGCGATCACGGCGCTGACGTTGGTGCTGCTGATCGTCTCGACGGTGATCGTGCTGACCCGCCTGGACGTTTGGAACACTTCGACGCTGTTGCCCGGACCGGCCTGGCTGCGCCGGTGGTGGCTGGCCATCGTCATCGCGGTGCCGGCGACGATCTGGCTGGAACCGATCACGTCGAACTTCGCCTTCGGGCAGATCAACGTCGTGCTGATGACCCTGGTGATCGCCGACTGCATGCCGCGCCGCACGCCCTGGCCGCGTGGGTTGCTGCTGGGGCTGGGGATAGCGCTGAAACTCACGCCGGCGGTGTTCTTGCTGTATTTCGTGCTGCGTCGCGACAAGCGCGCGGCACTGACCGCGCTGGTGTCTTTCGTGGCGGCGACGCTGGCCGGCTTCGTCCTGGCGTGGAACGACTCATGGGAGTATTGGACTCACACCGTGCGCCACACCGATCGGATCGGTGCCGCAGCGTTGAACACGGACCAGAACATCGCCGGGGCCCTCGCGCGGCTAGGGCTCGGTGAGCAGCAGCGCTTCCTGTTGTGGGTGGCGGCGTCGCTGCTCGTGCTGGCGGTGACGGTATGGGCGATGCAACGGGTCCTGCGCGCCGGCGAGCCCATGCTCGCGGTGATCTGCGTCGCGCTGTTCGGACTGGTGGTTTCGCCGGTGTCGTGGTCACACCATTGGGTGTGGATGTTGCCCACGGTGCTGGTGACGGGGATCGTGGCCTGGCGGCGCCGCAACGTGGCGCTGGCGGTGGTCAGCGCTATCGGGGTGGCGCTGATGAGGTGGACGCCGATCGACCTGCTGCCCAAGCATCACGAGACTACGGCCGTGTGGTGGCGCCAACTCGCCGGGATGTCCTACGTGTGGTGGGCCCTGGCGGTCATCGTCGCGGCCGGATTCAGTGTCGCCGCCCGCGGGGCTTCCGACGATTCGGCGCCACAGCAGCTGACACCGGTGACGGCCGCCGGCTGATCCGCGCCGTCGAGATCGCGAACTACCCGGCGGCGGTCTCGGGGATCCGCACGGCCTCGCCGGCGGACCCGTCGCCGTTGCCTCTTTTCTTGACGCTGGCGGCGTAGATGTCGACGTACTCCTGACCGGACAGCCCCATCAGCTCGTAGATCACTTCGTCGGTGACGGCCCGTTCGATGAAGCGGTTGCCGGCCAGACCTTCGAAGCGGGAGAAGTCCATCGGCTTGCCGAAGCGGACGGTGACCCGCCCGAAGCGCAACATGTTCTTGCCGGGCGGGTTCACCACATTGGTGCCGATCATCGCCACCGGGATCACCGGCACACCGGTATGCAAGGCCAGCCGCGCCAGCCCCGTCTTGCCCTTGTACAGCCGGCCGTCGGGCGAGCGGGTGCCCTCGGGATACATTCCCAGCAACTTGCCCTGGGCGAGCAACCTCTCGGCGGTGGTCAGCGCGGCCCGGGCGCTGTCGGCATCGGTTCGGTCAATCGGCACCTGACCGACAGCGGTGAAGAACCAGCGCTGAAACCAACCCTTCAGACCCTTGCCGGTGAAGTATTCCGACTTGGCCAGGAAGGTGATCCGGCGCCGCACCACCAGCGGGAGGTAGAAACTGTCCATCACCGCCAGATGGTTGCTGGCCAGGATGGCCGGCCCCGAGTTCGGAACGTATTGCAGGCCTTCAACTTTCGGTCGGCCGAACAAGGCGAGCAGCGGGCCCAGCAGGATGTACTTCAATAGCCAGTACCACATGGCCCTCCCTCTCACCCGAACCGCGCGCGTTCGCGCCAACTGTACCCATCTGCGACGGAAGGGACCACCTTCTCGGAGCGGGTCACTCCTCGACGGTCACCGGGATGGGTTGATAGCGGGTCCTCGCGGCGCCCTCGGCATCCGTCGTGCCGTCGGGGCCGCCGCCGGGCGGGCCGTCTGGCGGCGGTTCCGGTGTCGGTCGAGAAGATCGCTCCATGTCGTCAACGAGGGCGCGTATCACGTCGAGCAGGGCGATGCTGTGGTCGGCGATCACTGTGAGCAAGGGGTGCTGATCGCCGGTCGCCAACGCGGCCAGCGCGCATACGGGACACCACACCTGCTGGCACTTACCGGTCCCGGCCCCCTGGCCCGCCGTCATCGCGGCGGCCGTTCGTATCGCAGGGTCGATTCCGTCCAGGATCGCCTGCGCAAGCCTGCGCAGCTCGGGACCGATATCGGGATGAGCCCCACTCACCTGGGCCACACCTCCGGATCTGGTCGAAAACGCACTGTCAGCTCGCTGCCCCGCAGATTGGCGTCCAGCACCGTGCACCGCCGCAGCACCGACGCCAACCGAACCCTGCGCCGCAATCCGCCCGCGCCGATGATCAGGTCGTCATCGACGCGCCCCAACGTCAGCGACGAGGAATCGAGCTGGGGTAACGCTAGTCGCATTCGGTAAATCGCCCCAAGCCCCGAACCGGATTCCAGGTCCACGATCGGCCGCAACGGTCCGGGTGGCGTCGCCCCACCGCGACGACGGGCAGCGTCGAGCAGTGCAGCCAGCGCCTTGGGGCCGATCGGCTCCCCGGACAGGTGCGGGGTCAACACCAGCGCCACCTCGCCGATGGTGCCGTCGAGTTCATCGAGAACGCCGCGTTGTTCGCCGATACGTTCGGCGTACCAATCAAAGGCCGGATGCTCGGGCAGGTTGCGATACTCATACGACTCGTCTTCCAACAGGACCTGGTTGACGATCAGCTCCTCGACGGCCACACCCATCAGGGCCAGCGAGCCCAGGGTCCGGACCGCCTCGGCGGCGACCACCCGCTCGGGTGTCAGCACCAAATGCGCGCTGACCAGTTCGCCGTCGGTCAGCAACGCGCTCAGCGCGTCCACGCTGGCACTGATGCGCTCGAGCAGTTCCACCATCGCCGCCGACCGGGCGTCGTCGGCGGCGATGGACAGCCTGCGATGGCGCGGCCACGCGCGCTCCACGTAGAGCGCGAAGGTCGCGGGCAACGTCAGCATGCGCAATGCATCTGCGGTCGAGGCACAATCGACGACGATGCGATCCCATCGGCCCGAAGTGGAAAGCTCGCCGACGGCGTGCAAGCCGAGCACCTCCTGGACACCCGGCAGAGCCGAAAGTTCCTCGGGTGCAATGGTGCTCAACTCGGACTCGGGAAACCGCCGATCCAAAGTGGCGATCACGTCATGCCAGCGGAGCTCGAGCAGGGTTAGCGTGTCCAATGCCAGCGCGTCGAGGAAGCCACCGCCCGCCTCCGCGTCATCGGCGAGCACCCGAACAAGTTCGCCCCGACCGCTCGGCGGGACGGGAACGCCCAGCACATCGCCCAGCGAGTGGGCCTGGTCGGTGGACACCACCAGCACCCGCTGCCCCGCGCTTGCAGCGCAGACCGCGGTGGCAGCAGCCAGGGTGGACTTCCCTACCCCGCCTTTGCCAACGAAGAGACTGATTCGGGCCGGGGTGGGCGCAGCGGACTCACTCAGCCTCGACTCGTTTCTTCAGATCCTTCAACGCGGTGTCGGTCAACCGGCGCTCGGCCTTGCGCTTGAGCAAGCCGATCATCGGGACGGCGAGATCGACGGAGAGCTCATAGGTGACTTCGGTGCCAGATCCCTTGGGCTCCAAGCGATACGTACCTTCCAGGGAACGCAGCAGCGAGCTGGAGACCAGCGTCCAGCTGACCGATTTGCGGTCTGCGGGCCACCGGTAGGACATGACCATGGTGTCTTTGAGTACGGCGGCGTCGAGCACCAATCGGGCGACTTTCGGGTAGCCGTCGACATCTTTTTCCTGGACCTCGGCTTCCTTGTACTCAGAGATCCACTCCGGGTAGGAATCGATGTCCGCGATCACCTTCATCACGGTGCCCGGGTCGGCTTCGATGTAGATGGTTTGCGTCGTCTTCTCCGCCACCTGGTGCTGCCCTCTCTCCCGCAAGCGGGTTGGCCCCGGCTCCCGGGAAACTGCCGTGCGGGACGAACCCCGCGCCTCCGGTCCGAAACGGTACTCTGCGTGCAAACCCAACCCGGCTAAACTACCGGAGAAACTCCGACCGGACGTGACCGTTCCAATGTCGTTTTGACTCCGAAGGCCATTTTCTTTCCCGCTACCCGGCGGCGATGTGTCATTTTCGCCAAGTTCAGCTTGGCCAGCTGCCAGGCCGCCAGCCCGGTCGGTTCGGCGTGCAGGAAGTAGTGCAGCACCACCCCGTCCAGCCCGTCTTTCAGTGGTTCCAGCCAGACCTCCATGGTGCCGGTCAACGCACCGGTGACCGCCCACCGAATTCCCTTATCAGCACGGTCCTCGACGACCTCCAGCCGCAGATCCGGCCACCAGCGCCGCCAGTTCGACTCATCGGCGACCGCGGCGGCGACGCGTGCACCGTCGGCCGCCACAAACGTCTGGTCCGCGATCTGGATGCTGTTCATCAGCTCAGCTTCACACACCGACCCCAAATGCATCGCGGAGGGCAGGTCGAAGCCCGTTGGAAGCGCGTCACCGATAGCCGCCGTGCTGCGCGGATGCTCGGGATTAGGCTGGGCGAAAGGAAGCCTTCCCCCGGGAAACGTCACTGAGTCGATCGAGGTCACAAGAGTGCGTGAGTACACCGTCCCCGCCCGCTTTACCGTCGGCGAGCACGAGAACGTCGCGGCCGCGGTCTTCGCGCACGAACGCGACGATCCGGACCTTGTCATCTACCGACGTCAGATCGATGGCGAGTGGACCGACGTCACGTGCGCCGAAGCGGCTGACCAAATTCGTTCTGCCGCGCTGGGTTTGATCGCACAGGGGGTGCAGGCCGGTGACCGGGTGTCCATCTTCTCGGCGACCTGCTACGAGTGGGCGATCCTGGACCTGGCGATCTTGTCCGTGGGCGCGGTGACCGTGCCGATCTATGAGACATCCTCGGCCGAACAGGTGCGCTGGGTGCTGCACAACTCCGAAGCGGTATTGGCGTTCGCCGAAACCGACGCGCACGCCACAATGATCACCGAACTCGCCGCCGAACTGTCCGCCCTGCGCCGCGTGCTGCACATCAATGGTTCGGGTCCCAAAGCGCTCGACCAGCTTGCCGAGGCCGGCACGTCGGTTGACCGGGCCGAGCTGACCGCCCGTCTCGAGGCGCTGCGTGCCGAGCACCCGGCAACGCTCATCTACACCTCGGGCACCACCGGACGACCCAAGGGGTGTCAACTCACCCACTCCAACCTGCTGTACGAGATCCGGGGCACCAAGGAAAGCCTCCCGACGCTGCTCGACGAGGGGCAGCGACTGCTGATTTTCCTGCCCCTGGCCCATGTGCTGGCCCGCGCGCTCACGCTGGCCGCATTCACCAACAAGGTGACCGTCGGATTCACCAGTGACATCAAGAATCTGCTCCCGATGTTCGCGGTGTTCAAACCCACGGTGGTGGTGTCGGTGCCTCGGGTGTTCGAGAAGGTGTACAACACCGCCGAGCAGAACGCCGCCAATGAGGGCAAGGGCCGGATCTTCGCACTCGCCGCACAGACCGCGGTGGATTGGAGCCGGGCCTTCGAGGATGGCAAACCGGGGCTGTTGTTGCGCGCCAAGCATGCAGTGTTCGACCGGCTCGTTTACCACAAGCTGCGAGCGGCGCTGGGCGGCGACTGCCACGGCTCCGTCTCGGGTGGCGCCCCGCTGGGCGCGCGGCTGGGCCACTTCTACCGCGGAGTGGGCCTCAATATCTATGAGGGCTACGGCCTCACCGAGACCAGCGCGGCCATCACCGTCAACCGGGTCGGCGGCATGAAGATCGGAACGGTCGGAACGCTGGTGCCCGGCAACAGTTTGCGCATTGCCGAGGACGGCGAACTGTTGGTGCGTGGCGGTGTGGTGTTCAACGGCTACTGGCGCAACGAGCAGGCGACCGAAGAGGCGCGCAGCGACGGCTGGTTCAAGACCGGCGACCTCGGCGCGGTCGACGAAGACGGCTTCTTGACCATCACCGGCCGCAAGAAGGAGATCATCGTCACCGCCGGCGGCAAGAATGTCGCCCCCGCGGTGCTGGAGGACCGGCTGCGCGCCCACCCGCTGATCAGTCAGGCGATGGTGGTGGGCGACAACAAGCCGTTCATCGGCGCGTTGATCACGATCGACCCCGAGGCATTCGGCGGCTGGAAGGAGCGCAACCAGAAGGCGACCGGCGCGTCGGTGGGCGACCTGGCCAGCGACCCCGACCTGCTCGCCGAGGTGGATGCGGCCGTCAAAGACGCCAACCTGGCGGTTTCGCACGCCGAGTCGATCCGCAAGTTCCGCATTCTGCCGATCGACTTCACCGAGGACACCGGCGAACTCACTCCGACGATGAAGGTCAAGCGCAACGTGGTGGCCGAGAAATTCGCCACCGACATCGAAGCCATCTACCAGACGGACTAGCTTTCGCGCCGGGATCTGGGGCACCGCGGCGTTGCGGGCCGAGCGTCACGCTGGCGTGACGCTCGGCTGGCTAGCTGCGCAGAAGCTCGGCCAGGCGCGCCGCCAGCACGTCCCAACGCCACTGGGCCGTCACCCACTCGCGCCCGGCGGCACCCATTGCGGCGGCCCGGTCCCGATCGGTCAGCAACTCAGTGACGGCATCGGCGACTCTGCTCACCGAGCGACCGTCGACTACCAATCCAGTCTTGTTGTGCTGCACAGTTTCTGGCGCACCACCGGAGTCGCCGGCGATCACCGGCACGCCGGTCGCCGACGCCTCGAGGAACACGATGCCCAGGCCCTCGACGTCCATCCCGGCGCCCCGGGTACGGCATGGCATCGCGAACACGTCGGCCAGTGCGTGATGGGCGGGCAACTCGGCGGCCGGTACGCCGCCGGTGAATGTCACGTGGTCGGCCACCCCACACGCTCGGGCCAGCTTGCGCAGCGATGCCAGAAAGGGGCCGCTGCCGACGATGACCAGGGCGGCTCCGTCGACACGTCGGCGAATCGACGGCCACGCCTTGATCAGCATGTCCTGGCCTTTGCGGGGCACCAGGCGGGACAGGCACACCACGGTGGGCCGCTCGCCCAGCCGGTAGCGGGCACGCAGTTCGGCACGACCCGCCGGGTCGGGCCGGAACCGGTCGGTGTCCACGCCGGACGGCAGGTATTCCAACGAGGCGTTGGGTCCGAATGCCGGCGCGAACCGGGAGCGGGTGTAGCGGCTGACGAAGGTGACGACGTCGGTGTCGTCACCGATCCGGCGAAGCACCGATCGCGCCACCGGGAGCATCGACCATCCCACCTCGTGACCGTGCGTGCTGGCCACCACCCGGGTCGCCCCGGCGCCGCGGGCGCGCTGCGCAAGCAGCGCCAACGGCGCGGCCGCACCGAACCAGACCGAGTCGATGCCATTGTCGGCGATGAGCCGACGCATCCGGGCATCCACCGCGGGGCCGGGCAGCATCAGCGTGCCCGGATGGCGCACCACCCGACAACCGGCCGCCCGGTCGTAGGCATCGGCGCCCTTCCATTGTGGTGCGTACACCGTCACCGAGTGCGATCCGGCGGATACCAGCCGACTGACGAACTCGCCCAGGTAGGACTGGATGCCGCCACGCCGGGGTGGAAAGTCGTTGGTTACCAGCAGTACCCGGCTCACAGTGGGTCAGGCTAGCCTGACGACGATGCAGACCGTGCAACGGTCTGCGGGGCATACCCCGCTTGCGGTGGACGGCGAGGGGGCGAGTTGGCAATCCAACTAGCGGGTCAGCCAGTGGTGCCACTGCACAAGTAAGACTGCCGGGGCGATGCCCAGGACGTCGTGCACGGCGGTGGGCACGTCGCCGTGCTCGACGCCGCAGCTGGCCAGGTAGAGATCATGCAGTTTCGTCGTCCCGTAGGTGTCGGCGACGAAGCGGGCGAACCACCACGCGCGGTCATACGCCGACGAGCGCAGTGGGCCCGGCGCGTCCAGGTCGGAGTCCGACGGAAGCGTCAGCGGCACGGGCAGCGCCCCGGCGGGCACCGGGGTGTGCGGCCGGGCCACGAAATCGGCCACCCCTTCGGTCAGCCATCGCGGCGCGTCTGGGGCGGTGTCGACGCGTGCGGCATAGTGAAAAAGCTCGTGGACCAACACTATTCGTAGTGCGGTCGCATTCATGTTGGCCGCGCCCGGCGCGAACACGATCCGTTGGCCGACCGCCACCCGGTGAATGGGATCGAGACGTTCGGCGACCGTCACGGCCGCGATGTCGGCCCACTGCGACGCCGGTCCCCCGCCGGCGGCGGCGCGAAACTCTTCGTTCGTGCGAGCGGTCACCACCGAGATATCGCGCGACCAATCAACGCCCCAGAAAGCCTCCACGGCGTCGACGGCCGCACCGATGTTGGCGGCAACACGCGACAGCAGCCGGTCGCTCGCCGAGCCGCCGTGACCGACCAGCCGGACGGTGCGGTCACCGACAACCAGCGACTTCGTCGCGGCACTGACCTGGCCACGCGCGGGCGTGATCAGCTGCGCCGGTCGCAACCGGCTATCGCGTGGCGCATCGAACGGCACGGCCGCAGCCACTATCAGATCGGCGACAAACACCCCGGCCAGCAATATCAGAAGCCGACGGCGCCGGGGGCCGGGGCGGCTAGTAACGGCGGGCGTCGTGGATCGGGCCTGCGGCATTCATCGGCACCACCCGCACCGGCTGGCCGTAGGTGGAGGAATGGATCACCATGCCGTCACCGACGTAGATGCCGCTATGTGAGGCGTCGTTATAGAAGGTGACCACGTCGCCGGGCTGCAGGTCCGACACCGCCACCGGTTGACCGCCTCGGGCTTGCGCCTGGCTGGAGTGTGGCAACGAGATGCCGGCCTGCTGGAAGGCCCACATCACCAATCCGGAGCAGTCGAAACCCCCGGGTGCGGCGCCGCCCCACACATAGGGCGAACCGACCTGGGTCAACGCCGCCTGCACGACGTTGGCGCGGTCACCGCCCGCCCCGCCGGGAGGCGGGCCGAACAAGCCCCCGGGAGGCGGGCCGAACAAACCGCCGGGACGTGGTGCCTCGCCTGGTGCTTGCCCGCCAGGTGGCGGCGCACCGGGCGGCAACGCGTCTGGCGCCGGCGCACCGGGCGGCGGAGCCCCCTCGGGGGCCGGCCCGGGATTGGCCAGCGCGGTGCGCTGATCCGCCGTCAGCGAGAGGTACTGCGATTTGACGACCGCGATCTGCACCTGCAACTGACTTTGCTTGGACTGAAGACTGGCTCGAACCGCGGCGGCCTGCTCGGCGGCGCTCTTGGCGGCGGCGGCGGACTTGGCGGATTCTCGCTCGGCGTTGGCGGCCTGCTCGCCGGCGACCTTATAACTCGCCATCTGCTTGGCCATTTGCGCCGCCATCACGCGCTGCATGGACAGCTTCTCGATCAGCCCTTGCGGTGATTCCGCGGTCAGTATGGCTTCCATGCCGTCGACGTGGCCGCCCATGTACGTCGCGGCCGCGAGTTTGTTGACGGCGGTCTGGAATGCGGCCAAGCGGGCTTTCGCGGCATCCGCGGCCGCCTGGTCATCGGCGTGCTTCCGAACCGCTACTCGTAGGGCCGCGACCTTGTCGTTCAGGTCGAGCTGCGCGCTGTGCATCGCCTCGGTGGTCTGCTCGGCCTGGCGGGACAGCTGGTTGAGCTTCGCCAGCGCATCCTCGGCCGGGTCGGCCGCCACCCGCGCGGCAACAGCACCCGATAAGACCGTGAGGCCCGCCAGAACCCCGACAACGGAACGTGTTAGGCCACGCGCAATCGGGTACCTAGAATCAAGCCACAAGATTTTGCTTCCTTAAACGGCCGTCGACATATGGGCGTCGAGCTGGTTTAGGTCTCAAATAGGTTACGAAACGATATCGGTGTTTGTCCAAAGCGGGCGGTTAAGAAATTAGCAAGATTTCTGTCATTTCTATGTGGAAAACGGCGCCGCCCAGAGCCGAGCCAGCCGTTTTGGGACGTCGGGAATGGTTTGGCGCACAAGGCGATTAGGCTACACCAAACCCGCGATCCCGGTGAATCGGCACCAGCCGCAGGCGTGGCGCCAGGCCGACGTCGGCGAGCACTTCCAGGGCAGCGCGTTCGTCGTGCAACAAAGTTTCCGGGACGCCAAGTAGCACGCTGACCACACATTCGCGGCATCCCGGACCGCGCGCCGCGCAGTCGTCACAGTCGATCACCACCGGCGCCCCGGGTCCCGGCGCTGTCATGCCGTCGTCGGGTCCACTGTCTTGTGCCATCAGGGTCTGTCCTCTCGCTTTGGCGTTGGCGAACGCTGAGTCGGCCTATCCGAACGCTAACGGCAGACACCGACATGTATCCGGCCGCACATTTCCCGATCGGTCTGTTCTCGGCGTGGGAGCCACGCGGGTGTCGGTGGGCATGCTTAACGTCGCGGCCATGGGTGCCCGGGGTGCGACTCAGCTGAGTTTCGCGGAATTGGGGCCACCTTTCGCGCCCGAAGACGTCTCGTTGCGCGAAACCACCTTCGTCGTGGTGGACCTGGAGACCACCGGCGGGCGCGCGCGGGGCACCGAGGAAGTGTCTCCGGACGCCATCACCGAGATCGGGGCGGTCAAAGTGCGTGGCGGTGTCGTGCTGGGTGAGTTCGCCACCCTGGTTGACCCACAGCGCAGCATCCCGCCCCAAATCGTGCAATTGACCGGTATCACCACGGCAATGGTGTCTGACGCTCCGAAAATCGACGCCGTGCTGCCAATGTTTTTGGAATTCGTCGGCTTGGACCACGGGGCGGTACTGGTCGCCCACAACGCCGGGTTCGACATCGGATTCCTGCGCGCCGCAGCCCAGCAGTGCCATATCCCCTGGCCCCGCCCGCAGGTGCTGTGTACCGTCCGGCTGGCTCGCCGGGTGCTGAGCAGAGAGGAGGCCCCCAGTGTGCGGCTGGCGGCCCTGGCGCGGCTGTTTGCCGTTGCCGCCCAGCCCACCCACCGCGCTCTCGACGACGCCCGCGCCACCGTTGACGTGCTGCATGCACTCATCGAGCGAGTCGGCAACCAGGGTGTTCGCACCTACGACGACCTGCGCTCCTATCTGCCCGACGTGAGCCCGGCGCAACGTCGCAAACGGGTGCTCGCGGAGGGCTTACCACACCGGCCCGGGGTCTACCTGTTCCGCGGGCCGTCGGGCGAAGTGCTCTACGTCGGCACCGCTGTCGACCTGCGACGCCGAGTGGGTCAGTACTTCAACGGCGCCGACCCCCGCGGCCGGATCAAGGAGATGGTCACGCTGGCCGGCGCGGTCGACCATGTCGAGTGCGCCCACTCGCTGGAGGCAGGGGTGCGCGAGTTGCGGATGCTGGCCGCGCATGCCCCGCCGTACAACCGCCGGTCCAGGTTTCCTCAACGGTGGTGGTGGGTGGCGCTCACCGAAGAGGCGTTTCCGCGGCTGGCGGTGGTGCGGGCACCGCGGCACGACCGCACCGTGGGTCCTTTTCGGTCGCGCACCGACGCCGCCGACGCCGCTGCCCTGCTGGCCCGCTTCACCGGGCTCCGAACCTGTACCGCACGGCTGGGACGCTCGGCGCTGCACGGCCCGGCCTGCCCCGAGGCAGAGATCTCGCCGTGCCCCGCCGCGCGCGACGTCACGGCCACCCAATACGCGGCGGCCGTGGCGCGCGCCGCGGGGTTGATCGACGGCCTCGACAACAGCGCCCTGGCGGCCGCCGTGGACCAGGTCAAGGCGCTCGCCGAGCGACATCATTTCGAAAGCGCCGCGCGACTGCGCGACCGCACCGCCAGCGCCGTCGAGACCATGTGGCGCGGCCAGCGGCTGCGCGCCCTGGCCGCGGTGCCCGAGCTGATCGCCGCCAAGCCGGACGGCCCGGATGGGCAGGGCGGCTACCAGCTCGCCGTCATTCGTCATGGCCAACTCGCCGCCGCCGGCACCGCCAGGCGGGGGGTGCCGCCGATGCCGGTTGTCGACGCCATTCAGGCCGGGGCACAAGCGATCCTGCCCGCCCCGGCCCCGCTGGGCGGCGCGCTGGTCGAGGAAACCGCGCTCATCGCGCGCTGGCTGGCCGGCCCAGGAGTGCGCATCGTTCGTATCGGGGGCGCCCCGGACGCCGCGGGCTGGGCGTCTCCGCTGCGATCGGCCGGGGCCTGGGCCTCCTGGGCGGCGTCGGCGCGCTCGGCGCGGCTGGCCGGCGAACAGGCAGTTCGCGCGTGGGACTCAGATCTGCTGGCCGAATCGCACCCATCGCGCGAGCAGCTGTTCGGCGGCACCGGAGTCGATCGCCGCGCCGGCACGCTGCAGGCCGTCCTCCCAGGCGGGCAGCCATTCAGCGCGGCTGGATAGCCCGGCGTGCGCGACGATCGCGCCGGCGGCGTTGAGCACCACCGCGTCGCGAACCGGGCCCTTGGCGCCGCCGAGGACCGCGCGCACCTCCGCCGCGTTGGTTTGCGCGTCGCCGCCCAGCAGATCGCCCAGATCGGCGCGGGCGAATCCGAACCCGGCCGGGTCAAATGTCAGTTTGTCCACGGTGCCCGCTTGCACCCGCCAGATGGTGCTGGTCGTTGTGGTGGTCAACTCGTCAAGCCCGTCGTCGCCGTGCACCACCAGCACGCTCGACCGGCGCGCAGCGAAAACACCCGCCATCACCTCGGCCAGATCAGCGAACGCGCAGCCAATCAGGCCGGCCCGCGGCTTGGCCGGATTGGTAAGCGGCCCAAGAAGATTGAACACCGTCGGCACGCCGATCTCGCGGCGCACCGCGGACGCGTGCCGATACGAGGGGTGGAACAGCGGCGCGAAGCAGAACCCGATCCCGACGTCGGCGAGACTGCGCGCCACCTGGTGGGGTTCGAGGTCGATGCGAACCCCGAGCGCCTCCAGGGTGTCGGCGCCTCCGGACAACGACGACGCCGCCCGGTTGCCGTGTTTGATCACCGGCACGCCCGCGGCCGCCACCACAATCGCCGCCATGGTGGACAAATTGACGGTGCTGACCCCGTCGCCGCCGGTACCGACGAGGTCGACGGTGTCTGCTATGTCCCAGCGGACTGCGTCGGCCGGCAGCTGGCGCGCGTGGCTCAGCATGACGTCGGCCAGCTCACTGACTTCGGCCGCGGTGGGAACCTTCATCTTCATCGCCACCGCGAAGGCCGCGATCTGAGCCGGGGTCGCGTTGCCGGCCATGATCTGCTCCATGGCCCAGGCGGCCTGGCCCCGCGCCAGTTCCTGACTCTCCGTCAAACGAGCCAGGAGCTGCGGCCACGACGCGGTCTCGCCTCGGGGCGGCCCCTCGGCGAACACCTCCCATGACTCAGCCATGCGCCGATGGTCCCACGCGGGCCGACCGCCCCCCAACCAGGCCGATACCCGCGCGAACGGCGACGCGCCAAATATCAAATGCCGCCCCGGGTGGAGTTCGACAACTACAAAGCGTCATACTTGCGGATGTGACCAGCGCTGCCGGGACCTCAGGTACTGCAATCACATCGCGCATACATTCGCTGAACCGACCCAACATGGTCAGTGTCGGCACCATAGTCTGGCTTTCCAGCGAACTCATGTTCTTTGCTGGCCTGTTCGCGATGTATTTCACCGCACGCGCCCAGTCGGGCGGGAACTGGCCGCCGCCACCGACCGAGTTGAATCTGTACCAGGCCGTCCCGGTCACACTGGTGCTGATCGCGTCGTCGTTCACCTGCCAGATGGGCGTGTTCGCGGCCGAACGCGGCGACGTGTTCGGGCTGCGCCGCTGGTATGTGATCACCTTCCTGATGGGCCTGTTCTTCGTCCTCGGGCAGGGTTACGAGTACTACCACCTGACGACGCACGGCACCACCATCCCCGGCAGCGCCTACGGCAGCGTGTTCTACCTGGCTACCGGGTTCCACGGCCTACACGTCACCGGCGGCTTGATCGCCTTCATCTTCCTGCTGGTCCGCACCGGGATGAGCAAGTTCACCCCGGCGCAGGCCACCGCCAGCATCGTCGTCTCCTATTACTGGCATTTCGTCGACATCGTCTGGATCGCGCTGTTCACCGTGATCTATTTCATCCGATGAGCCGGCTCATGAACAGGAGTGCTCGGTTGAAGAAACTGGGGTCTGCAAGATCCGCCAAGCCATCTCGTCAGCGCAGTGATCGCGCCCGACGGCGGCTGCGCCGCCGATTGTCGGGCGGCCTGCTGCTGCTGATCGCGCTGACCATCGCCGGCGGCCTGGCCGCGATACTGACGCCCAGGCCGCAGGTAGCCGTCGCCGACGAGTCGTCCTCGGCGTTGCTGCGCACCGGCAAGCAGCTGTTCGACACCTCCTGCGTATCCTGCCACGGCGCCAACCTGCAGGGTGTCTCCGACCGCGGGCCGAGCCTGGTCGGCGTGGGCGAGGAGGCCGTGTACTTCCAGGTGTCCACCGGCCGGATGCCCCTCATGGCCGGCGCGGCCCAGGCACCCCGCAAAGACCCGATCTTCGACGAGTCGCAGATCGACGCGCTGGGCGCCTACGTGCAAGCCAACGGCGGCGGGCCCACCGTGGTGCGCAACCCCGACGGCAGCCTCGCGATGGGTTCACTGCGCGGCGACGACGTGGGCCGCGGCGGCGACCTGTTCCGGCTGAACTGCTCCTCCTGCCACAACTACACCGGCAAGGGCGGGGCGCTGTCGTCAGGCAAATACGCACCCGACCTGGGCCCTGCCAATGAGCAGCAAATCCTGGCGGCGATGCGGACCGGCCCGGAGAGCATGCCGAAGTTCTCCGACCGCCAGCTGTCCTTCGACGCCAAAAAGGACATCATCGCCTACGTTCGGACGGTCGCCGAAGTGCGCGAGCCGGGTGGCTATGGCCTCGGTGGACTCGGACCGGCACCGGAAGGCATGGCCACGTGGATCATCGGGATGGTCGCCGCCATCGGGTTGGCACTGTGGATTGGGGCGCGAGCATGAGTGACGAGGCCTTTCACGGCTCCGGCAAGGACGCCGGGCCGCATGAACCCAACGAGGCAGCGCTGGCCGAGATGTCCCAGGACGAGCTGGTGGCCCTCGGGGGCAAGCTCGATGGTGTCGAGACGGTCTACAAGGAAACTCGTTGGCCCGTGGAGGGCACCAAAGCCGAGAAGCGCGCCGAGCGCGGCGTAGCCCTGTGGCTTTTGCTGGGCGGTGGCTTCGGGCTGGCGCTGCTGCTGATCTTCCTGTTCTGGCCGTGGGAATACAAGCCCAAGGCAGCCCCCGACAGCATCCTGTACACGCTGGCCACCCCGCTGTACGGCCTGACCTTCGGGATGTCCGTCCTGGCGATCGCCATCGGCACCATCCTGTACCAGAAACGGTTTATCCCCGAAGAGATTTCGATCCAGCAACGGCATGATGGCGCGTCCCGCGAAATCGACCGCAAGACGGTCGTGGCGAACCTGGCCGACGCCTACCAGGGCTCCACGATCGGACGGCGCAAGCTGGTCGGGCTCTCCTTGGGCATGGGCTTGGGCGCGTTCGGCCTGTCCACCCTGGTGGCATTTGCCGGCGGCCTGATCAAAAACCCGTGGAAACCGGTGGTGCCCACCGCAAACGGCAAAAAGGCCGTGCTGTGGACCTCCGGCTGGACCCCCCGCTACCAGGGCGAGACCATCTATCTGGCACGCGCCACCGGCACGTATACCGGCGCACCGTTCATCAAAATGCGGCCCGAAGACATCGACGCCGGCGGGATGGAGACAGTCTTCCCATGGCGCGAGTCCGACGGCGACGGCACCACCCCGGAATCGCAGGAAAAGCTGCGCCAGATCAACCAGGGCGTCCGCAACCCCGTCATGCTCATCCGGATCCGGCCCACCGACATGCACCGGGTGGTCAAGCGCCAAGGTCAGGAGAGCTTCAACTTCGGCGAGCTGTTCGCCTACACCAAGGTCTGCTCACACCTGGGTTGCCCCGCATCGCTGTACGAGCAGCAGACCTACCGGATCCTGTGCCCTTGCCACCAGTCGCAGTTCGACGCCCTGCACTACGCCAAGCCGATCTTCGGCCCGGCGGCGCGCGCGCTGGCGCAACTGCCCCTCACCATCGACACCAACGGGTATCTGGTCGCCAACGGTGACTTCGTCGAGCCCGTCGGACCGGCATTTTGGGAGCGCACCACAACATGAGTCCAAAACTGAGTCCCCCCAAAATCGGTGACGTCCTGGCCCGTCAAGGCGAGGACATCGATACGCGCTATCACCCCTCGGCAGCGGTGCGCAGACAGCTCAACAAGGTCTTCCCGACCCACTGGTCGTTCCTGCTCGGCGAAATCGCGATGTACAGCTTCATCGTGTTGCTGCTCACCGGGGTGTACCTGACCCTGTTCTTCGACCCATCCATGGGCGAGGTCACCTACAACGGTGTCTACCAGCCGCTGCGCGGCGTGGATGTGTCCAAGGCCTTCGCCTCGACCCTCGACATCACGTTCGAGGTTCGCGGCGGCCTGTTCGTCCGCCAGGTCCACCACTGGGCCGCACTGATTTTCGCCGCCGCGATCATGGTGCACCTGGCTCGCATCTTCTTCACCGGCGCGTTCCGCCGGCCCCGCGAGGCCAACTGGGTCATCGGTTCGCTGCTGCTGATCCTCGCCATGTTCGAGGGTTTCTTCGGGTACTCGTTGCCCGACGACCTGCTGTCGGGCGTCGGGATCCGGGCCTCACTGTCGTCGATCACGTTGGGGATGCCGGTGATCGGCACCTGGCTGCACTGGGCCCTGTTCGGCGGCGACTTCCCCTGTGGCGGTGTGGGATACAAATGCGCCGAGGCGGGCTACATCATCCCGCGGATATACGGCCTGCACATCCTCTTGTTGCCGGGGATCATGCTGGCGCTGATCGGGCTGCACCTGGCGATGGTGTGGTTCCAGAAGCACACGCAGTTCCCGGGCCCCGGTCGCACCGAGCACAATGTGGTCGGCGTGCGGGTGATGCCGGTGTTCGCGGTCAAGTCCGGCGCGTTCTTCGCGGCGATCGTCGGTGTCCTCGGCCTGATGGGCGGCCTGCTGCAGGTCAACCCGATCTGGAACTACGGGCCCTACAAGCCATCCCACGTCTCGGCGGGTTCGCAGCCGGACTTCTACATGATGTGGACCGAGGGCCTGGCCCGCATCTGGCCGCCGTGGGAATTCTACTTCTGGCATCACACCATTCCCGCGCCGGTTTGGGTGGCGCTGCTCATGGGACTGATCTTCATCCTGCTGATCATCTACCCCTTCCTGGAGAAGCGGTTCAGCGGTGACTACGCGCACCACAACCTGCTGCAACGACCTCGCGATGTCCCGGTGCGTACCTCGATCGGCGCGATGGCGATCGCGTTCTACATGGTGCTCACGCTGAGCGCGATGAATGACATCATCGCGTACAAGTTCGACATCTCGCTCAACGCGACCACGTGGATCGGACGCATCGGGATGGTGGTCCTGCCGCCGGTGGTCTACTTCATCAGCTATCGATGGTGCATCGGGCTGCAGCGCAGCGACCGCGCGGTGCTCGAGCACGGCATCGAGACCGGCATCATCAAGCGGCTGCCGCACGGCGCCTACATCGAGCTGCATCAGCCGCTGGGACCCGTCGACGACCACGGCCATCCGCTGCCGCTGGCCTACCAGGGCACGGCACTGCCCAAGCGGATGAACAAGCTGGGCTCTGCCGGTTCCCCGGGTACCGGCAGCTTCTTGTTCGCCGATCCGGCGTCGGAAGACGCGGCACTGCGCGAGGCGTCGCACGCCGCCGAACAACGCGCCCTGACCGCGCTGCGCGAACACCAGGAAAGCACCGTCGGTTCGAATGGCGAGGACGACGAGCACTAGCGCGGTATAGGCGGCCCGTCGGCTCGCAAGTCAGCCGGGATCAGTACGGCGTCGCGCTCGGACGGGCCCCGCCCTGTTCGGTCCTGCCCGCGGTGGGTTCGACTGCTGCGTGAGCGCCGGGCCGCGTCAGCGCCACGTCACCCGGTTATTCCGGGGTGACCACGCGGCGCAGCTGGCGGATATGCAGCCACTCAACCGCCGGCATTGCCGCGGTGACCAGGCCGGCCAGCACGTATCCGGCCCAGGACGCTCCGTCATGGCCGACGGCCATCAGGTAGGTCGCCGCCGCGACGGCGATCAGCGCGGCACCCATCGTGCCGGTCAGAATGACGATGCCGCGCAGCCAGATCCGGTCCACTTCCTCACCTGACCACTCGGTGTCGGGTCCCGCCGCCTGCACCTTCGGCTGAAGTGCCCGCTCGGCGCCGGTGCGGGCAGCGAGCGGGCCCGGGCCCGTGGAGGGCCGGCCCACCCCGCGCGCCGGCGCCGCCGCGGGCTCTGCCTGAGCCATTCGGCGGGCCCGCAACAGCACCGGGATCGCACCGGCGATGATGAGCGCGGAAACGATGATGACGGCGTACAAGACCCATGGGGTTTGCGGGGTGCCTGCCGTCTGGTGATAGCCCCGGCCCAGGTCGGCCAACGCGACGACGGCGGCGACGCTCACGCCCAACAACACCAGCCAGATGGCGGCGCACGCCCCGACCAGGATGCGATCGACCGTCTCCGGCGAAACCGTGTCCGCGCCGCGACGATATGCGGAATATCTGCTGACCATCAGCAGCTCGTATGCGGCGCGTTGTTGCTGTTCGACGAAAGCACTGTTCCATCGCTGGTCGTGATCGAGCAATTGAGGCGACTGACCCGGAAAAGGCTGGACGCCTCGACCGAACCCACGTCCGATTGCGAGATGGGGGTGACGGTCATCGACCATGGGATGTACACGTTGTGCTGCGTGCGCCGCCGGCCCGACGCGTCGACGTAGGTCACCGAGATGATGTCGCCGGGCGCTTTGGTGCCCGTCACCGAATACGTGACCTGCTTGGGACCGGCCGGTGCGGTGGTCGCGGGCGGCGCCGCCGCCGCTGAGGTGCTCGCCGGCGGTGGCGCCGCGGTCGTCGGCGCGGGCGGCGGGGGCGGCGGAGGTGGCGGGGTCACCGTCACCGTCTGGGTCTCCGTGGCAGTTGGGGCCTCGGTGCTGGGCGGCGGGGGTGGCGGTTTGGTGGTCGTTATCTCGTCTTGCATCGGCTGCGTCGATGGGACGGTGGTGGTGGTGCCGGGGTTGGCAAGTTTGGTCGTGTCGTTGCGAGCGAAGAGCAGCGACACCGAGACCACGAGCGCAATGGCAGCCGCGATGGCGGCGATGCCGACGATCCACGGCCAGCGCGGGGCACCGTCTTCGTCATCGGAGTCGGACGACTCGTCGTAATGGTCGTAGTCGTAGAGGCTGAGATCGGCCGGTACATAGGGCCCGCTGATGAAGTGCTCGGACTCTGGGGCCGAGTAAGCCCGCGAATACGCGTCCGTCTGGCCCGCCCGGTCCGTCGCCGCCATCTCGGCGCCGTGGCCGGGCCGTTCCGGCTCGTTCCCGGAGTCCGGTTTGCCGCCGGATTTCAGTTCGTCGGCGGGCTCGTTACCGGAATCCGGTTCGTGATCGATCTCGTTGGCGGAATCGGCTTCCTTGGGTTCCCACCCCGGGAGATTCGGCCCGCTCATCTTCGCCTGCCCTGTCCAATTGCGTCACCAGCGCGCGGGACTCCGCGGCTAGATCGTGGTGCGCGCGCTTGGAGAATTCTCATTGTGCTGGGCAAAACACTACCGAACCGAGAGGGGCAAAGAAGTCGTGGCCAACGGCCCAACGGTCACGTGATCTGATTGTGACCTTCGAGGCACAAATCAGTGCTTCTCGGGACCGACGTAGTACTCGAAGACCAGTCCGGCGACCGAAGCAAGGATGAACGTCACACCGGCGACGATCAGCCACGGCAGCCATAGTGCGATACCGACTGCGGTCACCGAACCCGACAGCGCGATCAGGATCGGCCACCAGCTGTGCGGGCTGAAGAAGCCCAATTCCCCTGCACCATCACTGATCTCGGCGCCCTCGTAGTCTTCGGGGCGAGTGTCGATCCGACGCGCAACGAACCGGAAGAACGTGGCTACGATCAACGCCAAGCCACCGGTCAACGCCAGCGCGGTGGTGCCCGCCCACTCCTCGCCGCCGGTGGCGAACAGCGCGGTCAGCACCCCGTAGAGCACCGAAACGACGATGAAAAACCCGGCGATGATCTCGAATAGCCTGGCCTCGATATGCATCAGGTGTCCTAACCTACTGGCTGGCGGCCAACTGACCGCGGCGAGTGTCAAACGGGTGGGTGGTCACCGCCAGCGGATCCTGGCCGATCGTCTGCAGTGCTTCAGCGTTGGATTTTCCGTCGATCCGCTGCTGCAAGTAGGCCTTGAAGTCATTGGGCGACACCACCCGGACCTCGAAGTTCATCATCGAGTGATAGGTGCCGCAGAACTCGGCGCAGTGGCCGACAAACGCCCCCGTCCTGCTGATCTCCTCCACTTGGAAGACGTTGACGGAGTTGTTCGCCTCAGGGTTGGGGATGACATCGCGCTTGAACAGGAATTCCGGCACCCAAAATGTGTGGACGACGTCCGCGGACTCCAACACGAATTCGATGCGCTTGCCGGTGGGCACCACCAGCACCGGGACTTCGCTGGAGGTTCCCAGTGTCTCGACCTTGTCGAAGTTGAGGTAGGTCCGGTCCGAGGTGTTGCGCCCGCGGATAGGTCCGACGAGTTCCTCGCCGTGCGCGTCCTTGCCCTCCGGTTTGGAAAGCATCGCCTTCTTGCGCGCCGGGTCGGCACCGTCGTAGGTCAGCGTGCCGTCTTTGAAATCGACGCTCCGATATCCGAACTTCCAGTTCCACTGGAAGGCCGTGACATCGATCACCACTTCGGGGTCCTTGGCGATATGCAGCATTTTCTCCTGCACCACCACGGTGAAGTAGAACAGCACCGAGATGATGAGGAACGGTGTCACCGTCAGCACCAGCTCCAGCGGCATGTTGTAGCCGAACTGTCGGGGCAGGTCGGTGTCCGTTGCTTTCTTGCGGTGGAATGCGGACGACCAGAAGATCAGGCCCCATACGATGGCCCCGACGACCAGCGAGGCGATCACCGCCCCGATCCACAACTCCCGGTTGAGGTGGGCCTGCGGCGTGATGCCTTTCGGCCAGCCGAAGCCCAGCACCTCCTGCCAGCCGCATCCGCTCAGGACGACCGCCAGCACCGCTAACATCCCGGCCAGCGCCAGCGGCCGTAGACGACGGGACAGGTTACGGGCAGCGCCTCCGGAACGGCGCTGAAACCTGCCCTGCGACAAACGTTGCGAACTGACCTGCTCGCGAGGTGTCACGTTGGCGCCTCCTGCTCGGATCGAATACTACGCAGCGTAGACCACGCCGCCGAAGCAGGCGAAGAAACCCCGACCGGCCGGGTCGCCACGGTCGTGGCGCCCTGCCGGGCGCGACCTCAACAACCGCTGTCCAAGTGCGGCATACTGGGGCGCCGTGTGTGGTCTGCTGGCGTTTGTCGCGGCCCCGGCCGGCGCCTCGGGACACGAAGCCTCCGGACGGGAGGCCGCCGTGTCCGCGGCACGAGCCGACACCGCCATCGCCCGCGCATCGCACCTGATGCGCCACCGGGGACCCGACGAACCGGGCACCTGGACCGACCCGGGTGCTGACGGCGCGGTCGTGTTCGGCTTCAACCGGCTGTCCATCATCGACATCGCCCATTCGCATCAGCCGCTGCGCTGGGGTCCGCCCGAGGCCCCCGACCGCTACGTGCTGGTGTTCAACGGCGAGATCTACAACTACGTCGAGCTGCGCGACGAGCTGACCACCCGGCACGGTGCCGTTTTTGCCACCGACGGTGACGGTGAGGCCATCGTCGCCGGCTACCACTACTGGGGCACCGATGTCTTGACACGGCTGCGCGGCATGTTCGCCTTCGCCCTGTGGGACACCGTCACCCGCGAATTGGTGTGCGCGCGTGACCCGTTCGGCATCAAGCCGCTGTTCATGGCCACCGGAACCGGCGGCACCGCGGTTGCCAGCGAGAAGAAATGCCTGCTGGATCTGGCCGAGTTGATCGGGTTCGACACGCGCATCGACCGCCGCGCGGTTCAGCACTACGTCGTCCTGCAGTACGTACCGGAGCCGGAGACGCTGCAGCGCGGGGTGCGCCGGCTGGAATCGGGCTGCTACGCCCGCATCCAGCCGGGGCTGCAGCCGCAGGTCACGCGCTACTTCGTGCCGCAGTTCACGGCCACACCGATCATCCGCGACACCGAACAGGCACGCTATGACGAGATCACCGCGGTGCTCGAGGACTCCGTGGCCAAGCACATGCGAGCCGACGTCACCGTCGGGGCATTTCTGTCGGGAGGAATCGACTCGACGGCCATCGCGGCGCTGGCGATCCGGCACAACCCCAGGCTGATCACGTTCACCACCGGTTTCGAGCGAGAGGGATTCTCCGAGATCGACGTCGCGGTGGCCTCGGCCGAGGCGATCGGTGCCCGTCACATCGCCAAGGTGGTCAGCCCCGAGGAGTTCGTGGCCGCCCTGCCCGAAATCGTCTGGTACCTCGACGAGCCGGTTGCCGACCCCGCGCTGGTGCCGCTGTTCTTCGTGGCCCGCGAGGCCCGCAAGCACGTCAAGGTGGTGCTGTCCGGGGAGGGTGCCGACGAGCTGTTCGGTGGCTACACGATTTACCGGGAGCCGCTGTCGTTGAAGCCCTTCGACTATTTGCCGCGGCCGCTGCGGCGGTCGATGGGCAAAGTGTCCAAACCGCTGCCCGAGGGCATGCGGGGTAAGAGCCTGCTGCACCGCGGATCGCTGACGCTCGAGGAACGCTACTACGGCAACGCCCGCAGCTTCTCCGACGCGCAGTTACGCGACGTGCTGCCCGCGTTCCGGGAGGACTGGACCCACACCGACGTCACCGCGTCGATCTACGCCGAATCTGCCGGCTGGGACCCGGTGGCCCGCATGCAGCACGTCGACCTGTTCACCTGGTTGCGGGGCGACATTCTGGTCAAAGCCGACAAGATGACCATGGCCAACTCGCTGGAGCTTCGGGTGCCGTTCCTGGATCAGGAGGTATTCGCCGTCGCGTCCCGGTTGCCGGTAGCAGCGAAGATCACCCGCACCACCACCAAGTACGCGCTACGGCGCGCACTGGAGCCCATCGTTCCGGCGCATGTGCTGCACCGGCCCAAATTGGGGTTCCCGGTGCCCATTCGGCATTGGTTGCGCGCAGGCGAACTGCTGGAGTGGGCCTACGCGTTGGTGGCGTCGTCGCAGGCGAGTCGGGTGGTAGAGCTGGTCGACTTGACTGCCGTCCGCCGGATGCTCGACGAACACCGCAGCGGCACCAGCGATCACAGCCGCCGGCTGTGGACGCTGTTGATCTTCATGCTCTGGCACGCGATCTTCGTCGAGCACAGCGTGACACCGCAGATCCGCGAACCCCAGTACCCGGTCCAGTTATGACGGCGAGCAGGACGCCGGGAACCTAGGCGAGTACGGCCGCGATCTCCTTGGCCGCGTCCTCGCCATACGCGCCGGCCAACCGGGCCTCCGCGGCCTCGTGATCCCAGTGCCACTCCTGGGTTCCGGTGGACTCCAGCACCAGCACGGCGACCAGCGAGCCCAGCTGCGCCGACCGCTCCAGGTTCAGGCCGGCGCTGCGGCCGGTGAGGAAACCTGCCCGGAATGCGTCGCCGACACCGGTGGGGTCAGTCTGACTGGTCTCGGGCACCACACCGACGTGGATGCTCGTCCCGTCGGGCTCGACGAGGTCCACGCCCTTGGGGCCCAGCGTGGTGACTCGCAACCCGATCTGCGCCATCACGTCGGCCTCGGTCCAGCCGGTCTTGGAAAGCAGCAGATCCCACTCGTAGTCATTGGTGAACAAGTAGGTGGCACCGTCGATGAGCCCGCGGATTTCCTCGCCAGACAGGCGCGCCAGCTGCTGGGATGGGTCAGCGGCGAAGGGCAGCCCGAGCTTGCGGCACTCGTCGGTGTGCACCTGCATGGCCTCGGGGTCGTTGGCGCCGATGATCACCAACTCCGGGGTTCCCACGGCCGACACGACGTCGTCGAGCTTGATGTTGCGGGCCTCGGACATGGCGCCCGGGTAGAACGACGCGATCTGGGCCATGTCGGTGTCGGTGGTGCAGGTAAACCGTGCGGTGTGCGCGGTTTCAGAGATCAGGACGTGATCGCAGTTGACACTGTGGGACTGCAGCCATTGGCGGTAACCGTCGAAGTCGGCTCCGGCGGCCCCGACCAGCGCGACGTCACCGCCCAGCACGCCGATGGCAAAAGCCATGTTTCCGGCCACGCCTCCGCGGTGCACCACCAGGTCGTCGACCAGGAAGCTCAGCGATACCTTGTGTAGGTGTTCAGGCAGCAGCTGCTCGGAGAAACGACCTGGAAACCGCATCAAATGGTCTGTGGCAATAGATCCTGTCACCGCGATAGTCACGAATTTCTACCCTTCGTTAGTAAGGTTATCTAGCCTACTCACGCGTCTCGACCGTCGTTGTGTCCACGGTCTGCGCAAAGTTGTGCGCTAGCCTCCCTAGGGAACTCACTCAGTCGCCGGGACCCCGATGCTCGCTCTAGTCCCCTCAACCACCGTAGGAGAACCACGATGGCCGGTTCGCACTCGCCGAACCACACTGTCGGTGGCGACGGACCAACACTCCCCGCCGAATCCCAGCCGCTTGAGTTCCCCCATGAACCTAGTGCCGGCCACCCGGCCTTCGGCCGGGTACCCACCAACGATGCGGGACCCGCGTCAGCCAATTATGCCGGGCCGTTGTCTGCGCCTGTGCCCTACCCACAGCGACGGTCGAAGCGGCGGCTGATAATCGGCATCCTGCTGGCCGTCGCACTGGTTGCCGTGCTGACAGTGGCGATCGTCTACGGGGTTCGCACCAACGGCGCCAACACCGGCACCACGTTTTCCGAGGGAGCGGCCAAAACGGCGATCCAGGGGTATCTGGACGCGCTCGAACACCGCGACGTGAACGAGATCGTCCGCAACGCGCTGTGCGGCATGTATGACGGGGTGCGCGACAAGCGCTCCGACCAGGCGTTGGCCAAGCTGAGCAGCGACGCGTTCCGCAAACAGTTCTCCGAGGTCGAAGTGACCTCGATCGACAAGATCGTGTACCTGTCGCAGTATCAGGCCCAGGCGCTCTTCAGCATGCGGGTTTCACCCGCTAGCGGGGGCCCGATGCGCGGGCAGGTTCAGGGCATCGCGCAGCTGCTTTTCCAGCGCGGGGAGATCACCGTGTGCTCGTATGTGCTCCGCACCGGGGGCTCGTACTGAGTCCGCGGCTGCGCGGCGTGTCGTCGCCGGGCTGGTCAGTTGAACGAGTCGCCGCAGGCGCAAGAGCCGGTGGCGTTGGGGTTGTCGATGGTGAAACCCTGTTTCTCGATGGTGTCCACGAAATCGATGGACGCGCCCTCCACATAGGGTGCGCTCATGCGGTCCACCGTCAGGGTCACGCCCCCGAACTCCGCACTCAGATCGCCGTCCAGCGTCCGGTCGTCGAAGAAGAGGTTGTAGCGCAGTCCAGCACATCCGCCCGGCTGGACCGCGATACGCAGCGCCAGGTCGTCGCGCCCTTCCTGGTCTAGCAGGGACTTCGCCTTGGTGGCGGCGGCCTCGGTCAGGATCACGCCGTGGGTCTTGGCGGTCGACTCGTTGTGCACCGTCATTGGTTCTCCTACATGCCTCATCGTTGGGTGGCTCCGGTCAGGCTCGATCCGACTGGCTTCCGCCGGGTCCGATCCGCTCGGAAAAAGCCCACTGGATCAACGGTACCTTGCGGGACCGCTATTCCCGAGTCGCGCCGCCGCAACTGATGCCAGCCCCATCAGCTGATTGGCTGCATCAGCCTGCGCCAGCCGCACCGATCCGGCGTGATCGGCGATGGACAAGGCGGCCATGATGCCCGATGAGCGCACCGCCGAATTGTCCAGGCCGACCTGCCCGGCCAGCACGATCACCGGGATCCCGCGCGGCCGGGCCGTGTCTGCGAGGAAGCCCACAACCTTTCCGTGCAGGGACTGCTCGTCGAACCGGCCTTCACCGGTGACGATCAGCTCCGACACGTCGAGATCCTCGGCCAGGCGAGTGTGCTCGGCAATGATTGCCGCGCCAGACTTGCACCGGCCGCCGAGCGCCAGCAACCCGGCGCCGATGCCGCCGGCGGCGGCGGCGCCCGGTTCGGCGCTCACGTCGCGTTCCGCCAGCGCTTCCAGCAAGAGCGCCCACGCCTGGAGGCGGACTTCGAGCGCCGCGACGGTGGCCGTGTCAGCGCCCTTCTGCGGCCCGAAAACCCTGGCCGCGCCCCACGGTCCCAATAGCGGGTATTCGGTGTCTGAGGCGGCGATCAAATCCACGTGGGCAAGCCTTTGGCGGGCGGTGTCCAGCCCGCCGAGCGAGGCGATCATTCCCTGCCCGCCGTCGGTGCACGCGCTGCCGCCCAATCCGACCACGATTCGCTTCGCCCCCGCCCGCAACGCCTCGGCGATCAGCTGGCCCACTCCCGTGCTGTGGGCCGTCATCGCCGTCTGCGGGGTCGGCGGACCGCCCAGCAACGTCAGGCCGCAGGCCTGCGCACACTCCAAATATGCGGTCGCCGAGCCCGGATCGAATACCCAGGTGGCTTCCACCATCGCAGTCAGCGGCCCGGACACCCGCAGCCGCCGCTTCTCCCCCAGCCGGTTGGCGAGCACCTCGACGAACCCGGGGCCGCCGTCGGATTGCGGGGCGACGATGAACCGGTCGCCGGGGCGCGACCGGGTCCAGCCGGTCGCAATGGCGGCGGCGGCCTCCATGGCCGACATGCTGTCGCCGTAGCAATCCGGGGCCACCAGGACCAGCATGGCGGGCAGCTGGAGACGGCCGGGTGCGGGGCCGATATCGACATCGTCGGGGGCCATCGTGCCGTCTTTCATCACAGGCAGCCTTTCATCACAGGTAAGCGTAGGTCCTATTGCGGTACTGACGCACGTCTAATAGCAAGGCGTTCCAGGCCAATTCCGGGGCGGGCGGCCCGCGAAGTAACCTGGCCACTGTGAAGCTGATGGGCCGAAGGAAAGGCCAGGAAGACGACTCCGGCGGGAACGCCGCGGCGCCCACTGCGGCTGACGCCGCGAGTTCCGCGGAGACGGCACCTCGCGGGTCGCGCAAGACGGGCCCCAAGGGCCGGCCCACTCCCAAGCGCAACGAGTCCAGGCGGAACACGAAGAAGGGGCCGATTGCGCCGGCACCGATGACGTCCTCGGAGGCGCGGGCACGCCGCAAATCACTGGCCGGCCCCAAACTCAGCCGCGCGGAACGCAAAGCCGAGCGATCCGCCAACCGCGCCCGGATGACCGACCGCCGGGAGCGCATGATGGCCGGCGAAGAAGCCTATCTGTTGCCGCGCGACCAAGGCCCGATACGGCGCTACGTGCGCGATGTGGTGGACGCGCGACGCAATCTGCTCGGCCTGTTCATGCCGGCGACGCTTTTCCTGCTGTTCGCCACGTTCGCCGTGCCACAACTACAGCTCTACGTGTCTCCGGCCATGCTGCTGCTGATGGTGGTGATGACTGCCGACGGGCTCATCCTCGGCCGCAAGGTGAGCAAACTGGTCGACGCGAAGTTCCCGAAGAACACCGAAAGCCGTTGGAAGCTTGGTCTTTACGCCGCCGGCCGAGCTTCCCAAATGCGCCGGATGCGGACCCCGCGGCCCCGAGTCGAGCGCGGCAGCAGTGCTGGTTGAGCGTCGCCGGAAAGGCACCTGACCGCGGTGCGCACGCTCGTGCTCGGCGGGATCAGGTCGGGCAAGTCCCGGTGGGCCGAGGAAGCCATCACCAAGGCGCTCCCGGCGGGCCAGCCGGTCCGTTACCTGGCCTCCGGCCTCGCCGGCCAGGCCGATGGAGCCTGGGCGCGGCGTGTCGAGGAACACCGCAACCGCCGGCCCGCACATTGGTCGACGGTCGAAACCGACGACATCGCAACCCAACTGCGGCAATCGCCGGACACGCCGACCCTCGTCGACGACCTTGGCGCCTGGCTGACCTGCACGTTGGACCGCAACAATGCGTGGGACCCCGACTCGACGGCGGGCTCGGTGGTAGGCCCGGTCGGTGACATGCTGGCCGCGGTCGGCGCGTTTGATTCCACGCTGGTGCTGGTCAGCCCGGAAGTCGGATTGACGGTGGTGCCCGCCACCGCGTCCGGCCGCCGGTTCGCAGACGAACTGGGCAGCCTCAACCAGCGCGTCGCCGAATTGTGCGATCAGGTGGTGCTGGTGGTGGCCGGGCACGCGGTACCGATCAAGCCGTCGGGGAACTGATGCGATTCGCGTCAGTGCCACCGCCCGATGCGGACATCGCCGCAGCCGCCCGCGCCCGTCAAGACACGCTGACCAAGCCGCGGGGTGCGCTGGGCCGCCTCGAGGACCTTTCGGTGTGGATCGCGTCGTGCCAGGGGCAGTGCCCGCCGCGACAATTCGAACGTGCCCGGGTGGTGGTGTTCGCCGGCGACCACGGTGTCGCCCGATCCGGGGTGTCGGCCTACCCGCCGGAGGTCACCGCGCAGATGGTCGCCAACTTCGCTGCCGGCGGCGCGGCGATCAACGTGTTGGCCGGACTGGCCGGCGCGGCGGTGCGGGTCGCGGACCTCGCGGTCGACGCCGACCCGTTGACGGAGCAAATCGGCCTCCACAAGGTGCGGCGCGGCAGCGGCGATATCACGATCGGCGACGCGTTGAGCGACGACGAGACCGCCGGCGCGATCGCCGCGGGTCAAGCCATCGCCGACGAGGAGGTCGACGCCGGGGCCGACCTGCTCATCGCCGGCGATATGGGAATCGGGAACACCACCGCCGCTGCGGTCTTGGTGGCGGCGCTGACGAATACCGAGCCCGTTGCGGTCGTGGGCTTTGGAACCGGGATCGACGACGCCGGATGGGCACGCAAGACGGCCGCGGTACGCGATGCCCTGTTTCGGACGCGCTTGGTGTTGCCCGATCCGGTCGGGTTGCTGCGCTGCTGCGGCGGCGCGGACCTGGCCGCGATGGCCGGCTTTTGCGCGCAGGCCGCGGTGCGCCGCACCCCGCTGCTGCTCGACGGCATGGCCGTGACGGCCGCCGCGTTGGTCGCCGAGCGCATGGCCCCGGGCGCCCGGCGCTGGTGGCAAGCCGGACACCGGTCCACCGAGCCCGGTCATGCGCTGGCCCTGACGGCGCTGGAGTTGGAGCCGATTCTGGACCTGCGTATGCGGTTGGGCGAGGGCACCGGCGCCGTGCTCGCACTGCAGGTGTTGCGCGCCGCGGTGGCCACGCTGTCGTCGATGGCCACGTTCACCCAGGCCGGTGTATCCGACCGGCCTGGCCTCGACCAGAGCACTGCCCCACCGTGATCCGCTCGCTGGCAACGGCTTTCGCTTTCGGAACGGTGTTGCCCGTCCGTCATGATGGGATCGCCCCGATGGGCCGCGGCGCGATGACCGCGCTCCCGGTGGTCGGTGCTGCGCTGGGCGCGGTGGCCGCCGCCGTGACGTGGGGCGGCGCTCACGTGTTCGGGCCGTCCGGCCCGATCCCCAGCCTCCTGCCCGGACTGCTCGCTGTGACCGTACTGCTGCTGATCACCCGCGGCCTGCACCTCGACGGCGTTGCCGATACCGCCGACGGGCTGGGCTGCTACGGCCCGCCCGAGCGCGCGCTGGTGGTGATGCGCGACGGATCGACCGGGCCGTTCGGCGTCGCGGCCATCGTCACCGTGATCGTGCTGCAGGGACTGGCCTTTTCGGCGCTCGGCGCGGCGGGGGCCCCCGCCGGAATTGCCGTGGCCGTGTTTGCCGGCCGCGTCGCCGCGGTGCTGGGGTGTCGCCGGTCGGTGCCGGCGGCCGACGGCAGCGCGCTGGGGGCCCGGGTTGCCGGAAGCCAGCCCGCGCCGGTGCTGGCGGCCTGGGTAGCGGTGCTGCTTGCCGTTTCGCTGGTGGCGGGGCCGCGGCCGTGGCAAGGACCCGTCGCTGTGCTGGCGGCCCTGTGCGGCGGCGCGGCCATGGTGGCCCACTGCGTGCGCCGCTTCGGTGGCATCACCGGTGACGTGCTGGGCGCGGCGATCGAATTGACGACGACGGTCAGCGCGGTGGTGCTGGTGGGATTGGTCCCGCTCTAGTCGCGGCGAGCGTGCCACGCCTAGCCCAGGCGCGCCATCCAACCGTGGGTGTCGGCGAAGGTGCCCCGCTGGATCCCGGTCAGCGTGTCGCGCAGCGCCATCGTCACTTCGCCCGGTTGGCCGTCGGCGACGGTGAACTCGGTATCGCCGTACTTGACGTGCGACACCGGGGTGATGACCGCGGCGGTGCCGCAGGCGAACACCTCGGTGATCTCGCCGGCGGCGGCCTTCTTCTGCCACTCGTCGATATCCACCTTGCGTTCCTCGACCGTGAAGCCGGCATCAATCGCCAACTGCAGCAATGAATCCCGTGTGATTCCGGGTAGCAGCGAGCCGGACAGCTCCGGGGTGACCAGCCGCGCGGTTCCGCCGCTGCCGAACACGAAGAAGATGTTCATCCCGCCCATCTCTTCGACGAAGCGCCGTTCGACGGCGTCCAGCCACACCACTTGGTCGCAACCGTTTTCGGCGGCTTCGGCCTGCGCCAGCAGGGAGGCGGCGTAGTTGCCGCCGAACTTGGCCGCGCCGGTGCCGCCGGGGCTGGCCCGCACATACTCCGTCGACACCCAGACGGTGACGGGGCTGATGCCGCCCTTGAAATATGCGCCGGCCGGCGAGGCGATCAGCAGGTAGCGGTATTGCTTGGCCGGCCGCACGCCCAATCCGGGCTCGGTGGCGATGATGAACGGGCGCAGATACAGCGCCTCTTCGCCGCCGGTCGCCGGGACCCAGGGTTTGTCGACCGCGATGAGCTGACGCAGGGATCCCATGAACAGGTCCTCGGACAGTTCGGGAATCGCCAACCGCCGCGCCGATGACCGCAATCGGGCGGCATTGGCCTCGGCGCGAAACGACACGATGGAGTCGTCCGCCCAACGATAAGCCTTGAGCCCCTCGAAAATTTCCTGCGCGTAGTGCAGCACGATCGCCGACGGATCCAGCTCTATCGGGCCGTACGGGATGACGCGCGCATCGTGCCAGCCTCGATCGTCGTCGTAGTCGATCGACACCATGTGATCGGTGAAGTATTTGCCGAAACCGGGCTCGGCCAGGATGGTTTCGCGTTCGGCGTCCGTCGCGGGATGTGCCGAACGGGAAACCGTGAACTCAAGCGAGCCGCGGGTCATGGGCCTGATTGTATATCCAGCCGCGATCACGCTTGCGACCCGAACCGGTGGCGGTCAACGGGTTTTCGCCGTGACGAAGGGCGGGCGCACGACTTCGCACTCGACGGGGCGGCCGCGGACGTCGACGGTGATTTGCTGACCGTCGTCGACTCCCGCATCGGTGTCGATCAGTGCCAGCCCGATACCGGCCTGCAGCGTCGGAGAGAACGTTCCCGAGGTGGTGACCCCAACCGGGATGTCCCCGACGAGCACCGTCAGCCCGGGACGCAGCACCCCGCGCCCGACCATCCGCAGCCCCCGCAACAGCCGCCGGGGTCCCGCCTCTTTCTCGGCCAGCAGCGCATCTCGGCCGAAGAACGCTTCTTTTTTCCAGCCGACCGCCCAGCCGCATCGGGCCTGCAGCGGCGAGATGTCGAGCGAAAGTTCGTGCCCATGTAGCGGGTAGCCCATCTCGGTGCGCAGTGTGTCGCGGGCGCCCAGGCCGGCGAGCTCGCCGCCGGCGGCACCGACCGCGGCGAGCAGCGCGTCGAACAGAACTCCCGCGGACTCCCACGGCGGCAGCAGTTCGTAGCCGTGCTCGCCGGTGTATCCGCTGCGACAGACCCGCACCGGCACCCCCGAGTAGGTGGCGTCGATGTAGGCCATGTAGTCCATGTCGACGGGCAGGCTCAACTCGCCGAGCACGTCGGCCGATCGCGGCCCCTGCACGGCCAGCACCGCGTAGGAGCGATGCTGGTCGGTGATCGTTACGCCGGGCGGCGCGGCCGCCTGCAGCGCGCGGACGACAGCGGCGGTGTTGGCGGCGTTGGGCACCAGAAAAATCTCGTCGTCGCCGACGTAATAGGCGATCAAGTCGTCGATGACGCCGCCGGATTCGGTGCAGCACAACGTGTATTGCGCCTTGCCCGGCCCGATGCGGCCCAGATCGTTGCTGAGCGCGGAGTTGACGAACTGCGCGGCACCCGGCCCGCGGACCAACGCCTTGCCGAGGTGGCTGACGTCGAACAGGCCGACCGCGTTGCGCGTCGAGTTGTGCTCGCTGACGGTGCCGGCATACGACACCGGCATCAGCCAGCCGCTGAACTCGGCAAAACTGGCGCCGGCAGCGCGGTGGCGGTCTTCTAACGGACCGTGGAGGAGGTCATCGTTCACGACGACCCACCCTAATCTGCGCCACCGGCTGGCACACTTGGGTAGGTGGCCGATTCCCTGGACTTCGAGGCGCTGGAAGCTGCCGGAATCGCCCGTCCGCGCGAGCGGGCCGATCTGATCAAGTACCTGGACAGGCTCGGCTTCACGGTCGAGGAGATGGTCGAGGCAGAACGCCGCGGCCGTCTGTTCGGGCTCGCCGGTGACGTCCTGCAATGGTCGGGACGCCCGATCTACACGCTGCAGACCGCGGCCGAGGAACTCGGTCTGTCAGCCGACGACGTGGCACACGCCTGGGCTTTACTCGGCCTGACCGTTGCCGGTCCCGATATTCCCGTGCTGAGCCAGGCCGATGTCGAAGCCCTTTCGACGTGGATCGGTTTCAAGGCGGTGGTGGGCGAGGACGGGGCGTTCGGCCTGCTACGCGTGCTGGGTGCGGCCATGGCGCGCCTGGCGGAGGCCGAGTCCACGATGATTCGCGCCGGAACGCCGGACATTCAGATGACGTACACCCACGACGAGCTCGCCACGGCGCAGGCATACCGCTCGGTCGCCGAATTCGTCCCGCGCGTCGGGGCCCTGATCGACGTCGTTCACCGGCATCATCTGGCGAGCGCCCGCACCCACTTCGAGGGCGTCATTCGTGACGCGTCGACGACCGTGGTGTGCGGCATCGGTTTTGCGGATCTGTCGAGCTTCACCGCCCTGACCCAAACGCTCACACCCGCGGAGCTGTCGGAGCTGCTCACCGAATTCGGCGCCACGGTCGCCGATGTGGTGCACGCCGACGGTGGGCGGGTGGTGAAGTTCATCGGCGACGCCGTGATGTGGGTATGTTCGTCGCCCGCGCGGCTGGCGAAGGCGGCGGTCGATCTCGTCGACCATCCGCGGGCGCGCGAGGAAGGTCTGCAGGTGCGGGCCGGCCTTGCCTATGGCACGGTGCTGGCCATCAACGGCGACTACTTCGGTGTCCCGGTCAATCTGGCGGCCCGCCTGGTCGCAGCCGCGGCAGCGGGGCAGATACTGGTCGCGCCCGCGCTTCATGACGAGTTGCCCGACTGGCCCGCGACGCCCATTGGCCCATTGCCGCTCAAAGGGTTTGACGCCCCCGTGATGGCTTTCGAATTGCGCGGCGGGGGCGTTGCCGGGGAAAGCCCTCGGGCCGGTGACTAGGGTGGGTGCCCGTGACCACCGAACCTGGCTACCGGGCCCCCGCCGTCAATGTCGCCTCCTCGCTGCCGCGCCGCGCGGCGGCGTCCACTGTGCTGATCGTGCCGGTCGTCTCTACCGGCGACGAAGACAAGCCCGGGGTGGCCGTTGCGTCGGCCGAGCCGTTCCTGCCTGCCAAAGCGGTCGCCGAGATCGAGTCCGGCCTAGCGGCCCTGGATGCCACCGGTGGCACTGAACAGGTGCACCGGCTGGTGGTGCCGTCGCTGCCGGTGTCCAGCGTGCTGACGATCGGCCTGGGCAAACCACGATCCGAGTGGCCGGCAGACACGATCCGGCTCGCCGCCGGTGTGGCGGCACGCTCGCTGGGCAACGCCGAGGCGGTGATCACCACGCTCGCCGAGTTGCCCGGTGAAGGCGTCTGCTCGGCCGTCGCCGAGGGGCTGATCCTGGGCAGCTACCGGTTCACCGATTTCCGCAGCGACAAAACCGCGCCGAAGGACAAGGGGCTGCGCAAGATCACCGTGCTGGTCTCGGAAACTATAGGGGCGAAAGACGCCAAGAAGCAGGGCGCGCACGGCGCGGCCGTCGCGGCCGCGGTCGCCACCGCCCGCGACTTTGTCAACACCCCGCCGAGCCACCTGTTTCCCGCCGAATTCGCCAAGCGCGCAAGGGCTTTGGGGGAATCCGTCGGCCTCGAGGTGGAAGTGCTCGACGACAAGGCACTGCAGAAGGGCGGCTATGGCGGAGTGATCGGTGTCGGCCAGGGCTCGTCGCGGCCCCCCCGGCTGGTGCGGCTGGTCCATCGCGGTTCGCGGCTGGCCAAAAAACCGAAGCAGGCCAAGAAGGTGGCTCTGGTCGGCAAGGGGGTCACGTTCGACACCGGCGGCATCTCGATCAAGCCGGCGGCGTCGATGCACTACATGACCTCGGATATGGGCGGCGCCGCCGCCGTCATCGCCACCGTCGCGCTGGCCGCACAGCTGCAGCTGCCGATCGACGTGATCGCCACGGTGCCCATGGCCGAGAACATGCCCTCGGCGACGGCGCAACGTCCCGGTGACGTGCTGACGCAGTACGGCGGAACCACGGTCGAAGTGCTCAACACCGACGCCGAGGGCAGGCTCATCCTGGCGGACGCCATCGTCCGGGCCTGTGAAGACGACCCGGACTACCTGATCGAAACGTCCACATTGACCGGTGCGCAGACGGTGGCGCTGGGGAACCGGATTCCCGGGGTGATGGGCAGCGAGGAGTTCCGCGACCGGGTCGCCGCGATCTCGCAGCGGGTCGGCGAGAACGGTTGGCCGATGCCGCTGCCCGACGAGCTCAAGGAAGACCTCAAGTCCACGGTGGCCGACCTGGCCAATGTCAGCGGTCAGCGCTTCGCCGGCATGCTGGTGGCCGGGGTTTTCCTGCGCGAATTCGTTGCCGACGGCGTCAGCTGGTCCCACATCGACGTGGCCGGCCCGGCGTATAACACCGGCAGCCCGTGGGGGTACTCGCCCAAGGGCGCCACCGGCGTGCCGACCCGCACCATGTTCGCGGTGCTCGAAGACATCGCCGAAAACGGCTGACCCCGGCCGAGCGTCACGCCAGCGTGGCGC
>CAYNLB010000009.1:0-25494 GCA_964397935.1 uncultured Mycobacterium sp.
GCGTAGGAGATGTCGGAGGGTTCAACCCAGGGGATTGGCATCGCCTGCATCGACCGGAAGCCGACTTCAGCCTCTTCGACGGTTGGATCAGCGAGATCAGGGCGGAAGGTCTTGTACATGGGTTCACTCTGCAACATATCGGTGTTGCAGTTCGTCGGATGAACGGCATTGACGCGAATCGCCTTGGGCGCCAGCTTCACCGCGAGCGTCGTGCTGTACTCGACGATCACCCTCTTAGCCAGGTTGTAGCCGGCGCCACCGAGGCCTTGCGGACCTGATCCCGACGCTGCGCTCGACAGCAGGCCGGCCACCGAACCGGTCATGATGATCGATGCGCCCTCTCGAAGATGCGGCAAGGAGACGTGCACGGTGTTGATGACCCCGACCAGGTCGACATCGACTGCATCGACAAACGCCTCCACCGGAAGGCCTTCACCCAGCGGACAGATGCCTGCGTTCGCGACGACGACGTCGAGCTTGCCCAGTTCAGAGACACCCCTGCCGAGCGCCGCTGAGAGCGCCGCGCGATCCCGCACGTCGGCCTGGATCGGTACGATGCGCCGCCCGCTTTTCTCGACCAGCCGTGCCGTCTCATCGAGGTCTTCCGGGCGCGCAAGCGGATATTCGTTGCTCAGGATGTCCTCGCAGATGTCCACCGCAATGATATCGGCGCCCTCCTCGGCGAGGTGGACCGCATGACTGCGCCCCTGCCCGCGTGCGGCACCCGTAATGAAGACGACCTTGTCCTCAACGCGACCCATGCGTCCCTCCTCGGTTCAGCTTCGATCCTGGTTTGCGCTGTCTTGCAGCCGCGTTGCAATCAACATGGTGATCAGCGGATGCGACGAGACGACATCGGTGAGGCCCGCGTCCAGCGCCGCCCGCACACCGGCTTCGGTGTTGTCATCCAGCGTCGGATAATCACCGGTCGCGTGCGCGCGCAGTGGACTGCGTCGGCGCGCGATGTCGGCGAGCTCCGCGAGGTCGGGGGAATCGTCCTCCGACCATGCTTTGAGTTCCAGGATGCCTTCCCGGACTTCGCCTTCTGTGCCGTCGATGGTGATCTGCTTGCCCACCAGGGCGTCGGCTATCCCGGCGCCGCAACCGACGACCGACGGGCGATGCAGTTCGCGGGAGACGACAGCCGCATGACTGGTCACACCGCCGATCTCGGTGACGATGCCGCATGCGGCCATCATTCCCTGGATGTCATCGGGGCTGGTGCTGGAGCGCACCAAGATGACATCCTTGCCCTCCTCGGCCGCATCGATGGCTTCGTCGACGTCGTTGTAGGCCGTGCCGGACACCACGCCCGGACAGGCCGGCAGGCCCCTGGCCAGAAGTCTTGCGGCGAGCCGGGTCTCGGGCTGAAGCGACGGCTGCAACAGCATCGTGATCTGGGCGGGATCGATCCGGCGCAGCGCTTCGGAATCGTCGATCAGACCTTCGTCCCGCAGCGCCAGAGCCAGCCGCACCGCCGCCTGGGCCGAACGCTTGGCGACCCGTGTCTGCAACAGCCAGAGCTTGCCCTGCTCGACAGTGAATTCGATGTCCTGAACATCCTGGGCTATACGTTCAAGTGTGGCGGCCACTTTCATCAACTCGTCGTGGACCGCCGGCTGTTCGTCACGAAGGGCCGACACCGGCTCCACGTCAAAGGTGCCCGAAACGACGTCCTCGCCCTGACCGCAGGGCAACCACTCGCCGAATGGTTCGGCGGCACCGGTCATCGGGTTACGCGAGAACAACACACCCGTCCCGGAGTTCGAGTCCATGTTGCCGAACACCATGGCCTGCACCACGACCGCAGTGCCCCCGATCTCACTGAGTCCGTGGTGCCTACGGTAGGCGACGGCGCGGGGAGAGTTCCATGACCTGAAGACCGCACCAATCGCGCCGCCCAACTGTGCGAATGGGTCGTCAGGTACGTCGCCATTCTCGCCGCCGAGCACGATACGGCGGTACATGTGGCAGAAGCGCCGCCGAGTGTCCCTGGCGAAGTCGATGTTATGCAATTCGGCCAGGGCCGACTCGACGGCGTCGTCGATGCCCAAATCCAGCACCGTGTCCAGCATTCCGGGCATTGACAGGGCCGCGCCGCTGCGCACACTCACCAGCAGAGGCCGCGGACCGGTGCCGAACGTACGCGAGGTCTCTCTTTCCAGCCAGCCCAATTTGTCGCGGACCTCGTCATGGATGGACGCCGTGGTGGCATCTTGATCCTCGAAGTAGCACGAACATACCTCGGTGGTGATGCAGAACGCGGGCGGGACGGGCAAGCCCTCCCGTCGCATGGCATTGATGCCGTAGCCCTTACCCCCGAGAACGGCCCGCGACTGAGTCGCCGTTCCGTCCAGTAAGACCACGGGCGGATGCTGAAAGCTCGAAGTGCGAGTCAATTCTGCCGACTCCTTTCGGTTGGCGACAAGCTGCTCGCTCATCGCTTCACCACCTCGATATCGGAATCGTTGATGTCCCAGGTACGGGGAGTGACACCCTCATCGCGCAACTGGTGCTTCAACACTTTGCCCGTGGCATTGCGGGGTAGTCCGGCGCGGAACTCGATGTAGCGCGGTACCGCGAAATAAGGCAGCTTGTCCAAGGACCAACGGCACAGCTGCTCTTCGGTGAGATCGCTGCCGTCGCGCCGCACTGCGGTTACCTTGACATCGTCCTCGGTGAGGTTGGACGGCACCGCATGCACCGCGACATCGGCAATCTCCGGGTGCGCGCGAAAGCTGCGCTCCAACTCATAACTGGAGATGTTCTCGCCGCGTCGCCGCAGGTAATCCTTCTTGCGGTCGACGAACCAGAACCACCCGTCGGAGTCGAATCGTCCGACGTCGCCGGTATGGAACCACAGATTGCGCAGCACCGCCATGGTCGCTTCCGGCCGACGCCAATAGCCCTCGAACATGACGTGGGGTTTGCGCGGGCGCACAACGATCTCGCCCGGCTGCCCATCGGGAACTTCGATGTCGTTGTCGTCGACGATACGGACATCGAAATCGTCGTTGCGCCGCCCGGAGGCGCCCAGCGGCGCGGTGCGCCCTTGCGGGTTGCTAGTGATAAACGATGCCTCGGTAAGTCCAAAGACCGAATTTCCGGCGTTTCGGACGCCGAACCGTTTCTTCCAGGTAGCGATCAACTCGGGGGTCCACGGTGCGCCGCCCACGTGTTCGATCTGCCCGAAGCAATCGGCCATTTCCGGAGTATCGGGCATCGCTGCGATCAACGTGATCATGATGCCCAGAATCGAGACCTGCTGAGCGCCAGAGCGTTTGATTTCCGGCCAGAATTCCGACAATGAGAAGCGCTGGGCGATCGACACTATCGTCCGGTTGATCGCGGTGGCCAGCACCGACGTGCCCGCCGCATTGAGATGAAACAGCGGTAACGGTGTCCACAGCGTGAAGCCGGGATCGCGCATGGCCGCGGTGTTTCTCGCGACGTTGCAGATGTAGTTGTGGCTGATCATGCAGCCCTTGGAGGGACCGGTCGTGCCCGAGGTGTAGATGAGCATAGCCAAGTCATGGGGAGTCACCGCGGCCGGCCTGGGCAGTGCGGTGGCCGCCGTGAGCGCATCCAGCGATGTCACCGAAATCGCGGATGAATCCGGCAGCGCGCCACGCACAACCAGGTGATGCAGGTCTGGCAGTTCATCGGCGATATCCAGAATGCGTTCGGCATAATCCGATTCGGCCAGCACCACAACTGCGGCGGCATCGCCGATTTGGTGGCGCAGGTATTCACCCTTCAACGCCGTGTTGACCGGAACCCAGATCGCGTCCAGGAAATTGGCGGCGAACCATGAGACGATCGCATCGACGTTGTTGTCCAGGATGCACACCACCGTGTGGCCGGGGCCGACGCCCAGCTTGCCGAGGCCGGCTGCGCGGCGCAACGACAGCTCCCACACCTGGGCATAGGTGTACGTGTCGCCGGCGAAGTCGAGGAATACCTTGTCAGGCGACTGCTCGACGGCTCGGGACAGCACCGCGGTGACCGTATCGGGATGCCCGGCCGCCCATACCGGCGGCTCGGCTGACTGTCCGGCCGCACCAACCGGCAAGTCGGATGAGGCCGCAGCGATCGTCACTGGCTTACTGGTCCTTTCATTGATTAGCCGTCGCCCAGGTAGGTGGATCGCTGGTTATGGAAACTGTTCGTCGATCGGAACGAACTCGGGCATGGTGAGGCCCCGGCGCAGCCAGTTACCTCCATCGAGGACCAAGGTGTGGCCGGTCAGGTAGGCGGCATATGGCGAGCAGAGGTACGTTGCGGCCCAACCCAACTCGTGTGGCTGGCCGACCCGGCCGGCCGGAATGCGCTTGCCGTCGACCGCCGGATCCTGCCGTGCGAGCAGCACGGGGGGCAGATCGCCGTGCGGGAATAGGCCGGGAGCAAGGCAGTTGACGCGGATGCCCTTGGGTGCCCACTCGACGGCCAGGGACTGCGTAAGGTTCGTCACACCGGCTTTGGCTGCTGCCGAATGTGCAGTGCCGGGACCTCCCGTCCACGAGTAGGTGGCGCCGATGTTGAGGATGGCGCCGGGAGCTGACCGCGCGATGGCCCGCCGGGCGAATTCCTTGCTGCACAGAAACGTTCCATTGAGCACGATGTCGACAACGCTGCGCCAGGCATTGGCGGACATTTTGACCGCCTGCGACGGAAAATTGCCGGCGGCATTGTTGATCAAGACATCGGCGGGTCCCAGTTCCCGTTCGATCTGGTCGAATGTCGCGGTGACCGCGCCTTCATTGCGGACATCAAGCTCGAATCCAATCACTTTGGCGCCCAGGGCCTCCAGTGCGCGAACCCCATTCTCGCGATGTTCGGGCTTGCGGCTGGCGATGGCCACTGCCGCGCCCAGTCGGGCGAACTCGGTTGCCATCGCCTTGCCCAACCCGGTGCCGCCGCCGGTGACGACGACGAGTTGGCCGGCATAGGTGTCCGGCGGCAGCATGGCCGCGCCGACCGGGGGAGGTGCTGGTAGCGGCATGTCAGCGGTCGTCGCTTTCCGGACCGTTGTCAGCGGTCACATTTCGGCGCTGCTGCCGCAGTGCCTCCTCCTTGATACTCAGGTACTCGGCTGAACCGAATAGGGCGGTCTGGGCAAGCAACTCCTGCCCGAAGCCATTGCGGATGTCACCGACAACGGCCTGATTGACCAACATCTTGCCCATCGACATCGCCAATTTCGGCTGTGCCGCTAGTTGACGGCACAATTCCATCGCGCGGTTCTGTAGCTGTTCGACCGGAACGACCTCTTCGGCCAGACCCCATGCATAGGCGGTGCGGGCATCGATGCGGGCGCCGCTCAGCACGAGATACTTCGCCCGCGCCGGACCCACGAGCGCTGGCAGCAGCTGGGTTCCACCGGTGTCCGGCACCAGTCCGAGCCCGACTTCGGGAAGGCCGAAAATGGAGTCCTCGGCAATGATTCGCATGTCGGCCGACAGCGCGATCTCGAAGCCACCTCCCAGTGCGGCTCCCTGCACTGCCGCAACGACCGGCTTTGTCGATTCGAGCACTTCCAACCGGATCCTCTGGTGCTCTCTGACGAAGGTGAAGTCATCTTCGCCGTTTGCGCGCTTACCGAGCTCGGCCTTGTCCCGCCCGGAGCAGAACGATGGGCCCTCGCCGCGAATCAGTACACACCGAACCGAGTGATTGCCGAGATAGTCTCGCAACGCCACGCACATGTCGTCGAAGAGGGCGTCGGTGACGGCGTTGTGGCGGTGCGGTCGATTGAACGACACGACACCTACGCCGTCGACGATTTCAGTCTTGAGCTCGGCCGTGGTCATGCTTCCTCACTTGTCTGGGCACTGGGCAACCCGCCCAGCAATTCCGCTGCCCGGTCGAAAGATTCCGTGATGCAGAGGGCATGCGTTCGTTTGACGAAGCGGTGGGCGCTGTCTTCGACGGTGAATCCCATCGCTCCATGGATCTGAATGTTGGTCCTGGCGTTCGCGAATGCCGCGCGGCGACAACAGGATGCGGCGGCCAAAGCGTGGTAGTCGGAATCGGAAGGGGTTGCCATCTCGGTCAGTGCGGCGAAGAAGGTGACGTTGTCTGCGGCCAGTGCGTTGGTGGCCATGTCTGCGCACCTGTGCTTGACGGCCTGAAACGCGCCAATCGGTTTGCCGAACTGGACCCGATTCTTGGCGTGTTCGGTCGCGAAATCTCGGGTGGCTCCGCAAATTCCCGCCAGTTGTGCCGACGTCAGGATCGACAACACCCGCCGGATCCGGTTTACCGTTTGCCGGTCCTCGGCGACTACTGACGAGTGACCAAGGTCTACGCGGCCGACACGGCCCACTGATGTTCCGTCCTCGAGACCGGGACTCAGCTCGACGTGCTGTGGTATTGCGTGCAGGGCGGCACGATCGCCATCCACCAGCAGGGTCAACGCGGCGTCCTCCGTGTCGAGCAGCAACAGCCGGGCGTTGTCGCCGGGTAGCGGAAGGGCCCGGGCCACTCGGGTTTGGCCCCCGACCAATTCGGTCGACAGTGCCGTGTTTCCCGTCCATGCTGCCAGTCGAGCGGCGGCCAGCGTCGCCAGAATCGGTCCGCACACGAGTCCGCGGCCGATTTCGCGGAAAACGAAGGTTTCGTCAAGAAGGGTGGCCCCGGCGCCGCCCGCGTCCTCCTCGGTTGCCAGGCCCAGCCAACCCAGTTCGGTGATTTCCTTCCAGCGGATGTCGTCGAGCCCGGCGCGGGAATCGGTCAGTGGCATCCGTGACTCGATGTAATGGCGGGTCGCTTCGACCAGGGCTTCTTGGTCGGCATCGGGGAGAAAGTCCATGCCGACTCCTAACGATTCCGAGGCAGGCCAAGGACGCGCTCACCGACGATGTCGCGTTGGACTTCGGAGGTGCCGCCACCCATCGTGGTCGCGTAGGAGTACAAGTACTCGCCGATCTCATGGCCATACCTGCCCGCGCGGTCGAGACCGTGAACGCCGATCACCTCCATGCGCGTGCGGTGAATCCGCTGTGCGAGGTCGGCGTAGAAGATCTTGATCATCGACCCCTCCGGGCCCGGAACGTCGGTTCGCACCGCCGAGGACACCGTCGCATACGTCATGGACCGCATCGCCAGAACGTCAGCCCGCAGCTCCCCGAGCTTCGCGCGGACACTCGAATCGTCGAGCTGCGCCAGCGTCGCGGCGTCCTCGATGAGGTGCTCCAGCGCCACCGACAGTTCGGTCTGCAACTTCATGAAGCCGGTGCCGCGTTCGAAGCCGAGGGTTGACATCGCCACCGACCAGCCGTCGCCGATCTCGCCGACGACGTTCCCGATGGGGATACGAACGTCGTCGTAGAAGACTTCGCAGAACTCTGCCAAGCCGTCCATCGAAATAATGGGCCGGACGGTAATCCCAGGGCTGTGCATATCGCAGATCACCCACGTCAGGCCGTGGTGCCGGGACGAGTCGGGGTCGGTACGCACCAGTAATTCCTGGAAGTCGGCCATGTGGGCGTAACTGGTCCAGATCTTCTGGCCGTTGACCACCAGCTCATCGCCTTCGACGGACCCCTTGGTGGAGATGCCGGCGAGATCGGAGCCGGCACCGGGTTCGGAAAACCCCTGGCACCACACTTTCTCTCCGGCGAGGATTTTGTGCAGATGCTGCTGCTTCTGCGCGTCACTGCCGCGAGCGATGAGGGTCGGCCCGCCGTGGTTGATGCCGACGAAACCGCAGCCGATGTCGGGTCCGCCAGCCTTGGCATATTCCTCGAACCAGATCAGTTGCCGGACCAGGGGCAATCCCTGACCCCCGTATTCCTGCGGCCAGGCAATGCCGCCGTAGCCACCCTCGAACTGTCGGCGCTGCCAAGCCATGTCCCAGGCCCGCGCGCCCGCGAAATCGTGTGGGCGCTCGTCGGTTGGACAATTGTCCCGCAGCCAGGAACGCACCTCTCGTCGGAAGGCGCGGTCCTCGTCGGTGAAGGACAGATCCACGTGGTCTCCTGGCTGTTGCGAAACTTCGGGATACAGTTTATCTAGATAAACTGTATCGAAGCAAGACGGCCCGGGTGTACCGACCAGCCGGCGACGACGGGTGGGCTTCCGGTTCCGGCGCGTTGATATGCCCGTCTTCGATCTGCAGAATTCCTCTAAAGGATCTATCGGTTGAGCCTTATGCTTCATCCCGATCTGAAGATTCGCCCAGCGGGAGCCGAGGAATGATGACCAATCACGACTTCTCGCCCGCCGGATCTCGCCGGCCGGTGCGGCCCTTGAAGATGTCGGACCAAGTGGCCGCGCAGATCCGCCGGATGATCGCCCGGGGTGAACTGGTCGACGGCGACTGGTTGCCCACCGAAGCCGAACTCATCCGTCAGTTCGGCGTCTCACGACCGACGTTGCGCGAGGCCTTCCGGTTGCTGGAGGGCGACTCCCTGGTCACCATCAGGCGGGGGCCACCGGGCGGTGCCCAGGTGACCGTACCCGGCCCCGACGCCGTGGCGGGTCTCTTCGGCATGGTGCTCATGCTTTCCGGCACGTCCATCGGCGATGTGTGGGATGCGCGCCTCACCATCGAGCCGGCCGCGATACGGCGACTGGCCGAGACGGCCACCGACCTACAGCTTGCCGCTCTTGAGCGTGAGCTCGATCAGTTGCGTGCGGCCGCGGCGGTTGATCCTCGGTCGTTCCACCAGGCCGGCGTGCGGTTTCACGTCAGGCTCGTCGAGCTGTCGGGAAATCGAACGCTGACCGCGCTCATTGGCATGCTCGCGGAGATCATCGAACGTGAGCTCGCCAACGCGGTCGCCGAGATGGGACCGGACAGCGAAGAGGTCCATCGGGCAAACCGCCGGGCTCTACGCGGCTACGAGAACATCGCGACGCTGATCCGCACCGGGGACGCGGCTGGGGCCGAGCAGGCGTGGCGCGCGCACATGGATACCGTGCGGCGATATCTGGGCAGCGCACAGGGCGAGAGTCGGATTCTCGACGTGCTGTATTGAGATGCTGCCGGCGTCACGGTCTCAGCCGTAGATTCGGCGTAGTCAGGCGAGGGTGTCGTGCGGGCGTTCATGCAGGACGGTTCCCAAACCCAGGGCACGAGCCGGGACCAAATTGATCTCTACGTCGTCGATGAACACGCAGTCGGCCGGCGCCCGTCCGAGTTTCTCGGCGGCAAGCAGGTAGATCGCGCTGTCAGGCTTGCGGATTCCCACCTCCGCGGACACCACCACTTCGGAGAATCGTGGCAGGCGATCCCACGGATAACCGTCGGTGGGGCCCCATGAGTTGCTGACCAATGCCGTCTGCACACCGCGATCCGTCAGCGCCTGCACGGCCCGCATCATCTCCAAATCGATCCGTCTCGTCATCTGCTGTACCTCCCGGAACCATACCGAGCCATTCACCGCACCGGCGGCATGCCGGGAGAGGACCGGGGTGATGCGCTCCACGAACTCCGGGATGGAAATCTGCCCCAGTTCGATCAACGCGAACGGACTGTCCTCGGCATGGTCGGGGGAGAAGACCTCGGCGATGAATCCGCGCGGGTCCACGCCACAGGCTCGGCAGCCCCGTTCGAAGCCGCCCAGGATGGATTCGGTGAGCACCCCGCCGAAGTCGATCAGAAGCGCTGGGGCATCACCTCGGTCAATCATAGATGAAGATTATCTATATTCATGGCCGGTTTCGCCGGTCCCCGGACAACCAGCCGCCGCCTCACGGCGGCCCGGCGCGAAGAATCTAGAGAATCTCTACTCGCCGCATTGACACCGCGACGTGGAGCACCCTACATTTCGGAATGACGGAAACCACGACGACAGGCGATTTTCATGCATGTGATGGTGACGGGCGCGTCCGGGGACTTCGGTTCGTGCATCATCCCGGAAATTCTCGCCAGGGGTCACGAAGTCGTCGGTCTTTCGCGACGCCCGCACTCGTTGCCGTCACCGCTGTATCGGCACATCCGCGCCGATATTCGAGACGCCGATGCGGTGGCGAAAGCCATGTCGGGCGTCGACGCGGTTGTGCACCTCGCGTGGACTACACATCCCATGCACGACGTCGAAGCCACCCGCGCAATCGACGTCGGGGGGACAGAGGCGGTGGTTGCCGCGATGGAGCGCACGGGAGTCTCGCGCCTGGTTACCGCCTCGTCGGTGATGGCTTACGGCGCCAATGCGGATAACCCGCCGTTGCTCAAGGAGAGCGACTCGCTCCGGCCTTCCCCCAAGCACATCTACTCCAAACACAAGGCCGAGACCGAAGCACTCATCGCCGCGTCCTCGCTCAACGCCGTCATGGTGCGCGCGACCAACATCATGGGGCGGGGCACCACCGGAGTCACCCAGGAAGGCTTCGCCACCCCGGTCATCCTTGGCATGAAGGGCGGCCGGAACCTCTTCCAGTTTGTCCACCCCGACGACCTCGCCCGGTTCTTCGCCGACGCGCTAGATCACCTCGAGTGGTCCGGACCGGTCAACCTCGCCGCGCCGGACACGATAGAGATGCGTGAAATCGCCGACATCCTCGGCAAGCGCTACGTAGAGGTCGCACCCGATCGCGCCGACCAGGTGCTGGGCTTTTTGTGGGATCACCGGTGGTTCTCCCTCGATCCGGGCGCGGTCGAGGCGTTCCTGAACTTTCCGTTGGTGGACACCACCCGGCTGACGGAGGATTTCGGTTTTCACTGCGCGTGGTCGACCCGCCAATGCGTGGAGGACTTCGCGCGCACCAACCGGGCTCACGTCTTCCTCGGCACTCGACGGGTGCTGATTCCGTGGCGCTGGCCGTGGGGATCCGTGCCTGAGCCACCCACCGGCAGCGACCGGCGCCCCGCAGCGCCCGAAGGTGTCGCCGGCGAATTCGACACCTCCGTGCATCCGAACTGGCAGGTGTTCACCGCCGCGAACACGTCGGAGGCATTTCCGGGCCCGATGACGCCACTGTCGTTGGAGTTGGCGATCGATGCGTTGCGGGCCGCGGGAGCCCAGGCCGCCGACGTGTTGCGGATCGGCGGTGAACTCGGACGAGCCCTTAGCCAGGAGCCGGTCGGCGCCTTCGGTCACGGTGTTTACGCCAACCTGTCGATCGTCTACGCCATGGGCACGGTGATGCCGGGCGGGGCCATGTCCTCATGGCAGGACATGCTCTTCGGTGCGGGCGGCGGCGCCGACGTGCCCTCGTTCGACAAGCCGGGCGCATGGGAAATGGCCAGGCGACTGCCGCTGGCGGCGATCCAGCTCAGCGGCTTCGGCAGGGAAATACGCAATATCGACATTCACGCACGTCAGTCGGCGCGCGACGCCTCTTACTATGCGACGCTGTCCGACGCTGCGCTGCATGCGTGGCTGCTGCGAATCCACGACGAAGTTGCCAACGCCTGGGCAGGTGCCGCACAGGCCTCATCCTTTCTCGTCCCGCTCATGGGCATGATCCAGGCGCAGGGGGGTAAGGGTTTTGCGACCCGGATCCGCGGTGGCACTGAGGATCTCGCCAGTGCGGGTGTCGCCCGCGGTGTTTATGCACTGGCACAATTGGCCAAAGCGGATCCCTTGATCGAGCAGACGCTGCGCGACAATTCGGCAACCGTAGCCTTGGGGATCCTGCGCCGCGAGCGCCCCAGATTCGTCACCAAACTCGACGAGGTGGTCGCCGAATACGGTCACCGTGGTCCGCGGGAGACCGAGCTTGCCAATGCGGTGTTCGCCGATGCGCCCGACAGATTGATCGACGTGGTCGCAAAACTACTTGCCGCCCGCCGGCGCGTTGCCGAACAACCGCCAAAATTCGACCTGCGGCTGAGGATGCTGGCGTCGTTGGGTGCGCGGTTTCAGCGGCTGCGGGAAACCGGCCGCGACGCCACCATTCGCCAGACCCACCAGTACCGGCTGATCGCGCGCGAAATCGGCTCCCGGCTGGCGGCGCGCGGCGTGATAGATCGTCCCGACGACGTGTTCTATCTGGTACGCGCCGAGCTGAAAAACCCGCCGGTGGGCGCCAAAGCGGTGATCGCGCGGCGGCGCGCCGAACGCGAGCGGCTGGAGACCCAGCGGCCGCCGCTGAACTTCGTCGGTGAGTGGACGCCGGATGCAGACGTCGGCGGCGAACTGATGCCCGGCGAAACGCTGCAGGGCACCGCCGTATCGGCCGGGCTCGCCAAGGGGCCGGTGCGCGTCCTGACCGTCGATTCCATGGATGATCTCGAGCCGGGCGAAGTGCTGGTGACTGCGTTCACCGACACCGGGTGGACGCCGTTTTTTGCCTATGCGGCGGCGGTGGTCGTTGACACCGGCGGCGAGATGTCGCACGCTGCCGTCGTGGCCCGCGAGTTCGGAATCCCTTGTGTCGTAGGGACTTTTACCGGTAGCAAAGTGCTCAAGACGGGCCACGTCGTCGAGGTCGACGGCGCGTCGGGCGTGGTGACCAGGGTCGAATGAGTACGCCGACCGCTACAGCCCCGGCCAGGTCTTCCTACCACGGCCTCTTCGTCGATGGTGATTGGCGGGCCACGGAAACAGCTGCGCCGGTGCTGAATCCGGCCACCGAAGAGACAGTCGTCACCGCGCCGTGGGGTGCAAAGTCGGATGCCGACGCGGCGGTGTGGGCCGCGCGGCGGGCGTTCGACGAGGGGCCGTGGCCGACAATGTCACCCGTGCAACGAGCGAGTGCACTGAGCCGACTGCGCGACGTGCTTGCCGCCTGGGCCGACGACATCGTCGGGCTGGTCGTCGCCGAGGCCGGCATCCCGGTGTCGGTGGCGCGTCCCAGTCAAGTTGATGCGCCGATGCAGCTGTTCGACTTTTTCGTCGACCGATGCGCGGCCTTCGAGGCACTGCGGCCGCTGCCGGTCACGACCTTCCGGAACCGCCACGGCGCCAACGTGTTAGGGGCCGGCGTCGTGCAGCGATCCCCGCGCGGGGTGGTCGCCGCGATCACGCCGTTCAACGCTCCCTTCTTCGTCAATCTCCTCAAGGTTGGGCCCGCGCTGGCCGCCGGATGCACCGTCGTGCTGAAGCCCTCGGACTTCACGCCCCTGGAGGCGCTGCTGTTGGGTGCCGCGGCCCAGGAAGCGGAATTGCCGCCGGGTGTGCTCAATGTGGTCACGGGTGGAGTCGATGTCGGGGAGCACCTGACCACCGACCCGCGGGTGGACATGGTGACCTTCACCGGATCCGACGCCGTCGGAGCCAAGGTCATGGCCCAGGCCTCGGCCACGCTCAAACACGTCACGCTCGAACTCGGCGGAAAATCGGCGATGATCGTACGCGCCGACGCCGACCTTGATCTGGCCGCGGCCAGGGGGGCTCAAGAACTGACCTTGTTCACCGGCCAGGGCTGTGCGCTGTGGACGCGGCACCTCGTGCACCGCTCGATCTATGACCACTACCTCGAGCGCGTCGCCGCAATGCTGCAACGCCTGCCCGTCGGCGACCCCGCCGATGCGCACACCGTCGTCGGTCCGCTGATCCGCGACAGCGCATGCATCCGGGCCGAAGAGTACGTCGCGGGCGCGCTGGAGCAGGGCGCCCGGCTAGTGGCCGGCGGGCGTCGCCCTCCGCACCTGAGCCGCGGTTACTACTACGAACCGACGCTGCTGGCCGACGTGCGCAGCGACATGGCGGTGGCCCAGCAGGAGGTATTCGGACCGGTCGGGGTGGCGATCCCGTTCGACGACGACGATGAGGCCGTACGGATCACCAACGACTCCGTGTACGGCCTGTCCGGCTCGATCTGGACCGCTGATCCAGGGGTGGCGTTCACGCTGGCACAGCGGATTCAGACCGGCAATGTCAGCATCAACGGCGGCACCGGCGGAATGAGCCCCTGGGCACCGTTCGGCGGCTACAAACGGTCGGGCGTGGGCCGTGAGCTCGGCGCCGATGTGCTCGACGATTTCACCGAAACGAAAGCCATTCAATTCCATGCCGGTTGAGGCATTGACGACGGCACTCGTGACTCGTTGGGAGCGACCATCATGACCACCAGTACCGGCTCGGATCTGCGTGACTACATCCGCGGCGCCGACGACAGCGCATATGTGGCGTCCGCGGCGGCGGAGACACCGCGCTCGCGGATCGTAGAGCTGTACGGTCCGCTGGGGGAGGCGCGCCGGCGCGCACCGGTGCATCCGCGAAAGCAGGCCGAGCTGGTCGGCCAAGAGGACTATCGAAAGGAAGAGGCCTTCACCAAGGTCTCGTTCTCTTGCGCTCTCAGCTACGAACACTGCCAGCAGGCGCTCAGCGATGAACGGCTGTCGTCGAAGTTCTGGCTGGACACCATCGGCAGGGTCTGGGGTCGCAACATCATCGGCATGGACGGAGACGAGCACCGGCGGCATCGCGGTCTCATCTCGCAGGCCTTTACGCGCCGCTCCCTGGACCGCTGGCAGCAAACCGCGATCCAACCGGCGGTCCATGGACTGATCGACCGCTTCGAACACAATGGGTCGGCAGATCTGTACCGGGAATTCACGCTTCTCTTCCCGGTGTACATCATCACCGAGATGATGGGCCTGCCGTATGAGCACATCGAGCGTTTCAACACCTGGGCCGGCGAGACGGTCGGGGCGTTCTACGACATGGACCGCGCACTCGTAGCGTCTCGCAATCTGGAGAGCTACCTATCACCGTTGATCGAGGAGCGCCGCGGGGGAGACGGCGAGGATTTGATCACCCTGCTGGCCAACGCCGAACTCGACGGCAGCCGGCTGGAGACCATCGAGATCGTCTCGTTCCTGCGGTTACTGTTGCCGGCGGGCGGTGAAACCACCGCGCGCTCAACGGCCAGCATGCTGCTCGGCCTGCTGCAAAACCCGGAGCAGCTGGACGCCCTGGTCGCCGATCGGAGCCTGCTGTCCCAGGCGATCGAGGAGGGCCTGCGGTGGGAGCCGCCGCTGATGTCGATCAATCGGATCGCCTTGGAAGATCTGGAACTCGGCGGAGTCGCGATCCCCAAAGGCAGCGTGCTGGAGGTGTCGATCGGCGCGGCCAATCGCGACCCCACCCGATGGGAGGATCCCGATTCCTTCAACATCTTCCGGGAGAAGAAGCCGCACATCGCATTTGCCTGGGGGCCGCATGCCTGCCTCGGCGCCCATCTGGCCCGTGCGGAGATGACCGCCGCGCTGACCGCGCTGTTCGACCGCCTGCCCGGGCTGCGGCTCGATCCCGAGACCGGGCCCGAAGCGCGGTTCCAGGGCATCGGCCTGCGCGCACCCAACAAGGTGCCGGTTGTCTTCGACGTCAGGTAAGCAACGCACCGAAACATCGCAGCAAAGCAGAGGTAATCACCTTGTCGCTCAACAACACTCCACCGGTCCGCACCAGCGGCCACTACGGCTACGCGCCGGTCGGCGCGATCATCGACACGGATCCAGCGCCGCTGTGGGGCGATGTCAACGGGGTGCCCATGGGGATGCAGTACTTATACGGTTCGGTGCGCTCGGCCGCCGACGACTACTGGTGGCCCATCCGTGGCTTCTACCCGAGCAAGGCGCGGTACCTGCACCTGTCGGAGTCCAAGGTCGGTGCGGACTTCACCTACGCCAAAGACCACAACAACTCCTACTCCGGCCCGGTCGAACACGGTGAACGTGAAGGCAAATGGGGTGTCTGGACACCCGACGGCATCCCGCTGATGCTCACCTGGGACGACAAGATGGAATGGCACGATGGCGACGAGGTAGCGCTTGGCGGCGATCTCGTCGGCCAAGGCTTGCAGTTCTTCTCGCCGGACCAAGACGTCCCGTCCTCGTACTCGTCGCGGTTATTCCGGGTCCGGGGCCGCATCAAGGGCACCGAAGTGAGCGGTCTCGTCTTCCACGACAGCATCCACATCGGCGAGGGCATCGACTACATCGCCAGTCCCTACATCGCGAAGTGCGAAGCCGCGTGGGTGGGCTTCGCAACCGAATTCGAAGACAGCGCCGTGCATTCCGGGCATCTCGTGCACGGGACTGACGACTTCAACATCATGATCGTGCACCGCACCGACGGACCGCCACTCATCGCGCGCGACCTCGCCGTCGAGGTGGAACTCGACGGCGAGCCCTTCGATGAGAAGGCCTTTCCCACCAGGGTGACCTACACCGGCGGTGGTCAGACGTGGGTGTGGGAGGCCAACGAAGGTGGCCGCTGTCCGATTCGCCACGACCTAGAGGAGGGGCACCGGTGGCGTCAGGGTTGGGTCCACCAAGCCGGCGAAACCCGCAAACCCGCGGTCACCGAAGCGCTGATGGAAACCTACAACGGCAGGCTGATCGAGACGGGTGCCCTGAGAAGGACAGCGACGGTGTGACCGGACCGAACGTCGCGTCACCCGAGCGCGAACACTTCGAACTCCGGACATGACATTTCGCATTGCAGTCGTTGGCGCCGGTCCGTCCGGATTCGCGGTCGCATCCGCGCTTCTTGCCGATACCGCGCTGGACGTGCGAATCGAGCTCATCGACCGGGCCGCGCTACCCGACGGGATGCTACGGCACGGGCCGGCCGCGGGGTCGCGGCGACTGCGAGACGTTGCCAAGGATGTCGACGCCGTTCTCCGCGACAGCCGCGTGAGGTTTTTCGGCAACGTCGAAATCGGTTCTCGGCTAACGCTCGATGAATTGCGGCGAATCACCGATGCGGTGGTTCTGACGTCGGGCGCGCCGCGCGACCTGCCGTTGGATATCGCCGGGCGGGATTCGGTGGGTATCGGAACGATCAGTCACGTCGAAGCCTGGCTGACCGGCAGTGCCGACGTGCAGGTGGCCGAACTCGACCTGACAATGGACAGCGCGGTCCTGATCGGCATCTCACCGGAGACGGTGCGCGTTGCCGAGGCGCTCTGCGGGCGAACACCTCCTGGCGTTTCCGGTGCAGTGGCGGACCGGCTCACCAACAGCAGACTGCGCCATGTCCAGCTGGTGGATCAGCGCTCGGGACCGGAAGTGATGATGCCCGACAAGCTTTCGGGAAATCTGGTGGCGCGCACCGCGCTCACACCGCTCGGTGTGATTGGGCGCAACCGGGCCCGCGCCTTGCGCTGCCTGCACAGGCCCGATCCGTACGGCAGGGTGATCAGTGAGGACCTGCGAGCCCAGCTGTTGCTGGGGCCACGCGCGGAATCGTTCTGTTGGCCGGGAATTGATCAGAACCAAGGACACATCGCCCATCGGGACGGCCGTGTGTTGATCGGCGCGACCCCGACCGCGGGCCTGTACGTCGCCGGCTGGGCGGGACGCGCTCCGTGCCATGGTGGCTCGCACGTCGACGACGCGGTCGCGGTCGTCGCTGCCATACATGCGGATCTCGCCACGCTCTCATGTCCATCCAAGACCCTGGCGGACATTCTCACCGAGCGCGCCATCCAAGCCTCCAGCCTCAACGGCTGGTCTGCCGTTGCCGCAACCGATATGCTGCTTGACCGGTTCGCCGGCGAGGGGACGGCGCCGCTGGCTGACTACCAGGCGTTGATGGAGCAGGTCGATGAGGATTGAGTGGGTTGGAATCGCTTCTGAAGCAGGCGAAGCCGCAGTGGGACTACCACGATGAGAGTTCTGGTCACCGGGGCCACCGGTCCGTTCGGACGTGCCGTTAGCCGCCGCCTCATCGCCGAAGGTCACGATGTCGTCGCCATGGCACGACGAGCACCTGCCAGTCCCCTTGACGGCGCTTCCTTTTGCGCCGGCGACATCCAGGATCAAGCCGCCGTCCGTGCTGCCATGACCGGGTGCGATGCCGTCGTCCATCTGGCCTGGGTAGTCGCGCCGCTCAAATCCGAGTCACAGACAGCCGCGATAAACCTCGGCGGCACCCAGAACGTTTTGGATGCGATGGCGGCCACCGGGTGCGCGCGGCTTGTGTTCTCGTCGTCGGTGCTCGCCTACGGCGCGGTGCCCGGCCACCCCGCGAAGCTCAAGGAGAGCGATGAGCGGCGTCCGGAACCCGAGCATTACTACGCGGCGCACAAGAAGGCGGCAGAGGACATGATCACTGCGAGGGCACCGAACTCTGTGCTCGTTCGCGCCGGGATCATCGCCGGCCGCGACGTCGACAACACGATTTTCCGCGGATTTTCGGGCCCGGTGCTGCCGGTGCCGGATCCCGAGCGCAAACAGCAGTTCGTGCACACCGACGACGTTGCACGGTTCACCGTCGCGGCCATCGCCGGCGAACTGACCGGACCGGTGAACATCACCGGTGCGGGCACTCTGACCATGCGGGAAATCGCCGGGATTGTCGGCCGACCCCTTGTCAAGGTGCCCGAGAGGGCGTTGCGGGGTGCGATCGCCGCGGCATGGAAGGCCGGAGTCAGCGAACTGCAACCCGCGGAGATCGGCGCTTTGCTGTACATGCCGATCGTCGATACGACCCGGCTACGCGAGGAGTGGGGCTTCACCTGCGTCTGGACCAGTCGAGATGCTTTGACTGACATGGCCAGAGCGGCTCACGGTCGGGTCAGTCTCGGTAAGAAGACGCGTCGGCTGCCCTGGCGCGTGCCGCTCGGCGCGGATCCCGCCGTGCGCGGCATGGCCGCGATCCTGTTGCGCCGCAGATACGCCGACGAGGTCGAGTGGGTGGTCCGGAACCTCGCGGACCTTCGGTCATACGCGCTATCCGGCGGCGACCGCGAGGCGGTGACCGCGCACCAACGGCTGGTTCACGACTTGGCAGAGCATGCGGCGCTTCTTGCGACGATCGGCGAGCAGCATGGTTATCCGCGCCAGACCGTGGCGCGCGCCCGCGGGGCGGTCGCCGCGGCGCGCGACTCGCACGAGGAGGATCATGCAGATCCGCGAGCACATTGATTCCGGCAGACCAGCGCTGATCTTGCATCCTTCCGGGAAGAGACTGAGTTTCGCCGAAATGGAAGCAAGCGCCAACCGTTTGGCCCACCACTTCCGAGAGGCCGGTCTGCACGAGGGTGACTCGATTGCGGTCGTCATGGAGAACAACGAGCACATTCACACGGTGATGTGGGCCGCACGCCGTATCGGGTTGTACTACGCGCCGATCAACACCCACCTGACGGCCGCGGAAGCCGCCTACATCGTTGCCAACAGCGCCGCCAGGGCGGTGATCGGTTCGCGCACGACACGACCGGTGTGTGAAGACCTCGGCAAACACCTCCGTGACGGGATGCCGGCGCTGCGGATGATCGCCGGCGACGACCTGGACGGATGGCAGCGCTACCCCGAGTGCGTGGCTAACCGTCCCGATACGCCGGTGGCCGACGAACGTGAGGGCGAACTGCTCCAGTACTCGTCGGGCACCACCGGACGTCCCAAAGGCATCGTTCGGGAGTTGACGCACGCAACACCGGCGCAGGCGCCCATGTTGCTCGCACCGCTGGTCGACAAGCTGGGCATCACCACCGAGTCGGTGTACCTGAGCCCCGCACCGCTGTACCACACCGCACCCGCCTACTGGTCCATGACAGCTCAGTCGTTGGGCGCCACCACCGTAGTGATGGAGAAGTTCGATCCTCGCGGTGCGCTGGAGGCCGTCGAATGCTACCGAGTCACCCACGGGCAGTTCGTTCCGGCGATGTTTGTCCGGATGCTCAAACAGCCCGAGGCCGTGCGCAATTCTTATGACTTGTCAAGTTTGCAGCGGGCGGTGCACGCCGCGGCACCCTGTCCGGTTGAGATCAAAAAGGCCATGATCGACTGGTGGGGGCCGATTATCGACGAGTTCTACGCGTCGTCCGAGGGCGCCGGCACGACGTTCATCACGGCGCAAGAGTGGCTGGCTCACCCGGGATCGGTTGGCAGAGCCCTCACCGGCGTTCTTCACATCCTGGACGACAACCTCCAAGAGGCGCCCCCCGGACAGGCCGGCGACATCTATTGCGAAGGTGGGCTGCCCTTCCGCTATCTCGGTGACGACGCCAAAACCGCTGCGTCACGCCATCCCCTCGGCTGGGCCACCGTCGGTGATATGGGATACCTCGACGACGACGGCTACCTCTATCTCACCGATCGCCGCCACCACATGATCATCTCCGGCGGGGTCAACATCTATCCGCAGGAGGCTGAGGACCTGTTGATCACCCACCCCAGGGTGCTCGACGCGGCGGTGTTCGGCATTCCCGATGCCGAGATGGGACAGTCGGTGAAAGCCGTTGTGCAGAACGGCGATCCGGCGGACGCGACAGAGGAGTTCGCCGCCGAGCTGATGAAGTGGTTGCGGGACCGGCTCGCCCACTACAAGTGTCCGCGGTCAATCTCTTTCGAGCCGGCGCTACCGCGCAGCGACGCCGGCAAGCTCTACAAGCAGGTGTTGATCGACAAGTACGCCGATCCTCAGCCGTAGAATTACCGAGTCGCCGAAGCGGTTTCATTCTTGCGCGGCTTTCACCAGTCCGGCGACGCCCGGACGATCCACCTTGCCGGTGTCCAGCCGCGGTATCGCCGTCACGAACACCACCTGTCGCGGTATCTCGTAAGGGGCCAGTCGCGAGCGGAGCTGCTGACGGATGGTTGCCGCGTCACCGGCGGCACCTGCGTTCAGTACTACCGCGGCGACCGGCACCTCGCCGAGACGTTCGTCGGGCAGCCCTGCCACCGCGGAGTCGGCGATTCCGTCCAAGTCGTTGAGCGCCGCTTCCACCTGGGCCGGGTACACATTGAACCCGCCGCACAGCACCATGTCGCGCACGCGGCCCACGACGTAGACGAAGCCTTCGTCGTCCAACTTTCCCAGGTCGCCGGTGCGCAGCCAGGTACCGGGTGCGGTGGGGTTGCCGTTGGCATCCAAATAGCCTGACATCGATGAGGCCGCCCGCGCTGCGATCTCCCCGACCCCCCCGATAGACAGCCGCTCGCCGGCCGGGTCGAGGATCGCCACCTCGACGCCGGGCGCCACCCGGCCCACCGTGCCCTCGGGCCGACGGCCGGTCTTGACGTCATCGGGACGTTCAAAGGCGACCGCACCCGCGAATTCGGTCTGGCCGTAGTTGCGCAGGATCGGAATGCCGTATTTGGCCTCGAAAGCGACACGGGTGGCCTCCGGCAGAGCCGCCGTTCCCACGGTGGCGTGATCGATACCGGGAAGCTCGGCATCCTCGCCGAGCTGCGTCAGCTCCCATACCATCGCCGGGGTCAACCCCAGCATGCCGAGCCGATAGCGGTGGGCCAGGTCGATCACCAGCTGCGGGGAAAACTTGGCGGCCAAGAGCACCGGTTTTCCGAGCCACCACGCCGTCAACGTGCCAAGCAGCCCGCCCATGTGAGCGATCGGGACCATCACCAGCCGCGGTCCTCGGGCCGGAATCTTCGGTGGCCGTCCCGCCTCGTTGAGGCCGGTGCCGGTGGCGATGCCGACCAGGCTGCCGCGCAGGGCCGCGAAAGTCAGCGACGCCCCCTTGGGCGTCCCGGTGGTGCCGGAGGTGAACATGATGACCGCCTCACCGGCCGGCGCCGATCGGCGCGAGCCGGTGTGTTCGACGTGCGCGCCCAGATCGCCGTCGGCATCGGGCGTGATGACGCTTGCCGTCGAAGTCTCCGACGTGCGCCGCGCTACCTCGGAGTCCGCCACCATCGTGCTCGCCGCGACCACCGAACAACCCGCTCGCCACGCCGCATGGACGGCCACCACCGAGGCGGCGTTGTTGCCCAGCCTGATGAGCACTCGCGTACCCGGAATCAATTGCGCTGCCAGCATTTCGGCCGCCTCAGCGAGTTGAGCGAAGGTATACTCGGCCCCGTCGGCGATCAGGGCCGTGCTGGATGGGGCGGCCGCCGCCAGGCGGACAAGAATGTCTGCGACACCGGTCTGCGGTGACACCGACGCCGGCGTCATGGGCCCTCCTTCTGATCGGGTGCGGGCCGTCATGTCGCCGCGGGATCGCTCCTGACGGTACGGCCCCAATCCACCGGCGCGCGATATCGTGAGCCCGTCCCGCGCGAAAGCTGTATTTTCGGCGAAACAGCGCGGCCGGCGGCGCAGCCACCCCTCGTCGTAGCGCGCCGCGACCAGGTGAGAACGCGATTTGCCGCCCCGGGGGGTAGTTCGCCTTGCCATGGCGACGTCGTACGGCGTTGTCTTATCTTGTTGAACCCAGCACCCATGCTCCAAGCAGAGATGTCGATCGAGAGGCACGAAGTAGCCAATGACGCAAACCAGCCCGCCCAACCGCACCGCCGACAAGTTCGCCGAGGCCACCGCCTTCGAGATCGACGACGCCGATATCGAAAAGGACCGTGCCTCGCTGGGCGTCTGGTCGGCGACCCGTCACCAGGAGCTGTTGTCCACGGCCACCCCCGAGGCGATTCGCAATTTCGCCCACGGCTACGGCGACGACAACCCGCTCTACTGCGACCCCGGGTACGGACCGGCTACACGCTGGGGCAGTCAGATCGCGCCGCAGATCATGGCGGCGGTGCTCAACGCGCCGTTGCGCGGGGACAAGGTGCCCAAGGAACTGCGGGGCGGCAGCTACCGCGGCATCCACGCATTCGTCTCGGGGGGCACCTGGGAGTGGTATCGACCGGTCTACCCCGGGGACACTTTGTACAGCTTCTCCGGCTTGGAATCGGTGGAGGAGAAGCAGTCCGAATTCGCCGGGCGGTCCGTCATCCGGATCCTGCGCGACGTCAAGATGAATCAGCACGCCGAGGTGGTGGGCGTCTACCGGACACTGGTGATTTATACCGAGCGCAAGAAGGCCAGGGAGAAGGGCAAATACAGCGACATCCCCGATCCGTCGTACACCAAGGACGACATCGCCGCGCTCGACGCCGTGTATGCCGCCGAAAAAGTCCGGGGGAGCGAGCCGCGGTACTGGGAGGACGTGATCGCGGGCGAGGAGATGGGCACCATGGCCAAGGGGCCGCTCACCACCACGGACATGGTGGTGTTCCACGCGGGTGGCTACGGCTTCGTGCCGTACGGTCTCAAGACGGCCCGACTGGCCTGGAAGAACCGTCAGCGGATCCCGGCGTTCTACATCGACAACGAATACGGCGTTCCTGATGTCGCCCAACGCGTGCACTGGGATTCGGAGTGGGCCAAGGCGATCGGCAATCCGCGCGCCTACGACTATGGTGTGCTGCGCGAATGCTGGATCCATCACTTCCTCACCGACTGGATGGGGGACGGCGCCTTCGTCGTCCGTCAGCACGACGAGATCCGCAAATTCAACTATCAGGGCGACATCCAGTACCTGACCGGCCGGGTCGAGGGCAAGCGCGCCGAAGACGGCATGAACCTCGTCGACATGTCGGTCGAGGTCCGCAACCAGCGCGGCGATGCCACCGCGCAGGCTGATGCCACCATCTCGCTGCCCAGCAGGGAACTCGGCGCGGCAATGATCCCGGAGACACCCCGCGAGCTTCAGCGTGACGCGGTCCGCATGTTCGAGAGGCACGGCGAGCTCGCCGGCCAGGCCGGCCGTGGCTGACGCCGTCGGCGTTCACATGAGCGTCGATGGCGCGGTCTTGACGATCACCCTCGACCGGCCGGACAAGGGCAATGCCCTGCGACAGCAGGATTGCGCCGCGCTGCGCCAGGAGGTGCAGCAGGTGGACGGTGCGGGGCAGGTGCGCGCCATTCTGATCCGCGCCAATGGCCGCCACTTCTGCACCGGCGCCGATCTGGTCAGCGCCAACACCGTGGACGCCAAGCCGGTGGCCGGGCACCTGAGCCGGGGGTTGGCGATCGGCGCGCACGGAATGATCGGCGCATTATGGGATTGCCCGGTACCCACTGTTGCAGCGGTGCAGGGCAAGGCGATTGGTTTGGGACTGCATCTGGCAGTGGTGTGTGATTTCACCGTGGCCGCCGACGAAGCCAGCTTCGCCGAAGTGTTCTGCAAGCGCGGGTTTTCCGTCGACAGTGGCGGGTCATTCCTGTTGCCACGCTTGATCGGTATACGCCGGGCCAAGCAGATGCTGCTGCGGGGGACGGTGGTCGACGCGTCCACCGCCGCCGGATGGGGCCTCATCGACGAGGTTGTGGGGGTCGGCGATCTCGAGGGAGCCGCCGTCCGGCTGGCAACCGAACTGGCTGCCGGGCCGACGTTTTCGCTCGGATACACCAAACGGTTGCTCAACAACCCGGCAGCCGCACAGCTTGATGAGGTGCTTCGGCAGGAAGCGGCCGCGGTTGAGGCGACGGTCCGCAGCGCTGACTTCAAGGAAGGCCTGCGGGCATTTTCCGAGCGCCGTGATCCAGAGTTCGGCGGCCACTGAGATGGCCCTCGACGAGCCGTTTCGCAGCCGGTTGACGCTTCCGGCGGTGTGTGCCCCGATGTTCTTGGTGTCCGGTCCCGAACTGGTGGCAGCGGCCTGCAAGGCGGGGCTGATCGGTGCCCTGCCACGCCAAAACGCACGCAGCATCGAGATTTTCGGCGGCTGGCTGCGCGAGATTCGCGCCGACCTCGATCGCCACGCCGAGCTGCATCCCGGCGCACGTATCGGGCCGATCGCGGTGAACCTCGCCACGAGGTTCGACGAAGACGAGCTGGCCGCCAACCTCGAGCTGTGCTCCCGCTACGGGGTCGAGATCATTATCTCGGCGCAGGGCAATCCCGCCGAGCTGGCCCGACGGGTACACGACTGGGGCGGTGTGATCCTGCACGACGTCACCTCGCTGCGGTTCGCGGAAAAGGCTATTCAGGCCGGGGTCGACGGGATGACATGCATCGGGGCAGGCGGCGGTGGACATTCCGGCACGATCAGCCATCTGGTGCTGATCCCGAAGATCCGCGCCATGTTCGACGGAATCATTGTCATGGCGGGTGCGGTCACCACCGGCGCGGCCATCCGGGCGGCTGAGATCCTCGGCGCTGACCTGTCCTACATGGGCACCCGGTTCATCGCCACCCGGGAATCGCGCGCCGCTGACGCTTACAAGGCCATGCTGGTCGCGGGCACCTCCGCCGACTTGCTCTATACCCCTGATATCGCTGGGGTGGCCGCGAACTGGATGACCGAATCGATGCGGGCAGTGGGGCTCGACCCGACGAATCTGCCCAAAGCGGCCGTCGGCAAGATCGGCTACTCGCATCTGCCGGAGGGAGTCAAGCCCTGGAAGAACCTGTGGTCGGCGGGCCAGGGCATCGATCTCATCGACGACATCCCGACGGTGGCAGAGCTTGTGGTGCAGCTGCGTCGCGAGTACGTCGCCGCCTGTGAGACACCGGACATGGCCGACGTCGCCGGGCTCGTCGACGAGGCTAAGCAGGGCTGACCGCCAGCGCCCGACCGCAGCCCATCGCTGTGAGAATGGCCAATGACTGGGCCTTCCGATAGGCCGCCCGGCCCCCGCTTCCTTCCCATGGCGTCGCAGGACCGAGAGTGCCATTTGCGTTCTGGCTGGGTCACGGGAGCCCCATCGGCGGCGACAATGGCGGTGCAACCCGCCGCCGACAACCCTGCGAAGGAGCCTCGTGGACGTGCAATTACCGCTGGATGGTGTCGTCATTGCGGATCTGTCGTCCGGTATCGCCGGTGCTTATTGCACCCGATTGCTCACCGACGGCGGGGCCGACGTTGTCAAGCTCGAAAGTCCCGGCGGCGACTGGTTGCGG
>CAYNLB010000009.1:25594-54244 GCA_964397935.1 uncultured Mycobacterium sp.
GGCATCGCGGGCCGCGGGGACCCGGCGCGCCCGCCGGTGTCGGTCGGTGGCCGCACCGGCGACTGGCTGACCGGCATGATCGGCGCCGTAGCCGCGTTGTCGGCTCGCTGGCGAGCGCTACGAACCGGTACCGGCGAATTGGTTGACCTGTCGGCCCTGGAATCGATGATTCTCACGCACACGATGTATCCGGTCACCTACCACAGCGTCACCGGCACGCCCACCTACACCGACCGGATCAAGAACTTCCCGGGAATCGAACGGGCCAAGGACGGACTGGTCGCCTTCATGGTGGTCACCGGACAGCAATGGCTCGACTTCTGCGCGATGGTGGACAAACCCGGCTGGGCCGAGGACGAGTCGCTGATGTACTTCAGCCATCGGATTCTGCAGCGAGACTCAATGGCCAAAGACATCGATGCGTGGATGGCCGAGCGCACGGTAGACGAAATCATCGAGCTGGCAACGCTGTTGCGGATTCCCGTGGCCCCCGTCGGCAACGGGCACGCCGTGCAGACCTTCGACCACTTCATCGAAGGCGGCTATTTCACCACCCATCCCGGGGACGCCTTCCTGCAACCCACCCCGCCGTATCGTTTCCACCACACGTCGGCCGGCATCGCACCCGCCCGGCCGGCGCCGCGGCTCGGCGAACACAACGATCTGTTGCAAGGCCTGTCCATCCAGCCCCGCCGCACACCGGCACCGGCGCCAGAGGGACTGGACCCCACGTTGCCCTTCGCCGGCCTGCGCGTCGCCGACTTCACTGCCTTCTGGGCAGGGCCGATCGTCGGGCATGTGCTCGGCCTGCTCGGCGCCGACGTGATCCACATCGAATCGGTCCAGCGCCCCGATGGAATGCGCTTCCGCGCGAACAAGCCGTTCGATACCCCGCACTGGTGGGAGACCGGCCCCAGTTACCAGGGCGGCAACACCAACAAGCGTGGCCTGACCCTGGACATGTCGATCGCGGAGGGCAAAGCCGCCGCCTTCGAACTCATCAAGAGCTGCGATGTCGTCATCGAGAACTACACCCCCCGGGTTACCGAGTCGTGGGGCCTGACATACGACAAGATCAGAGAACTCAGACCTGACGCGATCTTTGTGCGGATGCCGGCGTTCGGACTCGGCGGCCCATGGCGCGACCGGTCGGGGTATGCCCAGACGATGGAAGCGGTGTCCGGGCTGGCTTGGCTCACCGGCTATCCCGACGAAGAACCACAATTTCCCAATGGTCCCGGTGATCCGGTCGCGGGTTCGCACGCCACCATCGCGCTGCTGATGGCGTTGGAACACCGGCGGCGCACCGGAGAGGGCGCCCTGGTGGAGTCACCGATGGTGGGAGCGGCCCTGGCCATCGCCGCCGAGCAGCTGGTGGAGTACAGCGCATACGGGAATCTGCTGGAGCGCGAAGGCAATCGGGGTCCGGCCGCCGCACCACAGAACCTGTACCTGTCGGCCGACATGGACGACCGGGGTCGACAAGATTGCTGGATTGCGATCGCCGTGGCCACCGAAGACCAGTGGGCCGGGCTGGCCCACACCCTGGGCCACCCCGAGTGGCTCGAGGACCCCCGCCTTCGCACTCCGCAGGGCCGGCGGAACGCGCAGGCCGTGCTCGATGCGGCGATCACAGCGTGGACATCGGCACGCAGCGGCGACGACATCGTCGAGACGCTGTGGAACGCCGGCGTGCCGGTCGCCAAGGCAGTGAAAGCCGAGCAGCAGGACCGTAATCCGCAGCTACGACACCGCCGGTTCTTCGAAAAGGTCGATCACCCGATTCTCGGGCCGATCGTGCACTGCGGCTACCCGGCGCGGTTCTCGGCCGGACCGCATCGGCTCAACCGCTCGCCGTCACCGCTGCTGGGCCAGGATAACCATGAGATCCTGCGTGAGCTCTGCGGATACTCCGAGCGGCAGATAGCCGAATTGGAGGCCAAACATGTCATCGGGACCGAGGTGACGTTATGAGCCGGCTGCTCGACGGTGTCCGGGTCATCGAGGCCGCGGTGCTGTTCAACGGGGATAGCCTCGGCATGCTGCTAGCCGATCTCGGGGCCGATGTCATCAAGGTGGAGGCGCCGGGACGCGGGGACTATCTGCGAGATTTTCTCGGCCAGGTCGTTCCGCATCACAGCCCCGCGCATCTACAGGTCAACAAGAACAAGCGCAGCGTGGTGCTCGACCTGCGCGACGAGGCCGACCGGGCCGCGTTCTTCGAGTTGCTCTCTACTGCTGACGTTTTCGTCGACGGATTCGCCGGTGACGCCTGCGAGAAGCTGGGCATCGGCTATATCGCCCAGCAGCAGGCCAAGCCCGACATCATCTACTGCCAGTACAGCGGATTCGGCTCGACGGGGCCCTACGCCACCATCCCGACACACGGCCGGATGATGAATGCGCTGGCGGGTGGCGCCCCCCAACAGGCCGGCGCCGACGGGTTCGCCGAGCCCGACACGACACCGCGCCTGATGGGTGGCATCGAAAGCGGCGGGGAAGGCACCGCTGCCGGGGCGGTGCACGCGGCGTTTCACGTGGCGGCTGCGCTGTTCGCCCGGGAACGCAGCGGGCGCGGTTGCTTTCTGGACGCCTCGGCCGCCGACGCGGTCTTGTCCTCGGCGTGGATCGCCGCCACCTATGCGCTCAACGAGCACCGGATCATTGACCGGACTAGCTTGCCCGGCGCTGACTCGGCCGGGCAGGCCAGCGCCAAGTACGAGTTCTACCGCACCGCCGACGACAAGTTCGTCCTGTTCTGCTGCATCGAGCCCAAGTTCTGGAACGCGTTCTGCCGCATCGCCGGCCGCGATGACCTCATTGAGTCCGGTGGAGACCGAAGCGGGCCAGTCGATTTCGCCACCGGTCAAGATGCGCTGCGCCGCGAGCTCAGGGATATCCTCGCTACCAAGACCCAGTCTGAATGGATCCGGATCGCCGCCGCGCAGGATCTGCCTATCGGTCCCGCACACTCCGCCGCCGACCTGCTCGCCGATCCGCACCTGTCCGCGCGCCAGATCCTGGTGCCCGGGCACCACCCCGTGGCCGGCGACTTCACCTACATCGGTGAGCCGGTGATCGTATCCGGTCAGCCCTACGAATCCCCGCGGGGAGCGCCGTCGCTCGGCGAACACACCGACGAAATCCTGGAGGAACTGCGCAATCTCCGGCGGGCGACCTGAACACCGATCCGGCGACCGCCGTCCAGGAATTCAGCTCGCGTAGCTGGCGGCATCCCAGGCGTATCTGGCCAGCGTGAACTGCAACCCCGCCGGGCCGGTGTCCGGTCGTTCGGGCTGCGCGGGTCGCGACCGCCGCGATACCCGCCGTTCGAGGTCCAGCCGCAGGGCCCGGGCCACGAAAGGCAGGACGGTCCGCTCGGCCAGCGCCCGAGGGTCTTGCCCGGTGACATTCGGGCGGTCGAAAACCATGCTCGAGATGAGGAAGAAGATGGCCTTGGCTTCGGTAGCGGGGTCCGAACACACCAGGGACCCCGCCCGGCACCCCTCACCGAGCGCGTCGGCCAGCGGCGCCGTCAGCGCCTGCGTGCACCGTTCGACCACCTCGGTGTGTTCGGGCAGCAGCTTGCGCCAGTGCACGGCGAACAATGACGCCGGCTTGATGATGCGTTGATCGAAGGACAGGTCGATAAGCGCCTCGATGTAAAGCCAGACCCGCTCGACGGACGAGTTGGTTTTGTCGCCCAGCGACCTCAGGTAATCGGCAATGGCGAGCAGTTCACCTTCGAGCAGGGCCGACAGTAGATCGTCCTTGCCGTCGAAGTGACGGTAGAAGCTTCTCGTGGACAGCCGCGCCTGGCGCAGCACACTCTCCAGTTTGAAGCCCCACCACCCGCCGCGGGCCAGCACCTGTTCGGCGGCGGCCATCAGCCGCAGGCGCTCGGTGTCATCGACGTCCGCCGCGGTCGGGTGGCCCATGTGAGCCGATGCCTTTCGCGTCTCTGGCATTTGTCACCTCTCGTCGAGCCCGCTGCGCGACGCGGCCCGTGGCACTGGACAACGGGTCAGACATAGGTTACTTAGTTTAATACTTGGTGTCGACCCGCCGACGTCACGGACGGTCACATCGCCGGGCCGCGCGCGGCCCCCGCAGCGCAAAGCGCGTTTGCACCGCGGAGTACCCGAGCGGTTCTGCGTCGGCGGTAACCTGCTGACGCAGTGGCAGGAAGGTTTTGTGATGGAAATCGGGTTGCACCGATCAAAGTGCGCGCGCCACGCATTGTGCAATGCCGTTGCGGCTGATCTCAGCTTTGCGGAAATCGGTCGAAAGACAATCCGGACCCGGAGGCTTGCATGGGCATCACATTGACCGACGCGCAAGAGGAGCTTCGCGATCTGGTGAGGGGCTTCTTGGCCGAGAAGGCGCCCAGCGAGGCGGTACGGCGTTGGATGGACTCCGACGACGGCTACGACCCCGACTTGTGGCACCAGATGGCCCGGCAATTGGGGCTGCACGGCCTGGTGCTGCCCGAACAATACGGCGGAGCCGGGTATGGACTTCCTGAGCTTGCCGTCGTCCTGGAAGAGATGGGCCGCAGGCTGCTTCCCGCACCGTTCTTCGCCACGATCGCTCTTGCCGCGCAGACGCTGCTGGCCAGCGGGGACGACCAGGCGTGCCGCCGATACCTGCCGGGCATCGCCGAGGGCGAGCTGACCGCGACCGTGGCGGTCTGCGACGTGAACGGATCGTGGGAGCTTTCCGACATCACCGCGACGGCGCAGCGCGATGGCGACGGTGACTGGCGTCTGTCGGGAACCAAGATGTTCGTCATCGACGGCGAGACCGCCGACGTGATCCTGGTCGTCGCCCGCACCGGCGACGGGCTCGGCCTCTTCGCCGTCGACGGCAACTCGGCGGGTTTCACGGCGACACGTCTGGACGCGCTGGACCCGACGCGACGCCTCGCCCGCGTGGACTTGCAGGACTGCCAAGCCGAGCGGGTCGGGCCCGCGGGTGACGCCGCGCCGTTTCTGCGCAAGGCCCTCGACATGGCGACCGTCGCGCTGGCCGCCGAACAGGTCGGCGGTGCGCAGGCCTGTCTCGACGATGCGGTCGCATATGCCAAAGTCCGCGTGCAGTTCAATCGGCCGATAGGATCGTTCCAAGCGATCAAGCACAAGTGTGCGGACATGCTGCTCGAGATCGAATCGGCCAAGGCCGCCGTGCTCTACGCCGCCTCACTGACAACCGAGGCGGCCGACGACGCCCCCGCCGAGGAGGAATTCGCGATCTGTGCGGCGCTGGTTTCGGCGTACTGTTCCACCGCCTACACCCACGCAGCCAAGGAGAACATCCAGATTCACGGTGGCATCGGCTTCACCTGGGAGCACGACGCACATCTGTATCTGAAACGCGCCAAGACCTCCGAGCTGCTGTTCGGGGCGCCGGCGGCGCAGCGGGCCCGGATCGCCGAGCTGGTGGGCATCTGAAAGGAGGTCTGACTTGACCGAAGTGATCACCGATGCGGACGCGGCCGGTGCGCGAGCCGCGGCTGCCGGCACCGATGACGAGTTCCGGAAGGCCCTGCGATCCTGGCTGACCGACAACCACCCGGGCAAACGCCCGAAGGATCCCGGAGAACGTCAGGTGTGGCAAAAGGCTTGGCTGGCAAAACTTTACGACGCCGGTTTCGCCGGACCGAGTTGGCCCCGCGCATATGGGGGAATGGATCTGCCGTTCGCCCGTCAAATCATTTACCAAGAGGAGTACGCAAGCGCCCGTGTCCCCGGGCCGCTGGGCACGGGTCTGGGCATCGTGGGGCCGACCCTGATCACCTACGGCACCGACGAGCAGAAGCGCCGGTTTCTGCCGTCCATGCTGCGCGGGGACACGGTGTGGGCGCAGGGATTCTCCGAACCCGAAGCCGGATCGGATCTGCCGGCGCTGCGCGCCACGGCGCGCCGGGATGGCGACGAGTACGTCGTCAACGGGCAGAAGGTGTGGAACACCTCCGCTGACATCGCCGACATCCTGTTCACCCTGGTGCGGACGGGATCACGGGAGTCCCGAGCCAGGGGTATCACTTACCTCCTGATCGACGCGCACGCGCCCGGGGTGACCATCCGCCCGTTGCGGGACCTCACCGGGGGCGCGGACTTCTCCGAGATCTTCTTCGAGGACGTGCGGGTGCCGGTGGGCAACCGTATCGGCGAGGAGAACGACGGCTGGCGTCTGGTGCGGACCAGCCTTGGTCACGAGCGGGCAGCCGGCACCATGAACCAGGCCGCCCTGTATCGGCGGGTCTTGAACGAACTCATCGCACTGGCCAGGTCGCGGGGCGCCACCGCCGACCCGTTAGTGCGAGACCGGTTGGCGGACTTCGAGATTCGTGTGCGCATCATGCGCTATCAGGGCATGCGGACCATCGAGTCGATCCTGGCCAAGGGGGAACCCGGCCCCGGCGCGTCGACGTCGCGGCTGTTCATCACGGCCTTCGAGCAGGATCTGCACGAATTCGCCGTGGACCTGCTCGGCAGTTATGGGACGCTGGGCCGGACCGATGTGCACAGTGTCGAGCGGGGGCGCTGGGTGTGGGGATTTCTGCGGACCCGGGCGTCGACGATCGGCACCGGCACCTCCGAGATCCAGCGCAACACTATCGCGGAACAGGTCCTCGGTTTGCCCTACGATCCGGCGATGCCCCCCCGGTGAACGACTCGGTGGCGGTGCCCGCAGCGACGGTGGTAGTCGGCCGCGACACCGGGACCGGTCTGGAAGTGCTGATGCTGAGGCGCACCCGCGCCGCGTCCTTCGCGGCGGGGGCGTGGGTGTTTCCCGGTGGGCGGGTCGACCCGGTCGACGCCGAGGCCTACCCGAGGGACAGCCTCGAGGCGGCCAGGCGGGCCGCGGTGCGCGAAACCGCCGAAGAGGCCGGGATCGATCTGGGCGCAGCGGAGTTGTATCCGATGGCGCGGTGGAGCCCGAGCATCGAGGTGCCGAAGCGGTTCGTGACCTGGATGTTGTTCGGCCGCGCTCCGGAGCGCATGCAGGTGTCCGTCGACGGGGCGGAAATCGTCGACTACCGCTGGCTGCGCCCGAGTGACGCCCTGAGCGCGCACGCGCGCCGCGAGTTCTTGCTGCTCCCGCCCACGTGGATGACACTGCGCTTTTTGAGCGGCTATCCCGACTGCGCCGCCGCTATCGCGGGCATTGAGCGGACCCCGGTGGAGAGCTACGAGAGCCGACTGGTGGTGACCGACGAGGGCCACGCCGTGCTGTGGCACGGCGACGCCGGATACGACACCGCGGACGCCGCGGCCCCAGGCGGCCGGCATCGGCTGGTGCTGGCACGCGCGGGTTGGCGCCTGGAGAAGTCCACCGAGTGACCATGGGAGCGTGCTTCATGGAGTTTGTCGACACGGTCATCGAGGGCCCGATCGCCACGGTGACGTTCTCGAGGCCGCCGGTCAACGCGCTGAACCGCCAAGCGCTCGAGGAAATCGCCGTCGCATTCGAATCCCTGGCCGAACAAAAGGTTTCGGTTGCGGTGTTCCGCACCGGCGGTGATAAGGCCTTCATCGCCGGAGCTGATCTCAAGGAGATCGACGCCGAGCGGGATATCGGTCCGGCCGAGGCAGTGGACCGCGGCGCGCTGGCGCGTCGGGCGCTGGAGGCGGTGGCCGACTGCGCCGTGCCCGTCGTGGTGGCCGTTGACGGGCCGGCGATCGGTGGCGGTTTGTCGTTTGCGGCGTTGAGCGACATCGTGATCGCCAGCGAGCGGGCGCGTTTCGGAACCACAGAGATCAACGTCGGACTGCTCGGCGCGAGCGCACACCTTCGTCGAATGGTCGGTGCCATGCGCGCTCGCGAACTGTACTTATCCGGTCGGATTGTCGACGCACAGGAGATGGCCGGATACGGGGGAATCGCCTACCTGGTGCCCCACGCCGAGCTCGACGAGACCGTGCAGCGGGTGGCCACCGAGCTGGCAGCGAAAAGCCCCCTGGCGTTGCGGCTGGCCAAGGAGGCCATGGACCGCACCGAAGACCTTCCGGTGCACGAGGGTTACCGGATCGAGCAGGACTACACCAACCGGCTGCTGGCTCTGCAGGACTCCGCCGAGGCGCGTCGGGCATTTCTCGAGCGTCGGTCTCCGCAGTGGCAGTGGCGGTAGCTGCCGATGACGATCCAGCGTCGTGAGGCATTAATCCATCCGCCGACTGTGGGTGATATGCACCAAAATTCCTTGAAATCCGTGCATAACCAACACACTCGGGCCGCATAGGAGGCCGAGTCGGCCGTCCTCCGGTGTCGGTGAATTAACGACTCACGACACTAGCTGACGGCGAGGGCCGTCTCGGCGGGTAGGACGGCATCGGCGACGCGGCGGCGATGCCAGGACGGCGACCCGAAAAGCGCCCGGTCGAGCAGGACTCGCTTGAGCCACAGGTGCGCGTCATGCTCCCAGGTGAAGCCGATGCCCCCGTGTGCCTGCACGGCGTCGGTGCAGACCCCTACCGCCGCATCGCACGCATACGCTTTCGCGGTGGAGACCGCCGCCATTGCCGCAGCGTCATCCCGCTCTCCCGGTCGTCGCAGCGCGTCGAGGGCCAAAGAGAGGCCCGCCCGACTGCACTCGACCGCAACGGCCATATCGGCGCATTTGTGTTTGACCGCCTGAAACGAGCCGATTGGGCGGCCGAACTGCTGTCGCACTTGTGCATACGCCGCGGTCTGCTCCATGGTCCGTTCCGCCACACCCACCGCGTCGCACGCCGTCGTGAACGCGGCCACCGACTGCACCCGGGCGACCAGAACGCCGGCGGCATCGGCGGTGGCAAGCACTCGCGCCGCGGGGACAACGACCTCGTCGAAGCTCACCGTGCCGAGCCTGCGGGTCCGGTCCGTGCTGGCGGCGGTGGTGACGGCTGCCTCCTGAGCGTCGACGGCGGCGACAAGCAACCCGTCCTCGCCGTGCGCGGCGACGATGAGATCATCGGCGCCCGGTGCATCGAGCACGAAGCCGGCCATGCCGTCAAGGACATACTGCCCGTGCCGTTCGACCCATTGCAGCGCCCAACATGCCGGGCTCAGCTGACCTTCGGGGCCGCCGATGATCACCGCGGCGCGGCGCTCGCCGGTCGTCAGGGTGGGGAGCATCTCGGCGGCCAGCGCGTAGTTGTCACTGCCGAGCAGCGCGGTCGGGGCCAGCACCGCGCTGGAGACGATCGGCAAAGGTACTGTGCGACGGCCCAGTTCGTGAAGTACGATGGCGACTTCCGGAAGGCCGGCCCCCGCACCGCCCAAGGCCTCGGGCACCAGCAGACCCAGGAGATCAAGCTCGGCGACGGTGTGCCAGAGCCCGGTGTCGTAACCTCCCGGAGTGTCTACCGCAGCGCGCACCCGTTCCGATGATGCTCGATCGTCGAACAGGTTGCGCACCATGTCGCGTAAGTCGTCGAGTTCGTCCACCGGTGGTCTCCCTAGCTTTCGCCCGGCGCGCGCGGCTCGCGGGGCAATCCGAGGTGTTGCTCGCCGATGATGTTGCGCTGAATCTCGTTGGAGCCGCCGGCGATCGTCCACGAGAAAGAGTTCAGGAAGTCGCCCAGCCAATTGCCCGTTTCCCAACCGCCGGACAGTAGAAGCTGATACTCGAGCTGGCCGGGCAGTCCGCGCAGTTGTGTTGCGTAATCCATCAGGCGCTGCAGCAGCTCGCTGTAGTACAGCTTGATGATCGAGGCCTCGGTGCCCACACCTCCGCGTGACACCATGGACTCGATCAGGCGCTGACACATCGCCCGCAGAATTTGTACCTCACCGTGAAAGCCGGCCAGCCGCTCCCGGACCGCCGGGTCGGCCAACACGGGGGAGCCGTCCTCCATCGTCCACCCCGTGGCGCTTTCGATGAGGTGCTCCAGCCCGTTGCGGTGCAGCCGCTCGGCGAGCTCGAGGATGCTGACGCCGCGCTCGGAGGCGAGCGTCGTCTGGGCCACCTGCCAGCCCTCATTCTCCGGGCCGAGTCGATTGGCCATCGGGACTTCGACGTCGTTGAGGAACAGTTCGCAGAACTCCGCGGCGCCGGTGGCCTGTTTGATAGGTCGCACGGTGATGCCCGGGCTGCGCATATCCATCAGCAGATAGCTGATCCCGCGACGCTTGGGAGCGTTGCGGTCGGTTCGCACGAGGATGAAGCACCAGTCGGCGTGCATGGCCCAGCTGGTCCAAATTTTCTGGCCGTTGAGCACGTATGCGTCGCCACGGCGGTCGGCTCGTGTCGACAACGATGCCAGGTCCGAACCGGCACCGGGCTCGGAGAATCCCTGGCACCACACTTCGCCGTGCTGGATTCCGGGAAGAAAGCGGTTCTTCTGCTCATCGGTGCCGAAGTGCAGAATTGCCGGAGCGGCGTTGTAGATCGCAACCTGGTACAGGCTCAGGCGCGGGGCGTCGGCGCGGGCCAGCTCCTCGGCCAAAATCGCCTGCTCGACCAGCGGCATGTCGCAGCCGCCCAGATTTTCGGGCCAGTGCGGCGCCAGGAAACCACCCGACTGCAGGGTCGCGCGCCACTGGCGTTGGAAGGCGACCACCGCTTGGTCGTCGGCGCCGGCCTGGGTTTCGCGCCAGCCCTTGGGAACGTTTTCCTCACACCAGCCGCGCACACGGGTGCGGAACCGCTCGAGAGACTCCCGTTCCACCGCTGATAGTCCTCTCTGGTGCGGGACCGCACCACCACTCAGGGCTTGTTGGTGCTGCCTGCGTCCACCGGTAATTGAACGCCGGTGATGTACCGCGAGTCGTCGGAAATCAAGAACAACACGGTCTTTGACACCTCCTCGGGCTCGATGACGCCGATCGGCACGTACTCGTCGTCTGCCGGGGTGTCGAGGTCGGGGAGAACGTTTGCCGCGCCGGGCGCGAACAAGGGCTGCGCGACGGCGACTTCGGGAACGCTCGGGTCGGAGCCCATCGCGCTGTTGACACCGGTGGGGTGGATCGTGTTGACCCGGATCCGTTGGGGGCCAAGTTCGTTGGCGAATGCCTTCATCAGCCCGACGACGCCGTGCTTGCTGGCCACATAGTGGGCGTACGGCACCTGGCCTTTGATGCCGGCCACCGAACTGGTCAACACCATTGATCCGCCGCCCGCGGCGATGAGGTGCGGCGCGGCGGCCCGGATCGTGTTGAACACGCCCTTGAGGTTGGTGTCGACGACGAGGTCGAAGACCTCCGGGGTAATGCCCAGCGAACCCTCGGGATGAAAGGTGATGACACCGGCGTTTGCAATGACCGCATCAAGTCGGCCGAACTGTCGCACCGCTTGACCTGCGGCGGCTTCCATGGCGGCCGCATCGCGGACATCGGCCCGGATCGTCAGGCAGCGACCCCCCGCTTTCTCGACCAGCTCCCGGGTGTGTTCCAGATCGTCGCGTGTCGCCGCCGGATACCGGACCCGGTCGCTGGTCTGGGCGCACACATCGATCGCGACGATGTCGGCGCCCTCCTCGGCCAACAGCTGAGCATGGGAGCGACCTTGTCCCACACCGGCTCCGGTGATCAGCACGACCTTCCCCGCCACCCGGCCCTGTCGACTCACCATCGGCACCCTTTCGTCCGCAACGCCCGTCGCCACCAAGCATGGCTGGATTCCGCGCCGGAATAGGCATCGCGCGGTGAGAACGGAGATTTCACCGGCGGGGCCCGCGTCAACCTCCGCACGCTTGTGGTCGAAACGGCCTAGCGCAGTCCGATGGCGCGACCGATGAATGGCAGCACCATGTGTTCGATCTCCGCGCGGGGTGTGGCACCGCCCAGAGTCGCCTGGTCCGCGGTGACGCCCGCAACCAGATAGAAGATTGCCCGGGCATCGGCGAGGGAATCCGCGGAGGTGAAGTCGCCGCTGGCAACGCCCGCTTCGATGGCCTCGGCCAACGGGGCGATGAGGTCCTCGGTGCAACGATTTATCGCCTCGGGGTACTCCGGCAACAGCTCACGCCAGTGGGAGGCGAATAGGGATGACGGCTTGACCAGGTCTTCGCGGTATGCCATGTCGATGGTGCCGGCGATGTAGGCGCGGACCTTGTTCGGCGGGCTATCGCTTGCAGCGGTGCGTTTTCGAAGCGCAACCGCAGCGCGGGTGAGCTCGACCTCCAGCAGTGCCAGCAGTAGGTCGGTCTTCTTCTCGAAGTGTCGGTAGAAACTGCGGGTCGACAGATTCGCCTGCCTGAGGACACTCTCAACCTTGAAGCCCCACCAGCCGCTGCGTTCCAGTACCTGCATTGCCGCGGTGAGCAGTCGCTCGCGTTCGTCGTCAGGCTTTTCGGCGCAACGCCGCGCGCTGTCGGCCGGGAGTTGACCTGCCGGGCCTCCTTCCGCGGGACAGGATCCGGATCGTCTCTCGTGACCGGCCGTGGTCATCGCAAAGATCTCCCTATTGCTCAGGTACAGCTCACACTGTAACGCCCGCCGCGTCGGGGTCTTTCGATCCTGCGCGCCTCCTCGCCAATCGCCGCGACGGGTCATAGCACCAGGCTGAGAACATGCTTTGCGCGCGCGCTCTGGCGCTGGGCGGCCGCAGCCCGTGTGATGGTGGCATGTGTTCACATTCGGGGCATCGCGTGGGTCCGGTATCACCGGTACCCGACGTGCTGGGTCTGCTCGAGTCCCCGAACCGGCCCGGCACAGCGCTGCGCGACGCCGCGCGCAGCGTGTCCTACGCCGAACTGCCGCTGCTGGTTCGGCGCCGGGCCGCGGCGCTTGCCCGCCGCGGCGTGACCTCCGGTGATCGAGTCATCGTCATCGTTCCGAACTCGGTGGCCTCCGTCGAGTTGTACCTGGCGTGCCTGCTACTCGGTGCAATCTGGGTCGGCATCAACCCCGCTGCACCCGAGGCCGAGCGGCAGCGGCTGCAGGCCTTGGTGCGGCCGGCGCTCGTTGTCGTTGGCGAGCCCACCGATCAGCCAAGCGACCAACGCATCGTGGAGCTATCCGCGGTCCTCAACGACGCCTCGCCGCCATTACAGGACCGGCCCCCGGCGGCCGACCTCCCCTGCGCCATAGCGTTCACCAGCGGCACCACCGGCACCGCGAAGCCGGTGGTGCACACCCGCGCCAGCGCCTCGCTGACGGCCGCCGCGGCGGCGACACGATTCCGCGGAGATGACCGCGTCGGCGTGATCCTGCCGCTCAGCATCCACAACGTAATGGTTGTCGGGCCGATGGCCACGTTGCTGGCGGGGGCGACCGTCGTGATGGTTGACCAGCTCAACGCACGCGGAGTCGCTCGAGCGTGCGAGCGGGAGGAGCTGACCATGCTGAGCGCGCTGGTGCCGACGACGATCTACGACTTGGTGCACGACGACGACATCTCGCCGGAGTCGCTGCGCTCGCTGCGCTGGGCGGGCAGCGGGGGAGCGGATCTATCGGAGAGCCTCCGCGCCGGCTTTGAGCAGAAGTTCGCCGTCGGCGTTCTCGGCTCGTACGGACTGACCGAAGCCGGAGGTGCGGTGTGTCTCGAGGCGCCCGGCTCGGTGCACCGCCCAGGGTGCAGCGGATTTGCCTTGCCCCACGTCAGGATCGAGGTCCGCGACGAACTCGGACGCGAGCTCAGCCGGGGCAGCCCTGGCAGGGTGTATGTCTGCCCGGCCAGCGGCGGGCCGTGGGCCGGACTGTTCAGCCCGCCTCGCTGGGTCTGGACCGAGGACGGCGTACAGCGCCGACCGGCAGCGGGCGCCTGCCTGGCCACCGGTGATTACGGCTCGCTGGATGCCGACGGCGCGGTCTACATCCACGCGCGTCAGGCAGGGGTGATCGTCCGCGGCGGCGTCAACGTCACCGCCGGCGAGCTCGAAACGGTCTTAGGCGGCCTCGACTCGATACGCGAGGTGGTCGTCGTCGGCGAAGCCGATGACCGGCTCGGCGAGCGGATCGTTGCGTTCGTCGAGCCCAGACCCGGGGTCACTGCCGATGTCGAGCAGCTACGCGCGCAGGCCCGAGCGCTGCTGTCGCACGGCAAGGTTCCGGACGAGTTCGTCATCGTGCAAGCCTTGCCGCGCAACGCGCTCGGCAAGGTGCTGCGGGCGGAATTGAACCGCAGTCCTAGCTCAGGCTGATGTAGACGTTCTTGACGCGCTGGAACTCTTGCAGTCCCCACCGCCCGCCTTCACGACCGAACCCGCTTTGTTTGACCCCGCCGAAGGGCGCCCCGGCCGGGACGACCGGCATTCCATTGATCGCCACGCCGCCGGCGTCCATGGCCGCGGCCAGGGTGTGCGCCCGGCGCAGATCTTTGGTGTGCAGATAGGACGCGAGACCGTAGACGGTGTTGTTGGCGATCTCGACGGCCTGCTCGTCGCTACCGAACCGCAGGATCGACAGCACCGGCCCGAAGACCTCGTGTTGAGCCAGGTCGCTGCCGGGCTCTACATCACCGAAAACCGTTGGGGCATAGAAATATCCGTTGCCCAGGTCGGCCAGCCGCCGCCCACCGTTGAGCAGCATGCCACTGCGGTCGCGTTTGGCCGCCTCAACCATCGCCGAGACCCGCCCCAACTGCGGTTCACTGGCCAGCGGCCCCATCAGGGTGGCGGCGTCCCAGGGGTCGCCGACCGGGATTTGGGCGGCCGCCCCGACCACCCCGGCGACCACCTCGTCGTAGATTTCGGTGTGTACCAGCAACCGGGTGGGCAGCATGCAGCCCTGGCCCGATAGCGTTACCAGGCCGCCGAACACCGCAATCTGGATGGCGGTGGTGAGGTCGGCATCGGGGAACACGATGTTGGCCGATTTGCCACCCAGTTCCAGCACCACCGGCTTCAGCGATTGCGCTGCCGCGCCCAGCACCTTGCGAGCGGTTTCCCCGCCGCCGGTGAACGTGATCTTGTCGACATCGGGATGCGAACACAGCGCTGCGCCCGCCTGGCCGGTGCCGGCGATGACATTGAGGACCCCGGGCGGCAGACCCGCTTCCGCCGCGACCTCGGCGACCCGCAGCGCGGTGAAGGGCGCGTTCTCCGGCGGTTTGAGCACCACGCAATTGCCGGCCGCCAGCGCGGGCGCCACCTTCATCCCGATCGACACCAGCGGGCCGTTCCAGGGGATGATGGTGCCGATCACGCCCAGCGGCTCGTCACGCGTGTAATCCAGCGCACTGCCGTCAGGAATCGGCACCACCTCACCGGCGGTTTTCCCGATCCAGCCGGCGTAGTAGGCGAACCACTCGGCGGCGATCTGCGCGCTGCCGCTTGCCATTTGGTTGGCGATGCCGATCTCGTAGGTGGCGATATCGGCGAAACGCCCGCCCTCGGCGAGCAGGCGCCGCGCGATATCCAGCAAGATGTCCCGCCGGCGGTCGAGATGAAGGTCGCGCCAGCCCGGGAAGGCCGCCCTGGCGGCGGCCACCGCGGCATCGACCTCCGCCGGACCGGCCAGTGGAATCACCGCTTGGGTCTCACCCGAACCGGGATAGTGGTGCTCGTAGAGCCCGCCACCGCCCGACTCGACCTCTTCGGCCCCGATGATCAACCGGGGACGCGGTAAAGCTTCGGGCAAAGTCAGACTCACCGCGGTCACCTCTCAGTTGACGCCGGGCAGTTAGGCCGAGGCCCGGTATTGAGCGATCAACTCCTGCGACAGGGGAAAGTGGAAAAGTTCCTCCGCGTTCTTGTGCGTCATCAATTCGACTTCGTCTTGCGGGATGCCGTCGAAAACGACCTTCGCCGAGGCCTGCGTCTTGGGGAACGGGGTGTCGGCGTGCGGGTAGTCGGATTCCCACAGGATGCGATCGACCCGGAAGTCATGGCGGTACTTGATCCCGATCGGCTCCTCAATCATGCAGAAGTACATGCTGCGCGTGGCGACCTCGGACGGCTTGATATGCGCGTTCTCCACGTGTGACCAGTACTGGTGACGTTCCCACTGCCGGTCGGCGCGTTCCAGCGCCGCGGGGATCCAGCCGATGCCGCCTTCGGACCAGACGACTTGGGCGCCGGGATACTTCCGCAACAGCGGGCTCACCATCAGATTGACCGACGAGCGCATCGCGTAGGCGAATGCCGATGCGATCTCGGTCATCGGGTTGACGCCCTCCAACGACACCGCGGCGCCACCGGAACCGATGTGCATGCAGATCGGTGTCTGATCGGCCTGCGCCGCGGCGAACAGCGGCTCCCAGTAGCCGTTGTGGAAATTCGGCAAGCCGACGAGCTGCGGATCCTCGATGAAACAGATCGATCTGCTACCCAAACCCACACAGCGCTCGTGTTCTTCGACGGCGAGGTCGATGTCCCAGACCGGCACGATATGCATCGGCACGAACACGTCGGGTCCGGCGCCGCACCACTCCTCGAGCATGTAGTCGTTCCAGGCCCGCACGCACGCCAGGGCCAGATCCTTGTCGTCGAAGGTGGCGAACTTGCGGCCGCCGAAGCCCGGCAACGTCGGGAACGACACGGACGCGAATATCCCGTTGGACAGCAGGTCCTTGCGGCGTTCGTCGGGTTGGTAGCAACCCGGAATCATGTCTTCGAACCGGGCGGGCTCCATGCCCCACTCTTCGCGTGGCTTGCCCGCCACAGCGTTGAGGCCCATCGTCAGTTCGCGGCCGCCGTCCCATTCCCACACCTGACGACCGTCAATTTCCACCACATGCGGTGCGCGCTCGCGGTACTTCGCCGGGACACGGTCCACCCACACGTGAGCTGGCTCCACAATGTGGTCGTCGACGCTGAACAACGTGAACATCTGTGTTCCTTCGGTCATTTGCGGGTTGTATCGATCGTCGCACTAATGTGGCCCGATTTGACCGGGCCGGATGAGAACAGGATTTGCACCGACAACGGCGACCCGCACTTCCACGCTGCGGGAGCACGTCCTTATTCTCAATCCGATTCGATCCAGGGAGAGCGATGCGAGCGGACACGACGCCGGCGGGGATTCGTGACCACGGCGGCATTTGGGCTGCGACTCGAAGCCGCATCATCGAGCTGCTGAGCTCTGAATCCGACAGCGTCGCCGATACCCCGGTACCGACAGCGCCGGACGCCACGATCCGTGACGTCATTGCCCACCTTGTCAGTACCGCGACCGCATCTCCTCGTGCTGCGGCCCTCACGCCTGCCGTCCCCGGGAAGGCGGACCGCTCGCGGGCGTTGGCGGAACTGCTCGACGACTGGAAATCGGCGTCCGGCGGGCTCGATGAGATCATCCGCATGGATCCCACGATTGCCGGGCCATACATCACCGATGCGGCGATGTGCGAACACGATTTGCGCACGGCACTAGACCGCCCGGCGGCCCGCGACGACGAGTCGGTCAAGGTATCCCTCGATGAGCTGTCGGGACGCTTCTCCGACCGCGTGCAAGCCGCGGGACTGCCTCCGCTGCGGGTCACGGTCGAGCAGTGGGGCACCATCATCGGCGAGGGTCACGCGGTGCGTTGCGTCGTCGCCGACCGGTTCGAATTCGTGCGGGCCATGTCAGGCCGACGCTCGGCCGCCGAAATTCGCCGCTGGAACTGGGGCACCGATCCGGAGCCTTATCTCCTGTTCATGGCCGAAATCGCACTTCCGGACCACGAAATTCATGAGCGCGATCCCCGCGTGCCGGAGCACATGCGCGACCGCGAATTCATCCTGTAGCGCTCGTCACTGAGCTGGCGCTGGAAGGTGCTCGTCGCGGAGGCGGCGTCCCGGCGTGAACGTCGCGGGCACCGTGACCCAGCCGTTCACGATACCAATGCTCGGATAGCGCACCGCCTCGGAATGATCGACCGTGTAGTCGGGGAGCCGGTCCAGCACGCGATTGATCATCGCGGCGAGTTCGGTCCTGGCGATATGCGAGCCGAGGCAACGATGGATCCCGATGCCGAACGTGGTGTGGCGGTTCGGGAACCGATCGAGGACGACCTCATCGGGATTCTCAAACACCGTTTCGTCGTGGTTGGCCGACGCCCAGCTCATCAGCACGCGTTCCCCTGGCTGAAGTTCGACGTCGCCTAGCTTGACCGGCGTGGTCACCGTACGTGCCAGCGCCTGCTGCGGTGTGAAGCAACGCAGAAACTCCTCACACGCCTGGGGTATGCGAGCGGGATCGTCGATCAACCATTGACGCTGATCGGGGTGATCGGCCAGGTAGATGAGCGCATTGGCGGCGACCCCCGTCGTCGTGTCGAATCCGCCGACGATAACCAGGTTGATGATGGATGCGATCATCTCGTCGGGCATCGGCTGTCCATCGACCTCCGCTGTGACCAGTGCGCTGATCGCATCGTCACGGGGGTGGGTCCGGCGATCGGCGATCATCGCGAAAATGCCGCCGATCAACGCGAAATACCGCTTGAGCACGTCCTCCTGTTGGGCCGGCGGTGTGTAGATCATCTCGTGCATCACGTCGGCCCATTCCTGCCAATCTTCAAGCGGTAGACCAAGGAATTCCGAGGTAAACAACGCCGGAACCGGGTTGGCCAAATCACCGACCAGATCGATGGAGCCGGTTTCGATCACCTCGTCGAGGCACATATCGACCCAGCGATTGATCCTTGGGTGCCAGCTTTCGCTCACCGCTGGCGAGAACATCGGATTCAGCAGTTTGCGGTATGGCGTGTATTCCGGTGGATCCATCTCGATCGGAAAGTGCGGTACCGGTGCCGGCGGGATCGTCACACCGAGCGGGCTCACGCCATTTACGGTGTGGCCGGACGCGAACGTTTCGTCGTCCTTGGCCACCCGGACGACGTCCTGGTAGCGGGTGACCACCCAGAACCCCCCGTGGGCATCGCTATGGGCTACGGGGCAGTGCGAACGAAGGTCGGCGTTGATGGCCGTCGAGTTCTCGGCGTACTCCGGTGAATGGTGATCGAACGAGGTTTGCTTGTCTCCATACACGGTCGTCACCGCTGCCTCCTTCAGTCCTGCGTCCTGGTCAATTACAGCGGATGCCTGGGCGGCTGAAGAGGCATCAACGTGCAAATGGCAATCTCGCGTAACCGGTAGACGCGGCTCACTGGGTTGAGTGAGGCTCCGCGGCCGCGCGCGATGCCACCGCTAAAGAAGAAGATCTTTGCCGTAATCGGGTGTTTACGCTAACGTCCTGGAACAACGTAGTGAACGTAGTTCGACAGGTGTTCGATCATGATGTTGCGGTCCCGGCGGTCAGATACCTCGGCGGAACGAGATAAGTCTTCCGCGCGTTCGCTCCTGCGTCGCGCCGTCGTCTGGTCGCTGATCGGCGCCGTGGCGCGGTCGCGACGTCCCACCCGGTTGCTGGCCCGTCCGCTGCCCGGGCTTACCTCCGCCGGTTGCGTCGTCCCGCTTACCGCGGTGAGTCTCGTCGTCAGCGAGTTCCCGATGCACATCCTCGCCGCCCAAGCGACTTCGGCCGCAAAACTTCTCGGCCGTGGCGCCTTTCGCGATCCGCGCGGAGTGGCCGGACTTCTCCTTGCACTCGGCGCTTGGTTTCGGCTACTGGCGGCACGTCGGGACGGGCTGTCCGCAGCCGAAGCCCTCGAGACCAGTTTGCGAATGTCTCTAGGCGTGGATTACCGAGCGGAGCTGCCGCCGGATCTCCCGGGCGAATCGCGGCTTTCCCTCCGTGATATCTGGTTTCCGCGCTTCACGGAACGTCGTCGGTACCTACACGAGGAGAATTTGTCCTACGGGGAATGCGGGAAACGCAATCACCTCGATATTTGGCGGCGCAAGGACCTGCCCCTCGACGCGCGATCCCCGGTTCTCATCCAGATCCACGGCAGCGCATGGACCAGAGGCAGCAAACGCGGTCAGGGCTATCCCCTGATGGCTCACATGGCAGAGCGCGGCTGGGTGTGTGTGGCAATCAACTATTCACTCGCGCCCGCCGCGCATTGGCCGGCCCACATCATCGACGTGAAACGCGCGATCACTTGGGTGAAGCGCGAAATTGCCGAGCACGGAGGAGATCCGAACTTCATTGCCGTGACGGGCGGCTCGGCGGGAGGCCACCTGTCTGCGTTGGCGGCGTTGACTGCCAACGACCCCGTGTTTCAACCGGGATTCGAAGGCGAGGACACGTCGGTGCAAGCGGCCGTTCCGCTGTATGGGGTGTATGACCTTCTCGATCGGGCGGGGGACTCGCCCCCCCAGCAGGAGGAATTCCTGAGCAAGATCGTGATAGGAGCACCGCGGCACGAGGCGTACGATGTCTGGGATCAGGGCTCACCGCTGTCACACGTTCGGCCCGAAGCGCCCCCGCTTTTCGTCATCCACGGAAGCATCGATACGTTCACCAATCACGAGCAGGCGCAAGCCTTCGCCTGCGCAGTGCGCGCAGTCTCACACAACCCGATCGCGTATGCCGAACTGCCCGGCGCCCAGCACTCCTTCGACGTGATGCCGTCGGCACGCACTGCGGCGACAGTCGCGGCCATCGACCGGTTCTTGACCTTTGCTCGCAGCGCTACTTCCGAGAGGGTCTCCCTTGCAGCTGGATCGCCGCGGCGAACGTTCTAGTCCCGGGCTCCAAGGCCTCGCGGCCTCCGTGGACTTCAACCATGCCGCCCTGCGGAAGCGGTGGTATTCCGAGGGCTGGTACTCCTCGAGAACGTGTATCGACGCGTTCGAAACTGCTGCGGCCGAATGTGCTCAGATTCCATTGGTCTTCGTGGCAGCAGGTACCGAGATCGCCGCAACTGTCGGTGAAATTCACCAGGCTGCAATGGCGTTCGCTACCGGCATGCAGCGGTTGGGTATCCGCCCTGGCGATACGGTGGCCGTCCAATTGACCAACCGACTCGAGTGCGCGGTCGCTTACCAGGCGGTGCTGTCGTGTGGCGCGGTATTGGTCCCGATTGTCCACAGCTACGGCCGCAATGAGGTGAAGTTCATCCTCTCTGAGTCGCGGGCCCGGCTGATCATCATGCCTGCCAGGTTCCGATCGACCTCGTATGTGGAACGGGTGACGGACTACTCGGAGCTTGCGGCCCTCGACCATGCCGTCATCGTGGATGCCGCTGAATCGGGACCGGGGTACGTGGCCTGGCAAGAGCTCGCCGCGGATCCGCACGATTACGTCCCTCCCGCGGTGCTGTCGGACGACGTGTGTGTTCTGTTGTACACCTCTGGGACGGTATCGACTCCCAAAGGCGTTCAGCACAGCCATAATTCGCTGCTTGCCGAGCAGGCAACGCTGCCCGGTCTGCTCGCGGGCGGGAGGGACGATGTGCAGTTGGTGACGTTCCCGCCCGGCCACGTCGCGGGATTGAACTCAGTGTTGAGGCCGTTGATGTCAGGAGCCCGATCGGTGTTCCTCGACCACTGGGATCCGGCCCTGGCTGCGGATTTGATCGAGAGGTACTCGGTAACCGCCACCTCGGGCGCTCCGTTCCACCTGTACGGGCTTCTTCAGGTCGAGGATGTGGCGGCGAAGCTGGCCACGTTGCGGGAGTTTCTGACTGGCGCCGCACCGGTCACCGACGATCTCGGGCGGCGCGCCGAAGCGGCCGGCGTCACCGCATACCGGTGTTACGGCATGACGGAGCATCCGACGGTCACCGGCGCGCATGCCGATAGTCCACCGGATGTGCGCATGGGGACCGACGGCGGTCCGATGGGCGGCTGTGCCGTGCGAGTGCTCGGCGCCGACGGCGCCGACCAGCCGCCGGGCGTTGATGGAGAGATCGTGGTGCAAGGGCCCGACCAGTTCATCGGCTATCGCGATCCCGTTCTCAACCAGGGTGCGTTCACCGCCGACGGCTGGTTTCGCACAGGGGATCTGGGCCATGTTGATGCGCAGGGGCGGCTCGCCATCACAGACCGCATCAAGGACGTCATCATCCGCGGCGGCGAGACCATCTCGTCGGGTCAAGTCGAGGACGTGCTCCAAGCGCATCCCGCGGTGGCCGAGGCCGCAGTGGTGGCCGCGCCCGATCCCCACTACGGTGAGGTGGTCGCCGCAGTCGTTGTCCTCAAAACCGGCGCTGCACTTGGCCTTGCCGAAGTGCAGCGCCACTTCGAGGCGTCGGGCCTGGCGCGGCAAAAAACACCCGAACGTCTTGTCATCGTCGATTCCCTGCCCCGTACGGCGCTGGGCAAGGTGCGTAAAGCCGACCTGCGCGCGATGCACTTTCGTTGATGTCCGCAACGGCTCCCAGCAGTGCGCAGACGGATCAAATTCAAACCAACGGCCGGACCGCATCGTCAGCACGGTGGAGGGGCGGCATCCCATTCGGTCATCGTCCATCCGTCGGACGGATTTCCGGTTACCACCACGCGGCCCATATTCGGCAGCTGCTTGCTGGTCAACAGCGACCGGTCGGGATTGTGCACGTTCATCAGTACCCACAGCATGATGGCCCCGGCGTGTGAGAACGCGACCGGGTTCAGTTCGCCGCTGTCGTAGATGTGTTGGACGGCGTCGTCAAAGCGTGCGTCGAATTCGTTGCCGTCTATGGAACCCGGGATCCGTGCGGTGCGGTCGCCCCGCAACCATCGCATCGGGCCCACCATGAAATCCCTGGCGTCGGACTCAGGCTGGCCTTCGTACTGGCCGGCCTCGATTTCACGCAGGCCGGGCAGCACGTTGACGGGCTCGCCCAGCGCCTGCGCTGTTGGCGCGGCCGTTTCCTGGGTACGGATCATGGTGGAGGCGTAGACGCCGTCGTAGTGGTTAGCGCTCAAGGGCCCGGCCGCGAGCGTCGCCTGACACCATCCCTCGGGGGTAAGCGCTGGGCCGGGGGTCGAAGTGTCGATCAGGCCCGACGCGTTACCCGCTGACTGGGCGTGTCGTACCAGCGTCAACGTGATGGTGTGCGGGCCGGCCGCTCGCGCCGATCCGCAGCCGACGGCCATTGCAGCGACAACGATGGCGGCAATCAAACGCCCTACGGACATGACGGTGTCACTAGGGCGTCGCGCATGTCCGCCCGACCGTGCCGACGTGTCCGGCGTCGGCAGATCTGCGGAAGTTGCTCGCAGATTCACGCGCGCGAGTCTAAATGATGTGGATTAACCGTGCCGTACAAGATCCAATGGCATCGTCGGGGTTGCCAACCCGGCGAAAGGCCCAAATGAAATTCTCGAGCGCTTCACGACTTCGCAATAGCCCCACGGCGGTGGTGCGGGCAACCTGGCGCTATCACATGTGGGTCTCCGTCAACACCGCGGAATGCCCGGCGCTCTACTATCCGCTTCGCCGGATGCTCTAGGTTTGCACTTATGACTCCCTACGACGTTGGATTACTGATCCTCCGGCTGGTGTTGGGCGTGACATTGGCCGCGCATGGCTACAACAAGTTCTTCGGCGGTGGTCGCATCCCCGGCACCGCGCGGTGGTTCGAAAGCATCGGCATGAAGCCGGGTAAATTCCACGCCACCGTGGCCGCCACGACGGAAATGACCGCCGGTTTGGGTCTGGCGGCGGGGCTGCTCACGCCGATCCCGGCGGCCGGCTTCGTCTCCTTGATGCTGGTCGCGGCCTGGACCGTGCACCGCCCCAACGGCTTTTTCATCGTCAAGGAAGGCTGGGAATACAACCTGGTGCTGGCGGTCAGCGCGGTCGCCGTAGCCACTTTGGGTGCCGGGCGGTTCAGCCTAGATTGGCTGATCTTTGGGAAAAACTGGATGGACGGCTGGCAAGGCCTGCTGATTTCGGTGGCGCTCGGCCTCGCCGGGGCGACCGGCCAGTTGGTGATCTTCTACCGGCCGCCGGCCAAGCAAGCCGGATAACTACGGCTCGTCGCGGACTCTCATCGCCGGGGCCTACTTCCCCAGCGTGAACTGGTTGATGTCGATGTAGCCGTCTCGGAACGCCTTGGCGCAACCGGTCAGGTACCTCATATATCGCTGGTAAACCGCTTCGGACTGGATTTGGACGGCCTCGCTGTGGTGCGCCTCCAACGCCACCGCCCAGTGGTCGAGAGTCCTGGCGTAGTGCAGCTGCAGCGACTGCCTGCGGGTCAGGTTGAAACCCGCCGTCGACGCGTGGAACTCCACCGCCTCGATCGCGGGCAACTGGCCGCCCGGGAAGATCTCGGTGGCGATGAATTCGTTGAAGCTTGTCTGCTCTTCGGACAATGTCAGGCCGTGTTCGACGATCTGCGGGGCGGTCAGCGCGGTGATCGTGTGCAGCAGCATCACCCCGTTGTCGGGCAGGATGTGGTAGGCCCTCTCGAAAAAATCGTGGTAGCGGTCATACCCGAAGTGCTCGAACGCGCCAATGGAGACGATCCGGTCCACGGGCTCGTCGAACTGCTCCCAGCCCTGCAGTAACACCCGCCTGCTGCGCGCCGTGTCCATCAGGTCGAACTCCTGCTGCACGTGGGCGGCCTGGTGTTCAGACAACGTCAAACCGATGACGTTCACGTCGTACTGCTCGATCGCGCGGCGCATCGTGCCGCCCCAGCCGCAGCCGACATCCAGCAGCGTCATCCCGGGCCGCAGACCCAGCTTCCCCAGCGCGAGGTCCATCTTGCGGATCTGCGCCTCTTCCAGTGGTATGTCGCGCATGCGGTCGAAGTACGCGCAGCTGTAGGTCATGGTGGGGTCGAGGAACAGCCGGAAGAAGTCGTCGGACAGGTCGTAGTGTGCCTGCACCTCTTGAAAGTGCGGCGTCAGGTTCTGCGTCATGACGACTACGCCTTTCTGCACTCCGGGCCGCTCAACTGGTTCACGAGGCGACCGGTGAGCTGGTTCATTCCGGCTTTCCGTAAAACGCCAGCATCAAACCCCGACTGGTCCGACCGGGGATTCGCGCCGGCAAAACACAGGGATGGCAACGGGGTTCGCATGTTTAACCGACGGCCGCACTTTCGGCTTCCCGCACCTCGGCCGCGGCGCGCTCGCCAGAACGGCTCGTCGTAGATCACCGAGATCTTGAAGACCGCACTGCCGGGCATCCGCTGGTGCAGGCACGCGCGATCCACCGGCAGCATCGGCTCGTAGGTGATGGAGCTGGCGATTGCCAGCGGGATCGCGACAATCACCCGCCGTGCCCGCACCGCCAAGTCGTCCGTGCGCACCGTCACACCGTCGGCATCCTGGCTGATTTGGCGAACCGGTTGCGAAAGATGCAACGTATCGCCCAGTTCGGCCGCTAGCGGACCGTAAACGGCGCCCATCCCGCCGACCGGACGGGCATCCTGAGAGCCGCCCTTACTCGAGATGACGAAGGTAGGACCGCCGGCCGAACCCATCTGCGTCAGGACCCACAGCATCGAGACCTCAGAGGCCGCCGACGCGTACGCTCCCGCCAACGCCATGTCCAGCATCTCGCGGGCCGGCTTGGACATGGTGTTCTTGTCTAGCCACTCATCCAGGCTTATCCGGTCCCACGCCTCGGAATCCTCTGCTTCCCAAGGGTTCTCGAGCGATACTGCCTTGCGCATCTTCTCCACCGCGAGCAGGCCAAGACCAAGGTTGGTGACAGCCCACGGGCTCATCGTCCAGGGGATCGTGCCGCCGTAGCGGTGCTTGTTCCCGTCGACGATCGTCATGGCGTCGCCGTCGTTGTGTTGCTTGTACTCCGGCACGCCGAACTCATTCATCAGCGCGTAGATCCGGTCCTGTCCCGGTCCGATCCACGCGCCGCCGCGATCGATCCTCGTACCGTCCGGACGGGTCTCGGTGAACGTCCGCCCGCCGACCCTGTCGCGTGCCTCCAGCAAGGCCACGGAGCGTCCCGCTTGAGTCAACCGCAGTGCGGCAGTCAGCCCCGCGAATCCAGCGCCGACCAGGCTGCAATCGACCTCTGACACGACTGGCTCCTCACCTGGCCTTGCCCTAGGCAGCAAACTACACCGATCACGACACCGGCATCAGCGCGTTCGGGTGAATTTCTCGGGCGGTTCAAACCGGCGCCCGCGTTCTAGTCTGCGGATTGTGTTAATGCATACGGTGCGGACGCGGCGCAGTTCCGAGGATTTCCCGCGTGCTGAACATCTGGCCGCCAAGATCGCCGAGGTCGCCGCCGATCCGGTTGCCGTCGAGCCGGAGACCGCGGAGATGGTGGCGAACCGAATCATCGACAACGCCGCCGTCAGCGCCGCGGCCGTGCTGCGCCGGCCGGTCACCGTGGCCCGGCAGCAGGCGCTGGCCCATCCCACGCGGCGGGGCGCGACGGTCTTCGGCGTTCCCGGTTCCCGCGGCGGCTATTCGGCGGAATGGGCGGCCTGGGCCAACGGCGTCGCGGCGCGCGAGCTCGACTTCCACGACACGTTTCTGGCTGCGGAATACTCCCATCCCGGTGACAACATCCCTCCGCTCGTCGCGGTCGCGCAACAGCTCGGCCTGCCCGGAGCCGACCTGATCCGGGGTGTGGCAACCGCCTACGAGATCCAAATCGACCTGGCTCGCGGAATCTGCCTCCACGAGCACAAGATCGACCACGTCGCCCACCTCGGTCCCTCCGTGGCCGCCGGCATCGGCACCATGCTGCGGTTGGACACCGAGACGATCTACCAGGCGGTCGGACAGGCACTGCACCTGACCACCAGCACCCGCCAATCGCGCAAAGGTCTGATCTCCAGCTGGAAGGCGTTCGCGCCGGCACACGCCGGAAAGATCGCCATCGAGGCGGTTGACCGGGCCATGCGCGGGGAAGGGGCGCCGGCGCCCATCTGGGAGGGCGAGGACGGCGTGATCGCCCGGCTGCTGGGTGGGCCCGAGCGCGAATACCAGGTGCCGTTGCCCGCGTCCGGCGAGCCCAAGCGCGCCATCCTGGACAGCTACACCAAGGAGTACTCGGCGGAGTACCAGAGCCAGGCGCCGATCGACCTGGCCCGCCGGCTGCGCGAGCGGATCGGCGACCTCGGCCAGGTCGCGGCCATCGTGCTGCACACCAGCCACCACAGCCACGTGGTCATCGGTTCGGGATCCGGAGATCCGCAGAAGTTCGATCCGGACGCATCGCGGGAAACGCTCGACCACTCGCTGCCCTACATCTTCGCTGTCGCCTTGCAGGACGGGGGGTGGCACCACGAACGTTCCTACGCTCGAGAACGGGCGCACCGGCCCGACACCGTCGAACTGTGGCACAAGATATCGACGGTCGAGGACCCCGAGTGGACCCGCCGCTACCACTCGACCGATCCGGCCGAGCAGGCATTCGGCGCGCGGGCCGAGGTCACGCTGAAGAGCGGGGAAGTGATCGTCGACGAGTTGGCGGTCGCGGACGCCCATCCGTTGGGCGCCCGGCCGTTTCGGCGCCGGCAATACATTCAGAAGTTCACCGAGCTCACCGCCGACGTGGTGGAACCCGCCGAGCAGCAACGGTTTCTGGGCACCGTCGACTCGTTACCCGACCTTGAGCGCGGCGCTTTGGGTGCGCTGAATCTGGTGATCGACCAGCGAGCGTTGGCTAGAGCACCGGCGACCCCGCCGGGCATCTTCCGTTGACCCAATTGCCTCGTCGTGTCACGGCTTGCATTCAAGGGCGCGCGGCGAAGACCTAGGCCGGTCCGCCGTACTGCCAAACCAGGCTGTGGTTGCCGGTCATCGTCGGGTTGCACCACATGGTCTGGCCGTCAGCGTCCACAGTGGTCGCGTGCAACACCGTGCACGAATCACCCGGTTGGGCCCCTTGGGCTTGCGCGACGCCGCCCCCGGCGACGACGGCGATTGGTGAGATAGCAGTGATCATGGCCAACACGGCAAACCGAAGTCCGGTCATTATCGACATCTCCTCAGCTGTGAGTAGCAGCCGAAACCAAGAAACCCGGCCTTAACGGTAACGCGGCGCCGGCCTTCCGGCAAAGGATTCGACAAGGCACCTCGGCACTGGCCTAGAACACGTTCTAGTCTAGGAAACCATGGGATTTCTGAAGCCCGAGCTGCCGCAGCTCGACATGGCCGAGTGGAACCAGGGCACCCGTAGCGAAAAGATCCGTCCGATGGCCAGGCACTGGGCGGAGGTGGGCTTCGGCACGCCGGTCGTGATGCACCTGTTCTACGTTGTCAAAATCCTGCTCTACATCCTCGGCGGCTATTTGTTCGCGTTGGCCACCAAGGGGATTGACGGATTCACGGCCGTCGGGTCGTGGTGGTCGGAGCCGATCGTGTTCGAGAAGGTCGTGCTCTACACGATGCTGTTCGAGGTGATTGGACTGGGTTGCGGCTTTGGGCCGCTGAACAACCGGTTCTTCCCGCCGATGGGCTCGATTCTGTACTGGATGCGCTTCGGCACCATCCGGCTACCACCATGGCCGGAAAGGGTCCCATTGACGAGGGGAACCAAACGCAAGCCCGTGGATGTCGCGCTGTATGCGCTGCTGCTTCTGGTGATGTTGGGGGCGTTGTTCTCGGATGGCACCGGGCCGGTGCCGGAGCTGGGTACCACGGTCGGGCTGCTGCCGAACTGGAAGATCGTGCTGGTCCTGCTCGTCCTAGCGGTCCTCGGACTGCGCGACAAGGTGATCTTCCTGGCCGCCCGGGGCGAGGTCTACGCGACGATGGCGGTGACCTTCCTGTTCGGCGGGGTCGACATGATCGTCGGAGCCAAAGTGGTGTTCCTGGTGATCTGGATGGGCGCGGCGACGTCGAAGCTCAACAAGCATTTCCCGTTCGTGATCTCCACCATGATGTCCAACAATCCGCTGGTGCGGCCCCGGTGGCTCAAACGGCGTTTCTTCGAGAAGTTCCCGGACGACCTGCGGCCCGGATGGCTGTCACGTTGGCTGGCGCACCTGAGCACCGCCATCGAGATGCTGGTGCCGCTGCCGCTGTTCTT